>CAZWVP010000037.1:0-10329 GCA_964636635.1 uncultured Candidatus Peribacteria bacterium
CCTGCGCTGACGGTAACCTGACCAACGAAGACGGTTGCGATGAATTTTGTCAGGAAGAGGTTGCTCCCGTTTGCGGCAACAGTACCGTTGAAAGCGGTGAAACCTGCGATGATGGCAACCTGACCAACGAAGACGGTTGCGATGAGTTCTGCCAAACCGAAGGCGGTTCCAGCAGCAGCGAATCTTCTTCCAGCAGCGAAGAGTCCAGTTCTTCCAGCAGCGTGGAATCCAGCTCTTCTTCGTCTTCCAGCCTGGCACCCGCCGTTTGCGGTAACGAGATTCTGGAAGAAGGCGAAGACTGCGATGACGGCAACACGGAGGGCGAAGACTCCTGCCCGGCCGATTGCCAAATGGAATCCAACGCTTGCTCTCCCGAAGACGATGACGTGAGCTTCTACCTGCCGTTTGACGAAACGTCCGGCACGGTGGCCAACGACGTGACCGGCAACGGTTTCAACGGTTCGCATGTCGGCAATCCGTTTATTTCCACGAATGTCCCTTCACTCGGATTCGACAACGAACGCAGCTTGAACTTCGATGGAACGGATGACTACGTGAACCTGGGCAACTCTGCATTCCCGACGCCTGCCGCGTTTTCCATCTCCGCTTGGGTGAACCCCGAGACCATCGGTCAAGATCGTCAAATCATCTCCAAAGGCTACAACGGCACGCAGACCGAATGGGAGCTGAAGACCGTCACGGCCGACGGCAAGCTGGGCTTCCAAACCTACAACGGTGCGCAAATCGGCGTGCAAGCGGTGAGCCCGCTCGTCGCCAACCAGTGGACGCATGTGGTGGGCGTGTTCGACGGCAGCACGTGGAGCATTTACCTCAACGGCGTTTTGGATAACTCTGCCGCAGGCGTGGCACCCGTGGCCACCGCTCAAGCCATTCACATCGGTGCCGTGGACAACCAAGGCAGCCCCGTGCAGTTCTGGGACGGCTTGATAGACGACGTACGCTTCTACTCACGCGCGCTTACCGACGATGAAGTGCGGGATTTGGAAGACGGCGACTGCGATGCTTATCCGTACTCCAGCAGCAGCTCTTCGTATTCCAGTTACAGCAGTGAGTCGAGTTATTCCAGCTATTCCAGCGAAGGCGGTAGCGAATCCAGCGAAGGCGGCAACGACGGCGGCGAAGGCGGAGAGGGCGGCGGTGACGAGGAGACTCCGCCTGCCATCAGCGGCTTGAACGACACCCCCGCGGGCCAGGGTAACCACCGTGGCTGGAACACGAACGTCTACCGTTCCGTAGCTACGTTCACCGCCGGTTTGAACGGCATTGACGGCAGCACGCCGCATGCCGGCTTCGGTGGAACGGACGACATTCCGTTCTCACCGCAAGAACAGCGCTTCCTGTGCTCCATGCAGCGCAGTTTGCCGAGTGATGCCGATCGTGACTTGCTTTTGAAGGCGGCCGAAATCATCGGTGCGCTCATGGGCTTGGATGTAACGACGCCGGATGGCAACTTGGAGAACTCTCCGGTCGTGACCTACTTGGCAGGCAAGTTGGCCGATGGCAGTTTCTGTGAAGCCATTTCCGCTTCGCTCATGCCGAAGGTGAAGGTGGTAAAAGCCAAGAAGAGCCCCTTGTACGTGGATGCAAACGGGTATCCCGTTTCCGCCAACCTCGTGTGGAACAAGTGCATCCGCAAACAAGTGTTTGCTCGCAGTGACATTGCCGACAACCCGGACCGCGACAAAAACGGCAATCCGCGAGACTGCTCCTGGTACCAGCGTCCCAACGGTCAGGTGTACATGCCCGATTACGGCGGCATTTGGATAAGCTTCGATACCGTCGCCAAGCGTCTGACCGTACCGGAGGGCTTCGTGGCCCTGCGTCAGCAAGTGGTGACCATGCTCGGTCAGTAATTTTTACGGCAACATTTCATTGCTCGTCAACGCCTGCGGCACCCCGTAGGCGTTTTGACGTATGAGCATTATGGGATTGATGGCATAGGCATCCGCTTGGCTGCGAGAAATGTGTTCCGTGGCCAGGAACTGACGGTGCGGGTACGTGCCGTTGTCCCGGTCCACCTGCAAATGCAGATGTGCGCCGCTGGTGTTGCCCGTCATGCCCACCGTGCCCAGCACGGTGCCGGGCAGCACGTCTTGGTTCGCTCGTACCGATACGCCCCCCAAATGTCCGTATACGGAATAGAGCGTGCCTTCCGAGGGGTGGCGGTGCTCTACGATCACATGCAACCCCAGGCGGTCGTCGCTGCCCACGTACGTTACGCGTCCGCCGGCGATGGAGCCTACCGGAGTGCCGAGAGGCAACTTGAGATCCACGCCCGCGTGCGTGCCGCTGAACTCCCCGGCATCCACGTCGTACGTGCCGAAGTACCGAGTGGAGTAGAAAAGTTTCGCGGTGATGGCCGATTGTGCCCACGAGAGAAAGATGTTGCGCTTCAATTCATCCAAAGGCGTGGTGAGCACATTCAGGTCGTAGTTCGGTATGGGAACGAAATCCGCATCGGTCATTTGCGCGTAGGTGCGATTCCATTCGGCGGGGGTGCGCATGGCGCCCCAGTTGGGTACTTTGCTTACGGGGTACACGGCTTTGCCGAACGCGGGAAAGTTCGCATCGGTCGTTTGGGTGAATGTCGGAGTCGGTGCAACGATGACGGCCGCAACTCCTTGTACGGGTGCCGCGCCGTGCAGAGGCGGTTGCACGTATGTCACGCTCATTTTTTTCTTCATCGGAGCGGCGGGTTTCGCTTGTGCCGACTTCGGTTTGGTTCGTGTCGTCTTCGCTTGAGTACTTTGCATGGCTGCTTTTCGCTCGGCCATTTTCCGTTGGAACATTTCACGATTGAAAGCGAGACGATCGGTGTTTTTCACCGCGTAGCCGAAGCCCCCTTGAGTGTGTTGCATTTTTTTAACGGGCGCGACGGGCAGGGGCGAAATCTGCTGTGTTCCGCGTTTCGTTAACGTGGAAAGCATCATGCCGGGCAACGTCGTCGAATTCACGAGAAGCAGCCCCGCCGGCACGGTGAAAGCCACTGTCAAAAACATGACTACACAAGCATGATGTGCCGCACGATGAAGGTATGTATGTTTGTTCATTTAATAGAACATTATACAATATTATTTGTTTTATTTCAATTACTCTGTTTGGCGCTGTCTTGCAGGTTGTACAAGCGTTGCCCCGTAGCGGTGGGGTAACAACCCGTCACGCAGGCCATGCAGAGCTCGCGACTCTCTTTGCCAATGGCTGCGGGCACGCTTTCCACACTGGCGAAGCGCACGCTGTCCACGTTTAAATCTCGCGCGATGGCCGCCAGTATGAGCTTGTGCAATTCGCCTTCGGGCAGAGCTTCATGGGCATATTTGCGCGCCAACAGTTCGTGTACGTGCGAGAAGTCGATGCCGTAGAAGCACGGGGCGAGAATGGGCGGGCAGGAGAGGCGCAGATGTATTTCTGCCACACCTGCTTCGCGCAAACGCTCCACCATGGTGCGCATGGTGGTGCCGCGCACCAAGCTGTCATCCACCAACACTATTTTGGCTCCACGCAGTTCCGGGTCTTCGAAGTCGTACTTGGCATCCACTTTGAGCTGTCGCCCCTTCTCGGCTGTCGTAAACGTGCGGCCTTTTTCGTACCCTCGTTGAATGGGGATGAGTTCTCGCAGTTTCAAACCGCTTTGTCGGGCGTAGCCTTGGGCGGCGCTGAGACCCGAATTGAGCACCGGCACCACCGTGTAGGTGTCGTCGAACGTGTCTGCTTCAGCAATGGCGGCACCCAGCTTTTGGCGCGCATCTCGTACGCTCGTTCCGTCCAACGTGGAATCGGGGTCCGCGAAATAGGCGTATTCGAAGTAACAGTGCTTCGGTTCGGACGGCAGCACCTCTATGGGCACGGGTGCCTGCTTGCTCCCGTGCGGCAGCCACAAGAGAGAGCCCGGTGCGAGCGGCGTGGTTTGGATGTTCGGGTATACCTCGCGCATGGCCGCATCTTCGGACGCCGCCACCAGCGTGTCTTCCGCCAGTCCGTACGAAAGCGGGTGTATGCCCTTGCGGTCGCGGTACACGGCCAAGTCGCCCTCGCCCGTAAGCAGCACAATGTTGAAGGCGCCGTCGAGCATGGCTTCCAGTTGCCAGAACACCATGCGAATTTTCTCGCGGTAGTCGGCGCTGTAGCCTTCTATTCGCGCCATGCTTCTGCGAATGGCTTCCAGCACAACTTGCGTATCGGACTGCATGTCTATGTCCCACTCTTTGGCCAACTGCGCGGCGTTGGCGATGGTGCCGTTGAAGCCGAACGCGAAGTGTCGGCGCTTGGGCAGCGTGTCGTTTTTGTATTCCAACGGGTGGGCCAAGTTCGCTTCGCTGGGTCCTGAGGTGGGGTAGCGGCAGTGCTCTATGGCCACCGAAGCGGCGTGCGTTTCGGCCAGGCTTTCGGGGAGAATATCTTCCAGCTGCGGACGGTCGTCGGTGCAGAGGTCTTTGATGATATGCAAAGCCGCTGCGTTGGCGTGTTGCCGCATGAACGCGATGCCGCCGCCGCTGTCGCCGCGGTGCTTGAGCCGGTGCAATATTTGCAATCCGGGCCGAATGACATTTTTGCCTTCAACCGAAAGGTCGGCAGTCGCAACTATGCCGCAGTGGTGACGAATGGAATCCATAAAGTATGGGATCTTACGCAAGATATTGGACTAAATAAAGCATTTGTTCTATAATGTATTTATGAGTACATCTCCAAACACAGGGAAAACTATCCAGACGGACGTCGCAGATGCCGCGTTCTTGCTGAAGGATAGCTCGCCGGAAAAGTTGCGTGAAATTCTGAGCAGAACGGATCAGCAGAGTCGTGATCGCATTTTGCATGGCCTAGAGTTAGTTCGTGAGCATGGTAAGACGGCCTTCCATTTCGGTTTGAGTATAGAGGATCAAGTCCAACTGCCCGTTGAGGGGCTGGGACTAAGCTCTTAATGTTGTTCGTTCAAGAAAGATAGCATTCGACTCAGCAAAGAATTTATTCTATAATACATTTATGTCAAATTTCTCTCGAAACACAACCGGCGAATCCATAGAAGTGGAACAAGACTATGCCGTTATGTCTCTGGTGGGTCGTTCTCAACCGGAAATTGATGCCGTGTTGGCGCAGGTAGATGAAACGAGCCGTCAGCGCATTGCGCATGGCATTTCGTTGGTGCGCAAATACGGCGATGGATTGGCGCGGTCATTCGGTCTTTCGGATGAAGTGACGGTGATGGTGCCTCGTGGCATGATCAGCGACGGAAGGAGTGTGGGGGGTGGTGTAAATACGACGACTACGTTGGATCTTGAGGACCATCACGGCGATATGGGGTACTACGGCGGTGCCGGTTCGCATGAGGACTTGGATGGGAAGTAGTACACTGCGTCCGTGATTGATTCCCATTGCCACCTGGCCGATGCGAAGTTTGCCGACGATTTGCCCGAGGTGATTGCGCGTGCCGAGGAGCACGGAGTGGAGGCGATGATTTGCATTGCGGATTCGCTCGAAGAAGGGAAAAAGTGTTTACAATTAGCCGAAGAATACGATCAACTTTTTTGTACGGTAGGTGTGCATCCGCACTGCGCAAAAGACTGGCAGGCAGGCGACGGAGACCGCTTGCGGCGCATGATGCTCAGTTCGCACAAAGCGAAGGCCGTGGGAGAAATCGGTCTCGATTATCATTACGACTTAAGCCCGCGTGACGTGCAGAAGCGAGTATTTCGCGAGCAGCTGGAAGTGGCCAAAGAATTGAACCTGCCCGCAGTCATCCACAACCGCGAGTCCATCGCGGATTTGTGGCAGACGGTGCAAGAGGTGAATCCGCCGTCGGCCGTCTTGCACTGCTGTACGGAGAAATGGGCCGATGTGGCGGCGTGGGTGCAAAGGGGGTATTTCCTTTCGTTTACGGGCATCGCCACGTATGCGAAGTCCGACGACATTCGCGACACCATTCGCCGGTGTCCGCTGCGGCAACTGATGATTGAAACCGATGCGCCGTACCTGGCTCCGCAGACGCACCGCGGTGAACGCAATGAACCGGCGTACGTGACGGAAGTGGCCAAGTGCGTTGCCGAAATACACGGTGTGGAACTGGCCGAAATAGACCGTGTGACCACGGCCAACACCGTGCGATTTTTCGGGCTGTGATCTTACTCTTCCAGCACGTACCGCACGCGTTTGCCGCAGGTCTGCCGCGCGTTTTCCACAGCGGCAGGGGCAAACGTTTTGCTTAGCGTGAGTCGCAACGCCGTGCTTTTCGTCAGCTGACTTTTGCGCTCGCCGTTTTCCGTTTTCGCACGTTCGTACACGTACGGTGCCACGCACGCTTGCGCCATGTAATCGACGATTTCACCCGAGGTGTCGTTCCAAAGCGGCGTGTGCGGATGCGCCAAATGCAAGGCGGGGTCCGCTCGCAGCACGCGTTCCAAATTCGCGGCATCTTCGGGAGTTTGCGGCGCGTAGCCTTTGCGGGAAAAATGCAGCAGCACTTCAGGCTGTCCGGCATTCACGAACATGGTCTGCGTTTCGTTTTGGGTGTTCGCACGCAGCTGTAGAAACGTTTCCAAGCCTGCTTGCAGAGCGGAAAATACGCCCTTCCCTCGAAACGGGGGCGGCGTGAGCCGGTGCGCGCATTCCCAATGTTTGCCGTCCACATGCAGCAGCGCCGCCTCGCTGCATACGGTCTTGGTTTCGCCGGCAAGCAGGTGCGCGTTCAGCGTCCATTTCAGCGTTTGTCTGTCCAACTCATTCACGGCGTTGGCGCGTTCGTACACTTTCAGTGCCAAGTCGCTTTCGGCTGAGACCATTCCGTTGTAGTACTCCACAAGCTGGTTGTCGCCTTGCTCTTGCGGGTGCGTGCGGGAAAAGTAGGAGTCTGCGATGACGGCGAAGGCATGTTGCACCAACTCGGCCAGTTTCGGCGGGGGAGTCCAGTCGTAGCGTTCCGTTCGTTCGTTGTTTTTCCATCCGTACGAGGCATACAGTTCTTCGAGCCGATGGGCCGTGGCCAACTTCTCCATAGGATGTTCCAGTATACGAATGTCGAAAGAAAAAGACAGAGCCCGCCCGCGCAATCGTCGGCATTTTGCTACACTGCGCGCATGAATGTGCCAAACCAACTCACGGTCGCTCGTTTCGTTCTGGGGCTTTCGGGTGCGGCTGCTTTGGCACTGCCCGTGCTGCCGTTTCGGTTTTCCATCGCGGTCACGTTGTTTGTGGCAGCGGCCATTTCGGATTACGCCGACGGCATCATCGCCCGTCGCTACGGGCTCATTTCGCCCTTCGGCGCGTTCATGGATTCGCTCGCGGACAAAGTGCTCGTGTTCTTGTTTTTCGTGGCGTTGCATCACTTCGGGCTGTATCCGCTGGGCTTGGTTCTGGCCATACTGGCGCGCGACCTCCTCAACGACGGTTTGCGCAGCTACTTGGTGGGGCAGGGGGTGGTCATGTCGGCGAATCGCTTCAGTAAATGGAAGGCGGCGTTGCAAATGGTTTCCATTACTCTGGGCCTCCTGACGTTCGTGTTCTTGGAGTGGGGTATTGCCCTTCCGGCGAACGCGCATATCGGCATGTTGCTTGCCACCGAGGTATTGATGTTCGCGGCGCTGCTCTTCGGTCTCATCGGCATGTGGCAGTACCTGCGGGGGCATGTTTCCACGCTCCTGCGCAACACATGAACTTCCTCGCCGTTGCCTACCTGTTTTTGCCTATGTTCGTCGCCAACGCGGCGCCCGTGCTTTGTTGTCGCGCTGGGTGGGTCAAACGTTGGAACCGCCCCCTTTGGCCGTCTCGTCTGGGCAACAACAAAACGTACGGCGGCTTCGTGTGCGGCGTCGGCGGCGCGTTCATCATCGGTTTGGTGCAGTTTGCACTGCAGGGGGTTCTGCCCACCGTCATCGGGCCCGCGCTTGTGCACAACGTGCTCTTCGCGTGTTTGCTGGGCTTGGGTGCCTTGGCGGGGGACAGTGCCAAAAGCTTCTACAAGCGCGGCGTGGGCATAAAGCCGGGCGAGCCCCTGCCGATTATCGACGGCGTGGATTACGTGTTGGGTGCGTTGGTGTTCGCGACGCCGTATCTTCTTCCCACGCAGTCGGAGATCATTTTTCTGCTCATTATCGGGCCCGTGCTCAGTTTGCTGGCCAACAGTTTTTCGTACTGCATGGGCTGGAAAGAAGTGTGGTATTAGTACTTGACCTATAGTTCATATATCAAGTATATTGCAAGCATGATCACTCTTTCCGCATCGTTGAAACTTTTGTTGAACCTGGCCGCCGTGCAGGCGGTTATGAGTCGCCGTTTCGATGGCAAACTCGGTTCTTTGGGTCAGACGGAATTTCTCATTCTTCTCCAGTTGGCGCGCTCGCCGGATGAAAAAATGCGTCGGGTGGATTTGGCGGAAAGCATTGGCCTCACGGCGTCCGGCGTCACACGTTTGCTGGCCCCCATGGAGAAAATAGGTTTGGTGAACCGCGAAGCGAACGCGGCGGATGCGCGCGTGAGTTACGTGACTCTGGCCAGAGGCGGGAAGCGGGCGCTGGAAGAGGCCATGGAAAATGCCGAAGCCTTGGCGCAAACGGCGTTGCAAGCATGCGACAAAGCACACGTCGCTCAGGCTAACACTTTGCTGTTGCAGCTGGGCGGTACGGTGCGGTAATCGATGACTTGTCTGATATGGCGAATCGAATGGTGCCCCCGACAGGAATCGAACCTGTATATCCAGCTTCGGAGGCCGGCGGTCTATCCATTAGCCTACGGGGACTGGGCAGAAGTGTAGCAAATGTGCTAGAATGTGTGGATATTTACACCAAACATCCATGCACGATTCTTCCGCGGTTTCCTCGCTCTGTCGCGCCACGCACGATCGTGTGTTGGGTTTGGTTGAGCCGCCGAGTCGCAATGTGCATCGAGCACTTGTGCATGCGTTGGTGCTGGCGTTGTGTTTGAGCGGCACCACCGCTCTCGCCAGCGACCAGCTGCGTCGTCCGCAGGGTATGGAAGTCGCGTGGTCCACGCAGCGCGGATACGTGCCGGAAGTTCGCAGTGCGTCCGCCTCTTCTTCGTCCGCAAGGTCGTCGGTGAAAGCTCGCGTCGTGCCGTCCGTGGCGGCGCCTGTTCCGGTGGTTCCCCCGGCAGTCGAACCCGTTTCCCCTTTGGCCATGCGTGCGCTTCGTTGGCAGGAGCGTTTGCGCGCTCGCGGTGAAGAGGTGCCTCACGGTGCCGCTCCCAGCGCGCCCGAACCTTTGGCTCCGCCCGCCAAAAGTACGCTGAACGCCGCCGGCGTGTACGTGACTGCCAACAGTGTTTCGCGCGAAGAGTTTTTGGAGAAAACCATGAATGCCATTTTGGCCGCGGGCGGCAACGCCATCGTCTTCGACGTGAAGGGTTCGTACGTGTATTTCGATGCTGAGGCGCCCGTGGCCGAGTCGTATAAACTGGAAAACCCGCTGTACGATTTGTCCGAGTTTTTGGCTTTGGCGAAAGAGAAAGGACTAACCACCATCGGGCGTTTCATCGCCATTAAGGACGACGGTTTCACCTCCGCGCGTCCGGCTTCGGCGGTGCGGCATCCGCGCACGGGGCAAACGCTTTCGTACACGTGGGTAGACCCGTCCGACGCGGAAGCCTTGAAGTACAACAGCGAAACGCTGTGCAATTTGGCTCGAGCCGGCATTGACGAAATCAATTTGGATTACATTCGTTTTTCCACCGAGAACTTCGGCGCACTTTCCGTATTTTCCGGCAAAGAGAAGGCCGACAAAGTGGAAACGTTCGTTCGCATGGCCAGGGAAACCATCGACCGCTGCGGACCGAACACGAAGCTCGGTTTGAGCACATACGCCATTCTGGGTTGGGATTACCCCGTGAACCTCGAGACATTGGGGCAAGACGTCGTGCGCTTTGCACCGCTCGTCGATGTCATCTCACCCATGGCCTACCCGGCCACGTTCGCGGAAAACGCGTACTACGTGCCGGGCAAACACCCCATCAGCCGCATGTACTACTTGGTGTACCGCACCATGACGGGCTACAAGGAGCTGCTTGGTGACCATGCCTACAAACTGCGTCCATGGATTCAGGGGTACAGCATCAATACGAAGAACGTGCAGGACCAGCTGTTGGCCGTGCGCGATGCGGGCTCGTGCGGTTTCCAGTTCTGGAATGCCAACAACAACTACGCGTCCGTATATGCTGGCATGAAAAGCTGGCAACCAGCCGACAATTGTAAGCCATAAGCACGAAGCACTATGTACGAAATCCTAAATCCTAAGCTCTAAATCCTAAGAACTGAGGGGCGCTTTTGTTAGGGTTTATGGCTTATGGCTTATGGCTTTACGCTTTACGCTA
>CAZWVP010000038.1:0-10138 GCA_964636635.1 uncultured Candidatus Peribacteria bacterium
CTTGTCCAGGTTGTTCGTCGGTTCGTCGAGCAGCAGAATGTCGGGCTCCTGAATGAGCGCGAAGGCCAGCAGCAGGCGCGCTTTCTGCCCGCCGGAGAAGGCTGAAATTTTCTTGTCGCGCGGCGCATGCACATGCACGGCATCCAGTACTTTCACCATGTGACGTTCAATGTCGTACTTCTTCTCGCGGAACGCGCCTTCGAAAAATTCCAACACAGTTTTATTGAGGTCGTCGTGGGCCACCACCTGTTTGGCAATGCCGATGGTCGTGCCTTTCTTCACGTGCATTTCGCCTTCGGTCGGCTTTATCTCCCGCATGATCATTTTGAAGATCGTACTCTTGCCGGCGCCGTTTTGCCCGACGATGGTCAGCTTGGCGTTTTCGCGCACGGAGAAACTTGCTTCTTGGAGAATGGGTTTTTTCGGATCGTAATGAAACGAAACGTCGCTGAAGCGCAAGATGACATCACCGTGTTCCATGGCGTCGGGAAGAGGGAAAGCCGCGCCAGTGTACGCAAGAACGCGCGCGTGCGGTAGGGAGCAAATCGCAAAAATCGCTCATTTCTTCGGTTGCTCTTTCCAGTATGCTTCCGCTTCGGTTTCCATCACGCGCAAGCGACGGTAGTAGTCGGGGTACTCTTTCAAATGCGCCCAAGCGATTTTTCCGGTCATGACGGCATCGTCGTTCGTCACGTTCGTTTCGGGATCTCGCGAACCGTGCTCGAATTCCACTTCCATGCCGTAGCGAAAATCTTCGAGTGTGAACGCGGACGTGCCCCAATGAATGCCGATGGTTAGAGCCACTTGCTGCGCTTCAGCGGATGAGACGGTGTGCTTCATGCATTCCACCATACTCTCAAGCGGCAGAAGTGCCAGAGGTCACCGTAATGCGGCGGCAAACTTGTCCAACGATCCCTGCCACCCCTCTTGGGTCATGCTTTCGAGTTCCTTGGGGTTACCCACGTGATGCAGCGTCAGTTTCGTTTTGCCGGGGCCGGCATCTTCGAATGTCACAGTCACGATCAGTTCCTCCGGCCACTCCCCCGGCATGCCGTACTGCGCGGGCGAGACGTAGTTGCCTTCGGCATCGGCGAAGTTGTCGGTGACCACGATTTTTTCCATGGGCACGATTTCCCGGTACTCACCGCCGCTCCACATGTCTTTGTCGAATTCCGTGCCCGCCGGTCCGCGCATGCAGTAGAAGTATTTGCCGCCCACGCGGAAGTCCGCTTTGCAGCCGGGGCTTGTGAAGCCTGCGGGCCCCCACCACTTCGTCACATGCTGCGGGTCCGTCCAAACGTTCCATACCAGTTCGCGAGGCGCATCGAATATGCGCACGATGGTAATGCCTGCGTCATTTGCCTTTTCCATGGGAAGAAGAGGGGAGAGTGGATAAATACTGTTCCAAGGAATCCAGCCGATTGTTCCACAGACGTTCGTATTCTTTCAGGTAGGCGGAAGCTTCCTGCACGGCCGCCGGCGCCAGCTGGACGAATTGCTGCTTGCCGGCTCGGCGCTTCACAATCAGTTTCGCTTTTTCCAGCACGCCGATGTGCTTGGAAATGGCAGCCAGGCTCATGTTGTACGGTTCCGCGAGATCGCCGATGCACAGTTCCGTTTTGGCCACGCGCTGCAATATGCCGCGTCGCGTCGCGTCTGCCAGCGAGCCGAAGATGTCGTCCAAACGCAGGGAATTATCAACCATTTGGTTGAATGTTATTTTCAAAATCACAACTTGTCAAACCGCTTCTTTTTTTTAGAAATCGACGATGGTTTCAAATCCGCCGTACGCCATGCGTTTGCAATCGAACGGCATGTCATTCGGGTCGCAATCCAAATTCGCGTCCTTCATCACTTTGGCATTCACTTGGTCGCGGTGCTTGCGGTTTTTGTAGACGATGAACGAGAACAGAATCGTTTCGCCTTTCTTCGGCTTCACCAACTTCGGAAAGGGCAACGCCCACGGAGCTTTGAGGTCTTCGGCGATGCATTCCTTGTATTGCAACGCACCGTATTTCATCCAGGCCTTACCCGCTGTCGTGGCAATTTTCTTGTATTCCTTCAATTTTTTCGTTTGCACGGTGAGAACGAATCCGTCGACGTAGCTCATGGAAGAGAGGGGAAAGTCGAATACAAAACTTACTCCTCAGTCTAAGAGTTTTTCTTCGAAACGCAAGCGGTGTTGTTTCAGGGGGTCATGGCCACCGGTTGGGCGGCTGAGGGAAAGGCCGTGTACACGGGGTTTTCCACGCCATAACGCGTGAAGACATTCATGCCCGCAGCGGCATTCAAGTCGTATGTTCGTTCGATGACGTCCATCACGTTCGTACGCACGATGACGCAACCCATGCTCTGAAAGCGCGCGTCGCGGGCGAACATTTCCGCTTCCGATTTGTGTTCGTGAATGCCGTACGCGGTTTGCTCGTCGTCTTTATACAAACGCAAAAACCTGCCCGAAGGACCGAAAGTGACGCGATCACCTTTGATGTGCTTGCTCTTGATTTGCCAATTCCAGTTCGGCGTGGCGGCGTTGTAACTGCGCCCGATGTAATTCACCCATCGGCGTTGGCCCGTAATGACAGGGAAGCGCACAAACTCTCCGTCGTCGTGCACCAGGTAGCCTTCGTTACGCATGGTATCGACCACGAAGGTATCGCCGACGGCGGGTTGCCATGCGTCCAGTGAGGTCTCGTAGGGGACTGCCACGGGTGTGGCTGCGGCGGCAGCCAGCGCAAAAGAGCCTATGATGGTGCTTGTCAGAATCGGCAAGTTTGCCAATGTAGAATATTATGTATTATTGTCAATTTTTCCCACGGGAAAATACGCCGGAATTCGTAGGGAATGCCTATACTTTCTCCATGAACGGCGCTCCTCGTCCCCATAGTCCGAAAAAATCGTTCGATACCTGGAAAGAAGTGCGCATTCTAGCGGCTACGCTTTTCGATTCCCGCACGCCCATGTTGGTAAAGGCGTTCGTCGGATTGGCGCTGTTGTTCGGCATCACCCCCATCGATCTCCTGCCGGACTTCTTGCCGTTCATCGGCCAAGCCGATGATTTGGGAATGTTGCTGTTGGCCGTGTGGACCTTCTGGCAAAAAACACCCGCCATCCGCGAACACTGGCGACAGAAGTTTTCCGCCTGACCTCGCTGCCAAAAATCGGAGAAATTGCTGCGCATGGTTGCAACGTACGCTAGTCTGTACACATGCAATTCATCACCGCCACTGAAGCTCGTCGTCAATTTTTCACTCTACTCGAAAGTGCCAAGCGCAAGCAAGTGACGTGCATAACGCATGAAGGCTTGCCCAAAGCCGTGGTGCTTTCGTTCGACGAGTACCAGAAGCTGACGGGAAGCGAAGCGCCGAAAGCCGCCAAGAAGTTCGTCAGCACCACCGTCGGTTCCGCCAAAGCGAAGGTTGCACACGCTGCACCCAAGAAAAAGTCTTCCTTCCTTTCCACGCTGGGATTCAGAGATTAAGCGCGCGACGTATGCGTTCTTCATCGGGCCGCCGCCACGGGTGGCAGCCGAGCAAGCGCCAACACGTTTTCAGCGTTCCTACCATTAAGCCGTCACGCTCGAGCGTTTGTATGGCATACGCTGAACAGGTGGGATGATGTCGGCAGTACCCGTACGGGTAGAGGTGTCGAAGCGGTCCGTGGTCCGGCGAGAGCGTGCTCTGATAAACCCGCACAAGACTTGCTGCCAACGTGCGTGGCAAGTGCCAAAGACGTATGGATTTGCGTTGCATGCGAGCTACAGGGTACTCTGTGACTGTCGTGCAAGTCGATCTCTCCGTCATCATTACCGGCATTTACATGGCCGTGGGCGTCTTGCTCTTGGTGGTGCTGTACCATCTGCTGTTCATCGTAGTGTACATAAAAAAGTCTTTGCGTCGCGTGGATACCGTCACGGAGAAGGTGGAGGAGGTGGTGCTGAAGCCTTTGGCGATGGCCGACCTTTTGGTGGAAGCCATGGGGCACTGGTTGCAGGAGTTCCACAAAAAAAAGCACGGCAAAGAAAAGCATCACGGCAAGTCGGAAGCCGTCGAAGTGGAGTAGTTACGACGATACCGACTGCTTGTCGATGAACGTGCGAATGTAGAAGCGTTTGAGCACTTCGGCGGAAGCGGAAAGCAGGTCTTGCAACAAGCCGCTCAGGCGGCGAATTTTGGCGTAGAGCTGGTTTATTTTGTAAGCCGAACCCGGGCGCGATATGCGCAGGGCAGTGGTTTGCACCTGTTTGCGCAGCTGCTTTATTTCCAAAAGGATGTGCTCCTGCAGTTTCTGCTGCATGACGGCCGGTACGGGCAAATGAGCGATGGCCTCGTCACGCCAAGAAACGCCGCCGGCGGTACTGGCAGTCGTCGAGCCTTTACCTTTGGCTGCGCCGGATCCACCCATGTCGCCGGAGCGGTCCTCGCTCATGCGTTCGGTTATGCTGCTGAGCAGGCCGATGGTATCCAGCAAATTTTCCAGCTTTTCGGGCTGGTGAACGGTCAAAGAAGGTGAGGCTTTGGCCTCGGGACCGGCGCTCTGCTGAAGGGTGTTTGGGGTCTGAGCCATCCGTTATCATTCTACAGGAAGTCTTGCCTTTCGTCGAATGGTGCGGGCAGACTTGAGCCATGGATACCGTTTTTCACAAAATCATCCGTCGCGAGCTTCCGGCCACGGTTCTCTACGAAGACGCCGAAGTGATGGCGATTGCGGACATTCACCCGAAAGCCCCGACACACGTGTTGTTTTTGCCCAAAACATTCGTGGCTTCCGTCGCCGATATCACGCCCGAAACGACCCATTTGCCCGGGTTGCTCATAGAAGCGGCACGCAAATTCGCCGTTGCGCACGATTTGCCCGGCTACAAGTTGAACTTCAACGTCGGCAAGGAAGGCGGCCAAGAAGTGCCGTATTTGCATCTGCATTTGCTGAGCGAGAAAGCGTTGTCGGTGTAAAAAAAGCCCGACCTTGCGGACGGGCTTTTTCGGGTGTCGAGGATGACGATTACGCGGAGTAACCGGCTGCTTCCGCCTCTTCGGCGGTGGCGAATTCCACGCGGTTCTCCTCTTTCAGCTTCTGAGCTGCAGCGGAGTCGGCGGCGTAGTACTTCTTGCCGTTCTTGGCAGCGACGAAGCCGGCGGCGGATTCCTCTTTTTCCGCTTTCTCGGGCTTCTTCTTGGCGGCTGCCTCTTCCTCTTCGCGCTCTTTCTTCATGCGCTCGAGGGTTTCTTTGTCTATGGGCAGAAGCGCCTTGATGGAAAGGCCGATGCGGCGCTCGTCCACGTCGATGTTGATGACCTGAGCTTCCACCTTCTGACCGATGGTGAGAGCTTCGGAGGGGTCCGTGATTTTGTGGTGAGCCAGCTCGGACAAGTGGATGAGACCGGAAACGTCCTTTTCCAACTTGATGAACGCGCCGTAGTCGGCGAAGCGCACCACGCTGCCGGAAACCTTCTTGCCCACCGGGTAGCGCTCGGCGATTTCCTCCCACGGGTCCTTCGTCATCTGCTTGATGCTCAGCGACAGCTTGTCGCCGTCCACGCCGATGACCTTCACTTTCACTTTGTCACCCACCTCGGCGAACTCGGAGGGGTTCTTCACGTGGCCCCAAGCGATTTCGGAGATGTGCACGAGACCTTCGAGGCCGTCGAAGGCCACGAACAGACCGAATTTCACGATGCCCGTGACGATGCCGTCTTTGGCGGAACCGATGTCCAAACCTTCCAAAGCGCGGGAGCGCTCCTCGGACATGGCTTCGCGTTCGGAGACGACGATTTTGCCGGCCTCTTCATCCATGGTGATGATTTTCACCACGAAGTTGTGACCGATGTACTTGGAGAGGCGCTGGATGATTTCGCTCGTATCGGCGTTGTTCACGCGCGGGTAGTGCACGGGAGCCAATTGCGAAACGGGGAGGAAGGTGCGAATACCGTCGATGTTGGCAAGCAGACCGCCTTTGTTGGCTTCCTGAGCCACGAATTCCATGGTGCCGCCGTCGGCCACCAATTTGCGGAAGTGGTCCCACGCTTTTTGCTGGCTGGCCATTCGCAAGCTCATCACCACCATGCCTTCGTCGTTCTCGTCTTCCAAAATCATGGCGGCGGTTTGGTCGCCTACCTGCAGACCGCGGAAGGTGTTGAACGAATCGCGCAATTCACGACCGCTGACGATGCCCGTGGCGACGCCGTGCAAGTCCAGCAAGAGCTTGTTCTTGCCCTTGAAGACAACGGTGCCTTCGATGAGTTCGCCCGGAACGGCACGGAAAATAGGCGGGGATTTCTCGAGCAGCTTCTCCATGGCGTGCTGCGGTTTGGTTGTGGCTGTAGACATAAAAAATCTGGGTGCAAGGAGAGGGGATAAGAGTGCCTCGGACGTTCTTGCACGAGCAACGTCTTGGGACGGCGGCATTATTAAGGGCGCAGCGGCTTTTGTGCAAGGAAAAGATTGAGGATTACGTATTACGATTACGGATGAGGTGTTGGGATTACGCATTGCACCAAACCCTCGTTCTCTTCGTATTCCTCGTGATCCTCTTCATCTTCGTTACAGCACGTTCGGTTCCGTTTTCACATCGGGCATCTTTTGCAACTTCTGCGTTTGGCTCAAGCCGCGGTTGTAAATGGCGTAAAAGAGCACGATGAGTTCCTTCGTGTTGAGGCGACGCGTTTTCAAGCCAATGTTTTGCATACCCGTCTCCACGAGGTCCAAACGTTCCTTCAAGCGAGCGGCTTGGGCCGTGAAGCGCCGGTTGCGTTGCAGAGCTTTGCTGAACGAGTCGTCTATTTGCAGCCACGAGAGGAACTGACTGATGACGTTTTTGGCCGGCGGCGTGTCGTCCAAGGGCACCACCATGAAGAATTTCTTCTGCATGATGTCGGCCACTTCCACCACTTTTTCCACGAACGCGCCGTACGCCTCCATTTGTTCCTTCAAAAGCGGGTTCGTGATTTTCTTCGTTTGCTCGGCGATTTTTTCCTTATAGAAGTCGATGTTCACTTTCGTGGAACGGATGACGATTTGGATGGGGAAGTCCAACGTGTTGAGGAACGATTCGTAGCCCGAAACGATGCCTTGTTGTTCCGTTTCGCTCTTCAGGTTGAAGTTGAGCGGCTGAATTTCCAAGACGGCGCGCAGGCCTCCGCTCTTCATGAGAATGGTGTCGTTGCGAATTTCCGCGAACGGCAGGTAGCGTTGGGTATTGCCTTTGCCGCTGCGACTGCGACGGCGCACGGTGTCTCGGCTTTTGTTGGCGTTTGTTTTGGCCATCAGCTGTGTTGGGGTGGAACGATGTCGAGCATGACGGCGGCATCGGCGGCAGGCTCGTCCTTGTGCGTATCGGGTTCTTCCACGCGCCACTCGGACGGCAGGGCGGCGACGGGTTCGGCTTCCACCGCCACGGCCACCGGGCCTTGCGGACCTTCGTCCAAACGCGACGTAAGCTTCGCCAATTTCTGATCGTCGATGAAGTCTTTGAGAGGCAATTCCTTTTTGATTTCCGGGGCGTCCAAGTGAATGGTGATGCTGATGCCGGTGCGGGGGCCGAACTTGCGTACGTTGGGCTTATCCATGCCTTCTATACCCAAAAGCAGAATGCGAAACAGCGACACGTCGTTGATTTTGATGAAGGCGAAGGCCGCGCCCACGACGAGCGGCGTCCAGCAGAGTGCCGTTTGCGTCATGCTGAGAGGCGCGCCGTTGAACTTTTGTCCCATGCTCCACAGCGCGTAGCTGAAGCCGCCGCAAATCATGAGCAACATGATTTGGCGCAAACTGATGGGTCCGAGGATCTTTTCCTCTACTTGGACGTTGGCCGGAATTTTTACGGGGTCCAAAGCCATAAATCTCCACAGTATAGCACAAAAACGCCTCGAAAAACACCCCCGTCCGCAAGGTTGGGGGTGTTCGGAGTCAGACGGGGGATTACGCCGAGACTTCTTCGGAAACCGGCTCGGTGGATTTTTCCTTGGAAACGGCTTCACCATGCATGAATTCCAAAGTGTCGTCGTCTTTGCGGGAAATGCGGATGGTATCGCCTTCGGCGAACACTCCCTTGAGAATGTGCTCGGCGATTTCATCTTCGATGCGCTGCTGAATGACGCGTCGCACGGGGCGGGCGCCGTATTCGGGATCGAAACCTTCCTGGGCCAGCAAGCTCACCACCTTGGCGTCCACGTCCATGTGGTAGCCTTGTTCCTCCATGCGGTCGGTGAGTTCGGCCAGGTGCATTTTCACGATCTTGCGAATGTCTTCCTGCGCCAAGGCGTTGAAGACGATCATATGGTCGATGCGGTTGAGGAACTCCGGACGCATGTGGTCTTTGAGTTCGGCGATGACTTCCTGGCACTTGGCTTCGTAGGCGTTTTCCTCGGCTTTGGCTTCGTCGGCCAGCTTGAAGCCGATTTTGGCGGCTTGCTTCGTGAGTTTTTCCGCACCGATGTTGCTCGTCATGACGATGACGGTGTTGCGGAAATCCACCTTCTTGCCTTGGCCGTCCGTCAGCTGTCCGTCCTCCAGAATTTGGAGAAGGATGTTGAAGAATTCGGGGTGTGCCTTTTCCACTTCGTCGAACAGCACCACCGAGTACGGCTTGCGGCGCACAGATTCCGTCAGCTGGCCGCCGTCTTCGTAACCCACGTACCCGGCGGTGGTGCCGATGAGGCGGGAAACGTTGTGGCGTTCCATGAATTCCGACATGTCGATTTTAATGAGCGCGTCCTCGCGGCTGAACACTTCGGCGGCGATGGTGCGCACCAGTTCGGTCTTACCCACGCCGGTGGGTCCGAGGAAGAGGAACGAACCGATGGGGCGGCGCTGGTCGCCGATGCCCACGCGGCTGCGACGAATGGCTTTGGCCACTTTCGTGATGGCTTCGTCTTGGCCCACCACATGCTTGCGCAGCACCTGTTCCAAGTTTTTGAGACGGGAGCGCTCGGATTTGAGCAATCGGCTCACCGGAATGCCCGTCATGGTGCCGATGGTGTGGGCAATGTCGTCTTCCGTAATTTGAATGGGCGTGCGGCGGTCGCCGTCCTGCTGCTTGCGCATTTCTTCCAGCTTGGTTTGCAGGTCTTGCTGCTCCTGCTTCAACTTGAGCGCGATGTGGTACTTCTGTTCGCGCACGCACGCCTGCTGTCGCAGCACCAGCTTCTCCAGCTTGTCTTCCAGTTTCTTCAGTTCGGGCGGCTCGGCTTGCATGCTCATGCTTTTGCCGGCAGAGGCTTCGTCGAGCACGTCGATGGCTTTGTCGGGCAGGTAGCGTTCGGTGATGTAGCGCTTGCTCAGCTGCACCGCGGCCACGAGGGCGTCATCGGAAATGCTGAGTTTGTGGTGCTCCTCGAAACCTTTGCGCAGTCCTTTGAGAATGGAAACGGCGTCTTCGGCGGAAGGTTCACCCACCTGTACGGGCTGGAAACGGCGTTCCAAGGCGCGGTCTTTTTCGATGGTGCGGAATTCATCGAGCGTGGTGGCGCCGATGACTTGCAAGGAACCGCGGCTGAGCGCGGGCTTCAGAATGTTGGCGGCATCCAGGGAACCTTCGGCGGAACCCGCTCCCACCACGGTGTGCAACTCGTCGATGAACAGAATGATTTCGCGTTCGCTCTGCACGGCTTCCTTGATGATGTCGTCGAAGCGCTGCTCGAATTCCCCGCGGTACTTGGTGCCTGCCACGAGCGAGCCCATGTTGAGAACCAATACCTTTTTCCCTTTCAGCTGGGCCGGCACGTTGCCCCCGGCAATCCGCTGGGCAAGGCCTTCCACGATGGCGGTTTTGCCCACGCCCGGCTCGCCGATGAGCACGGGGTTGTTCTTCGTCTTGCGGTTGAGAATGTGGATGACGCGCTCGATTTCATTGTCGCGGCCGATGATGGGTTCCAACTTGTGTTCCTTGGCCTTGAGCGTGAGGTTGTCGGTGAAGTAGTCGAGCACGGGCGTCTTGCTCTTGCCGTCCGTCTTGCGACGGCGAGCACCTTCCGCGTCTTGCGCGCCGGGGCCCGCTTGGGGGCCTGCAATGGCACCTTGCAACCCCTGGAAGAACGATTCCAACGATTGCTCCACGTTGCGGTTTTGCTGCTTGAACTGATTGATTTGGCCGAACATCTCTTCCACGTGGGAACGCAAGTCGACCGGGTCCACCTGCATTTGT
>CAZWVP010000039.1:0-10109 GCA_964636635.1 uncultured Candidatus Peribacteria bacterium
ACGGGGATTTTTTCACCGGGACGGACAATGACAATGTCAGCGATTTGCACTTGCTCCATCGGAATATCGACAGCTTCTCCATTGCGGAGGACTCTGGCTGTCTTCGCTTGCAGCCCCATAAGTTTCTGGATGGCTTCCGAAGTGGCCCCCTTCGCTCGCGCCTCCAGCCACTTTCCCAGGAGTACGAAGGTAATGAGCAGCGCAGCGACTTCAAAATAGAGATCGTGCATGCCTCCGATGATCGTTCGTTCGGTAACGAGGTGGGAAGCGAAACTGAAGAGACTATAAACATATGCGGTTGATGTTCCGATAACGATCAAGCTGTCCATGCTGAAGGTCGCCATTCTTAGGCTTGACCAGAAACCTTTGTAAAAGCCCGCGCCGAGCCAGAATTGAACCGGTGTTGCCAGAATCAGCGAAGCGATTCCCGCGTAGGGCATCACCGTCTCCATAAGAGGCAACGCGGGTAAAAACGTGCCAAGCATGAAATACAGCATCGGCGAACTCAGGATGAGTCCGATGAGGAACTTCTTGCGGTAATCAGCTATTTCATCTTCCCGCCTCTTACGATCCATTTCCACGCCGTGATGCCCGTGCTCATGCCGCATCTCCGCACCATAGCCTGCCGCTTTCACTGCGGCGATGAGGCCTTCCTCATTCACCGTCGTAGCATCAAAGCGTACCATCGCTTTATTGGCGGCATAATTCACATTGGCATCTTCCACGCCGGGGGTTTTCTTGAGTTTGCGGGTGATGAGGGCGCTACAGCTGGCACAATGCATGCCGGTGATCGAGAGCGTGGTTTGGGAGGACATGGTATATCAGGAAATGGACTGAACTTTGTACTTTTCATCGAGCGCCTCGACTTCCTCAGTCCATTTCTGCTTGTCGAAGTTTTCATCATGATCGAGCGTGATTCTTTTCCTCTCAACATCAACGTCTACGTTCTTGATCGATGGAAACTCGCTGCTGACATCTTTAATGAGCGCGGCGCAGGAAGTGCAGTGGATACCGGGGATGGATACTTGGGTTTGCATGAGAATAAATGGAGAAAAGAAGACAAAAAGATTTAGCGACGGGAGAGGCCGACAACATTCAGGACTTCGTTGATGAAGGCTTCCTTGTCGGCAGGAGAAGAGAGTTTCTTTGCGGCGCAGGTGTGCAGGTGGCTTTCGAGCACAGCTGACTGGATGTGCTTCACGTGCCCTTGCATGGCGAGAGCGAGTGTCAAAATATCGGCACAATATGCGTCTGCTTCGGTTAGTGTGCGTAATTTTTTCGTCAGGCCTTCCAGTCGCTTAATGGCATCGAGCGTTTTTTTCTTCGCATTCTGTTGCATGCAATAATAGGTAGGGGGTAGGGGTATACTACCCCCCGTTTGCGTAAGGTCAATGCCTGTAATCTACTACGGTTTTGCACCGGCCATGCCACAGCCGCCACCACCGGAACCACCGCAACCGCATCCGCCGGCTTTCGGTGCTTCAGGAGGGTTTGCCGGATTGATGACCGCTGCTTGCAGAGGTCCCGTTGCAGGGCTTTGTGCAAAGATATTCGAAGAAAAAGCGGGGAGAACCATAACGCCAACGATGAAGCCTATCAGCGCCATGGACACACCGAACCACGGTGATGAGATTGTAGATGTACCGACGGCGGTGGGTGGCAACTCATGCCATTGCAGTGAATCCATAAAGGAAGAGGGGAAAGAGGGGTTAAATGATCGTAAACGAGCCGCGCACCATGCCCATGGAGCACATGAATGCTAGGGTGCCGGGCGACGATGGTGCCGTAAATTCGATAATGTTTTCACCGGGGCGCAGTGCTTGAGAAATATTCATGGAAGGGATGGTCATGACGCTCGTGCAGCCCGTTGCGCCCGTGCCGTCTATTTTCCAGCGGACGGGCATGCCGGCACGGATGGTAAGGTTGTTGGGTACGTAACCGCTGCGCGTAACGCTCAAGGAAACCTCTTGTATGCCTGCGGGGGGAGTGGGAGCCCCCATCATTTGAGAGCGTACCGGTAACACACGGGAGAAATCCAAGCCGGTTAGTGCCAAGCCGTTTTGGGCGTTAAAGATGGCCAGCAGTAAAACCAGCGCTCCCGAAAACCGTAGAAATATGCGGGAAAAATTGCCTGTGGCAGTCGAAGATAGCGCGCTGAGACCCACCAAAGACGGCAGCGTACCAAGGGCGAAGATCAACATGGTCAGTCCGCCGGTTAGGAAGCTACCCGATGCCAGTGCGACCAATTGCAGTGATTGCGTGAAGCCGCATGGGAGGAAGAAGGTGAAGGCGCCGAGCGCGAACGGCGCTGCCGGATGATCGCTCTCGGCCAGGTTCGCTATCCAGCGCGCGAGTTTTTTTGGCGGCTGAATGGGGAAGCTGCCCCTGGGAATAATTTGCAAAATGCTGAGGGCCAGCCACAACATGACCAAGGCCACCGCAATACTCACATAGCCGGACATTTGTGTGCTGAGCGTGATGGATTGTCCAAGCGTGCCGACGATGCCTCCGAGCACGAAGTAGGAAACCAAACGACCGATGTTGAAATGCAGAAGCGGCATGGCTTTGTGCCATGCTGTTTTCGCGTGATGCATTTCGTTATGTTTGGCCGCCAGGGCCAGCAGCAAGCCGCCGGCGACGGCCAAGCAGCTACTGGCTCCCGCTACGAGACCAATGATGAAAATACCTCCGAAAGACACAGCCTCGGAAGCGGCAGGTGCCAAGGAGACCAAATCGAACGCTTGCAGTACTTTGTACGCAGCAAAAATAATGATGAGGGAAGCGCCGATTTCCAGCCATTTTCGTTGAGGATCTTCGGTATGAGCAGTGGCTTTAGATGCGTGTCGTGCCGTTGTCTGTTTCGGCTGTTCGTCACCCACACCGTACCCGGCATCGCGTATGACTCGTTCAATTTCTTTTCCGAGTGGCAGAGCATCGGCATTGGCCGTAATTATTGCCGTGCCCGTACGGTGATTTACATCCGCGTGCAACACGCTTGCAACAGCGCTCAGTTTCCGTTCCAGCAACAATTCGCAACTGCCGCACGTCATGCCATGAATGTGGATGACGGCGACGCGATTCGTAGAATGATGAGATGACATGGTATGAAAGAAGCAGCTAAAAAAAGTCTTCAACACAAATGATGAAGAGAGACTGCTCCTAACAAATCAATACGGTGGTGTGCGTGGGTGGCGAAAGAATAGAAATGATATTGGAGGACGTGTTCGTCGGCGGTATGTTCCATGCCAATGGCATCATGATCGCATTGCGAGCATCGGCGAATGCCCATTCGATGATGTCGGAAGATTGAAAGGCGGTAATGACGGTATTTTTTACAAAGCAATCTTTGTCATCGCATGGTTCTTGATGTGCGGATATTTCTTCGTGGTCGTCTTGTGATGCATGTAAACGGTTTTCGTGTTCGGCATGGGAAGATGCAAACTCTTGTATGTGCTGTGCGGACATGAAACACACATTTCCAAGCAGTACGTGTGTCACGAAGCCGAAGAAGAAAAAATGGCTCAGAGTCAAGGTAAAAGATGATAAATCAACACTATTCTTATGCACAAGGCCATTCTATATTACGCATAGTATTCCCATGTTGCCAAGCAAGCTCATAGCATTGGCTTTCGTTGCACACATTGTTTTCAGCGTTGTGTGCTGCATGCCACTTGCGCATGCACAGGAGACTTCATCGTCGGCATCATCACCCGAAACGCATTGTGATGCAGGCCTCTGTTTGGCCGAGTGTGCGCCGATTGCGGCTATTGTGCGGTCATGCGTTTCGCAGGCGGTATTCGCCGTGATCGTGCCGCGTTTTGTCATCTTGTGCCCGCCGTCGCTCGATGGTTGTTCGCAAGCTGAAGAAGAGAGAGGTGTGTTTGTGTATCGGCCGATGGATCGGAAGACGGTTTGGAGGGAGTGAAGGTCCATTGCTCGGTGCAGTTTCTTCTATTTTCTTTCCTTTTGCATTCATGAAAGCGCGTTTTTACCCAATCGGTTTGTCTCTGGTAAGCCTTCTCACACTTGCCGCTTGCGGAGTAGATACCACCGGCCTTTCCCCGGAGTCCAGCAGACTTCCGCATCCTCGTAGCAATGCGAATGCGTCAGTGCTGGTGGAAGAATTTTTAGATTTACAATGTGAAGCCTGCCGGGCAGCGCAGAGTAAAGTAGTCAAGCCTATGCTGGAGCAGTACGGTGCGAAGATACGTTACGAAGTGAAGTATTTCCCCATCATCGCGAGTCATAAGTACGCTTTGGTGGCCGCGGAAGCTGCCGAATGTGCAGCGGATCAAGGCAAGTTCTGGGAGTTTGAGGAAATGGTCTACGAGCATCAAGATGATATGAGCCTGAAGAATTTAAGGGCCTGGGCGCAGAGTTTAGGCATGGATATGGATGTGTTTGAGCGCTGCACAAAGTCGCAGATTAAGCGTCCGATTGTGAAGGCAACCTACAATGAAGGTTTGGCGAGAGGCGTGGAAGGTACGCCGACCTTTTTTGTGAATGGCGTGAAAGTGACCAGTAACATCGCTTCTATAGGAGCAGCGATTGATGCAGCTTTGACTGCCTCTCAGTCCGATATTTCCCCTTCTCGATGATGTCTTCACGTTGTTGCAAAGCCTCCGCCGCATCCGGTTTGGAAACTCGCTTCTGGTGGGGGCTTTTTGCGAACGGGGGATTGGCGATGGCGGAGTTGGTGACCGGGATATTGACCGGAAGTAGTGCCATTCTCGCGGATGCCTTCATGAATGTGGATGACACGGCGGCGTTGCTTCTGAGCATTTACAGCGAACGGAAAACAACGCAACCTCCGAATGAAATGCATACCTTCGGCTACAAACGCATGGATGCTTTCGCGGGCTTCGTAAAAGGGTGTCTGCTTCTGGTTACGTCTTTTCTGGCCGTGACGCAGGCTGTGAAACTGTTGTTCATTCCTGAAACAATCGTCGCCTTGCCCGTCATCGTCGTCGGCAGCATCGCGTTTGTCGTGAATCTTGTGTCTGCGCTTTGGCTCAAAGAAGACGCTTGTCACAGCCTGAACGCCAAAGGTACGTTTTCTTGCATGATCTACGATGCCGTCGGTTCGGCGGCGGTGGTGATAAGCAGTCTTCTTTCGTATGCGTACCCCGTTGTGTATTTTGACGTTGCCGCCGCTTTGCTTATCGCTTTTTTCATGGCCAAAACGGGTTGGGGCATTTTTCAGGAAGGCATGGGGTATTTTTTGCAAGCCGCCCCCGCAGGTTTCGACTATGAAGATTTTGAAAGAGCGGTGTTGGCGGTGGAGGGTGTTTCTTCAGTCGGAGACATGCACGTTTGGAGTCAGAATCCCACGGAGCATCATATTACCTGCAAAGTAGGGGTGAGCACCCAAGAGGCGTGTGATTGTGCGAGAATCATCGCGCGAATCGAAGACCTGTGCGACAAACAATTCGGCATTCGGCACGTCACGATTCAGCCGGTATATTCATCTGAAACATTGGCACGTTTTTGTCGCACCAGTACTTGAGATGTTCGGAGTGCGGCATTGAGTTTATCTACACGGCCGTTTTACATGGCAAATGTTATTTTATTGATATGCATAGTCTCGCGCGGAGCACATCGGGCGTACGGGAAAACGGGCTTGCACTCAAGAGGAACTTCCGTTGCGGAGGCATCGCGTGCCCTATAGTCTGTTTTCCATTTTTCCGGACGGTACCGTGTAGCACTCTTTCCATGGCTTCTACGAATCCACCCTCGGCTACTGCGCTTCCCGCGGACTCCACGTCGTCGGAGGCCGTTTCCGCCGCTCAACAGAACGGCAAGCGCGGCATTACGGAAATTCCGGAAATCGCCTACGTGCAAGAGGAATTCGGAGCCTGGCTCAAGTATTTTCTGGAACGCAACGCCGTCGACATCGATGCGGCGCAGAGCCGAGCCATCGACATCATCGTCGATGAATTCGCGGACAAGTGCTACGCTCTCTTGAATAAACATCTGTTTCCCAACGCCATCAACCGGTACACCATGCAGGATTTGAAGGAATTTTACATTCCGAAAATTCGTGAGCAATTCACGCAAGACCCCTCGTCTGTAGCCGTCATTCTGGACCAAGCCATTTACTACATGGTGCGCGAGGAGTTGGGAGCGGACTTTGGCGGGCGCATTCACGAGCTCAGCATGGGGCGACCGCACGGCAATTTGTGCACCTCCGAAGCCGGAGGCAAAGTGCCTCGCGTGGGGTATGCTTCGCTTTCCGAGCAGGTGAAGCAGCTTAAGGAGCGTATTGGGGATGGTGGTGCATTTTTCATAGATGATACGACAGTGGAAGGCGGTACGTTTCGGGCGGCGCAAGCCTTGCTGGAAGAAGGTGGCATACGCATGCTTCCACCGGAAAACAACATCGTCTATTTCCTGACTTTGCGTGAAGAGACAGGCATGAAACGTCCTCCACCGCCATACAAGTACTGCGTGAAGATGACGAACTCCCGCGGCTCCATTGAACTGCGCGAATGCTCCGTTTTTGGCGGCGCACAAGAGCAGACGTGGGACGAAAACCGCAAAGGCATGGTGGTGCCGGCTTTTCCGCCTTTCAGTGACGGCGCTGCCCTGCGTATGTCCAGAAATGGCGTGGCGACGCTGAATCTCACCGAGGCTGCTGACGAGTTGGTGTCGGTGAATCGTGAATTCGTGAAAGATTTGGCCGGCATTCTGGGTGAGGATCCCGAAAGCATCACACTCGATCGTTTCAATCTCGTTCCCGCCGACCCCGCGGTGGACGGCGTGCGTTCGTTCATGCGCAAGGCGTGCGGCAGGGTGCTTGGTCGTTCATTGGGGGATCATGAGCAGCCGGAAGAAGTGTTGGGAAAAATTCCGCTGCTTGCGTACCTCGACGCGGCGCATCGGGAAAATGCGGAAACCCCTCACATGAACATTGACGTGGTGTGCGTGGATACCGACGGCACGATGGCGGAAATGAAGCCCGTGGACCCGGAGTTGGCAGAAATCGGCGGCCCGTTGCTCTTTCGTGAAACGCAGCTCGGGTTTCATGTGTGGCTGAAAACCGCTCGCGCCGCGCGCTTGCTGCTCAAACACAACCAACTTGCCACCGTCAGCAAGCTTTCGTCCGAAAACCTCGAGCAGGTGCTGCAGCTCTTTTACCGTTGGGGGTTGGACGAAGAGGCGGAGAAGAAATTCGGAGAGGAGGCCAAGCAGCGTGTGCGTGATATTTGCATTGCGGCGTACGGGAAGGGCAGGGGATTGGTCGAGGCGGAGCGCTTTTTAGACAGCATGCCGCTGCGGTACCATGCCATTCGTCACCTCACGTGGGATTTGCCGTTGGACAAAATTTACCAGCCCAACGACCGAGCGAAACAGTTCGCTGAGAACATTCACCGACGCGGCGGGAAGTTGGTGTTCGTCACCGCTTCGCCGCGCATTCACGCGCTGAAGCTGCTGACGGAGTTGGGGGTGATGCAGAATCCCGGTCCGAACCACTTCGAGCTCTACACCGTGGAAGATCTCTACGACCCCGAAACCGTGCCGCGTCGAACCAACCCCAATCCCGCCGAGCTTTTCGTGGAGCGTGACAAGAGCGTGATTTTACACATGTTGCACACAGAGAAGGGAATTCCGAAAGAGCGCATCTGCATGGCGGGAGACGTGTTTGCCACCGAGGTGCGACCGGCGCTCTTCAACGGCTACCCGGCGCGTATCGTCAAAAATCCTGATCAATTGGAGCACTACGCTCGCAGCATTGCGCTGCCGGGGGATGCGGAAATCGATCCCAATGAACGCCTGAAGGAATTCGGTTCCGAACCCACCGCCGTGTAACGGTTCTTGCCATGTCCACGTTGCGTATCGCTCATTTACAGGCAGATCTGGCGCCGAAACTGGCGTCGCGGATTTCCGAGCCAACGCTCGCCTTACGGGAATTGGCCGCTTGGCATGCCGAGCGCGTGCATGCTCTGCTGAATACCGAGGTGTTTACGAACCGCGTGCAGTTGCACAGTCCTCCTTGCCCGGCTGCGCCTGACGATGCGCGGGCATTGGCGTTGGTGGAGCAAAGTCGGCTGACGGCGGTGGGTGCCGAGTCCGATGTCCTCGACGAGAGCGCGGTGTTCGGGCAATTGCGTTTGCATCGGCGTCTGGATGCCGCGGAAATTCTTCTGGCGTTGTATGACATAGAAGACGAAATGCGCCAACGCTATGCCGAGCTTGCGGGCACGGCAGTCGATAGGCACGACATGGAGGCAACGCGCGCAAGTCTCAACGATACCGAGCCATATGCCGCTCAGGTGGTAGCCAGCGACATGGACGGCGTGCTGGCCGTGCTGAAGGCACAGAATGCCGCAAAAACCGGGCCGCTTTCGTTTCGCGATACGAAACTGGGCGCCGCGGTGCAGCGGAATGCCGAAGTGTTCGAGGGGGAGTTGCGAGCTCTTACCGGTGGCGACGCCGCGGCCGACGGTCAAGATACCGAAATGGGACTTCTGCCGTTCTTCGTACGGAAGTATGGTCCGCTCATGGAGGGGTGTTGGGGCGAGGAGGCCAAGCGGCGCATTCGCGAAATTTTCTCGGAAGCCTATGCAGATGAGGTGTTTGCCCTGCAGGCAGCCGAGCGTCACATTGCTTCCATGCCGCTGGCGTACCATGTGTTTCGGCACAAGACGTGGGATCACCGTTTTGAGGATGTGTATGAAATGGACACGCGTGGTGGGGAATTCGCCGCTGAAGTAGTGGAGCGAGGCGGTCGGTTGCTCTTCGTGACGGCCGCTCCCAAGATTCATGCGCTGAAAATGCTCAAAGCTTCCGGTGTCATGCATGCCGTTGGGCAAAATGGTTTCGAGCTGTACGCCATGGAGGACATGTACGAACCGGGCACCGTGGAAAACGGGACGTACGTGGAAGGGGACAAAGGGACGCTGCTTCAAGCCTGGGCCGAGCGAAACGGGGTGGCTGCACAAGACATTGTCATGGGTGGAGACCAGTACCACAGTGACGTGGAGCCGGCCATTGCCAAGGGTATGCATGCCCGCGTGGTGCGCGGCCCCGAAGGGTTGGAACGCTATGCAAAAAGCGTGCGTCTCCCGCGGGACGAAAGGGTCGCGAAGTCGCATTCCTGACGTTGACCTCCACTAGGTCTCTCGTACAATGGCACGGTCTTCACGCCCTCCTCCTTTCATGCATACACGTCCGCTCATTCTCGACTGCGATACCGGAGAAGATGATGCCATTGCCCTCGTGCTCGCCGCGTATGCGAAGTTGCCTTTGAAGTACGTGGTCACGTGCCACGGCAACACCAGCTTGGAAAACGCCACTCGCAACACCGCCGACATCATGGCGCTGGTGGGAGCCAAGGACGTCAAAATCATCAAGGGTGCCGCTGCGCCGTTGGAAAAGCACGTCTGGGAAGGCGACAACTTCAGCGTGGGCGAAGACTTCATCGGTAAAAACGGCATTTGTGACGTGCAACTTCCGCACGCCGGCGACGAGAACATTCTCGACTTCGGCGACGACGGGTTCATTCCGGAGTTGGCCAAACGCATTCGCGCCGAAGGTCCCGTGGATTACATCATCACCGGCCCCTGCACGAACTTCGCGAGGCTTTGCGAATACATCGGGCCCGAAATAAAGCAGTATATCGCTTCGCTCACCATCATGGGCGGCGCCGTGTACGTGCGCGGCACGCGCGGTGCGGGCGTGCGCAACGTGCAACACGACCGCGATGCGAAGACCGAAAAAGACTCTTGGGCCGAATTCAATTTCTACTGCGACCCGAAGGCCATAGAAATGACGTTGCGGGCGGATTTGAACCCGCTGCTCGTCACGTGGGACATCTGCACCCGCTTTGAGGTGGGCATGGAAACCATTCCGAAGCTTTCGTCGCAAACCCCCGGCGGCAAGTTCGTCATCGAACTCATGCACGCGTTCATGCGCAACTTCGGCATCAAGTACAAAACGCACTTCGAACTCTGCGACCCGCTCACCATCATGGCGTACATGGGCTACGGCCAGGTGAATACCGACGCCGTGTGCATCATAACGGACCGCGAGCTCTTCGGCAAAAGCTACTCGGAGAAAGGCTGTCGGAAGGTTCGCTATTTCTACGCTTCTTAGGACTAGTCACATAC
>CAZWVP010000040.1:0-3849 GCA_964636635.1 uncultured Candidatus Peribacteria bacterium
GGGCGGCACGCTTTGCCGTCCTGCGTGAACTGCCGAAAATGGCTTGGAAACAGTGCAAACGGTACATGGCATAAATACAAATAATATGGTATAATGTACTTAATACACACATGGGAAGCCAGTTTGCCTACTTCGGCGTTCCGCAGAACATTCTGCTCATTTTCCACTTGGCGGGAGTCTTGCTGGTGGTGATTTTGTGGTACATCTTGCGTGTGGAGCGACGCTTCCACGACGTGATGGAGAACGACGAAAAACTGGCGGGCATGCTTTCCATTCTCTCCGTGCAACTGCGCAGCCCCATCACCATGGTGGGCTGGTACTCGCAGCTCATGCTCTCGCAAGATTTCGGTACCTTAAAGGTGGCGCAAATAGAAGCGTTGGACAAAATTCAGCGCGGTGCCGAAGCCGCGAACGGAGTCTTGAATCGTCTGCTCGAGCTTTCCCGCTTCGACCGCGGTCACATGACGGTGAAGCCCGTGGCGTTGGACGTGGCCAAGGAATTGCGCAAGGCGGTGGATGTGCTGCAGTCGGAGTTCGAAAACAAAGAACAGCTGGTGGGGGCGCCCAAAGACGAGCAGCCGCTTCTGGCCCTCACGGATCCCATCGTTTTTCACAGCGCCATGGCCACGTTGCTCAGCAACGCCAGCGCCTACACCAAGACCCAAGGCATGGTGACGGTCGCGTGCTTCAAGCAAGGGCGAAACATCATCGTGAACGTGCAAGACACCGGCATCGGCATTCCCGCCGATGAGCGTCGGTACATGTTTACGAAGTTCTTCCGCGGCAAAGAAGCCAAGCTCATGGCTCCGGCGGGCAACGGACTCAGTTTGTATCTCATCAAAGGGCTCTTGGCGACGACGGGTGCGACGGTGTCTTTCACATCCACCCCCGGCCAAGGCAGCACCTTCACCGTCACCATGCCCGCGGCGTAAAGGCGCGCCGTTTTCTTTTCGCATTTTTTTCTCACCCTTCCCATGAACATTCTCGTAGCCGAAGACGAAGCCATCCTGCGCACCACGTTTCAAGAAGTGCTGGCGACGGCCGGGTACACCGTGCGCGTGGCCTGCGACGGGGAAGAGGCGCTTTGCATGCTGGAAGAGCAAATGCCCGACGTGCTGCTGCTCGACATCATGATGCCGAGAAAGACGGGGTTTGACGTCATGGAAGTGCTGAAGGAAAAAGGCTGGTTCGAAAAAATGCACGTGGTGGTGCTTACGAACTTGGAACAGCAAACGGACTTGGAAAAGTGTCGCGGCTACGGCATTCAGGATTACCTCGTGAAGGCCGACCAAGAGGTGGATGACATCATTAAAATCGTGGAGCGCTGCAGCGCGAAATAGACGCGTTACGCGAGGAGTCTGTCGTACTGCGCCGCGTATTGCGCCGCCACGCCGTGCCAGTCGTAACGCAGGGCGTTTTGTTGCGCCGCCTGACGGAAAGAGGTGCGCAGCGATTCGTTCGCGAGCAACGTATTCATGGCGTGGGCAGCCGCCGCGGGATTGTTCGGCGCCACGAGCATGCCCGTGAGGCCGTCTTGCACCACGTCGGGAATGCCTCCCACGTTCGTGGCCACCACCGCACATCCGGCGCTCTGCGCTTCCAAAAACACGTTCCCCAACGCTTCCGACCGGGAAAGTCCGCAGAAAATTTCGGCGGCGGCGAATTCCTCAAACACGTGCGGCACGGCAATGAAGCCGCGGAACGTGACGCGCTCGGTGAGACGCAACGCCCGCGCCAAGGTTTCCAGTTCGGCACGTTTGGAACCGTCGCCCACGATGTGCAAATGCGCGTTCGGTGCCGATACCTGCGCGAACGCACGCAGCAACGTATCCACGCCTTTCATCTGTTCCAAGCGTCCCGTGAACAGTATGCGTCCGGGCACTTTCGGGCAGGACGTGCCGGCGGCGCGAATGGCCGCGGTGTCCACGCCGTTGGGAATGAGCACCGCGTCGGTGCGTCCGAAATCGGCGGCGCGTTTCATGAGCACGCGACTGATGCACGTCACGCCCGTGACGAACCGGTGCATGAACCGTACGAGAAACGAGGTATTCGTGCTTTGGCAGGTGAGCAGAGTGGGCGCACGCCAAAGCAGTCGTGCTCCGAGCAACGCCAAACCGGCGTACGACTCCAACACGGCGTGCATCAGCTGCGGACGAAGCCTGCGGGCGGCCAGCGCTCCAAACACGGGGAACAGCCACTTGTCCGACGGCAAGCCCAAACCCACGCGCAGCACGCGCACGCGCCCTTGCAGCAGGCCTTCCCTCGGAAACGAGCGGCGCAGTTTCGCAGTGACGATGACGATGTCGTACCGGTCGCACAGACGAAGCGCGACTTCTTCCACGCACGCTTCCGCGCCGCTGCGAAACGGCGAGAGGAATGCCGAAAGGAGCACGATGCGCGGTTTCATGAATGAAAATGACGGAAGAGCTCTTGATACTGTTTGCCCACGCGCACCCAACTGAAGCGCGTTTCAATGTCTTCGCGTGCTTGCGCCGCCAACATGGTGCGCTTGGCCGGGTCTTCCAGCAAACGTTGCACATGCGCGCGCAACGCAGCGCGGTCGCCGGCGGGGAACAGGAATCCGGACACGCCGTTTTGAATGAGGAAGCGGTTGCCACCCACGTCCGAAGCCACGCACGCGCAGCCGCTGCTCATGGCTTCCATCAGAGCGTTGCTCAAACCTTCGCTGTAGCTGGGCAGTACGAAAATGTCGGTTTCGGCGAACACTGCCGGCATGTCGTGGCGCAGGCCCGTGAAGCACACTTCCCGTTGGTATTGTTCCACCAGCGGGTGACGGTCTTTGTACCAACCCACCACCTGAATGCGCAGTTCCGGGAAGCGCGCCTTGAGCGGCGTGACGGCGGCCAAGAAGTCATCCACGCCTTTCACGGATTCCAACCTGCCCGCGTACGTGACGGTGACTTGCGCGCGCTCGGCGTTCACACCGGTGAACGGGGAGGGGTCTATGCCCGTGGGAATCACCAACGTGCGTTTCGCGATGCCCAGAAAACGCAGCAGACGCGACGGTTGGGGGTGGAAGAACACGACTTTGTGCGCGCACAGCAATACCAACCATCCGCCCGTCCACGCGGCCACGGTCATGATGAGTTTCGGCAGTCGTCCGCGCGGTTGCCATGTCATGCCTACGAGCGCATCGGTGAGGAGAATGACTTTCTTTCCCATCAACCGCAGGCGGAACATGCTGAGTGAACTCCAGAACAGCACTTTGTTGATGACGATGATGTCGGGTTTTCTCTCGCGTACGAGACGAGCCGTCGCGCCGGCGAAGCCAAGCGAAATGCCGGCGTTGAGCGGGTCCGGCAGGAACACGTCCCGGCGATGATGAATGACGAGCGTGTCGCTCACCGTTTCGGTTTTCGTCTCGCTGCCCATGCATACCACTTCCACTTTAAAACCCAGCCGCTGCCAAAGCTCGGCCAGCTTGACCGAGCTCACCATCCAACGGTGCGCTTCCTTCCAGTACGGGCTGATGAGGAGGATGGTGCGCATGAAAACTACTGTTTATCCAGCTCCTTGAGAGCCAGACGACGAATAAGCTTCGTCTGCTTCTGTTCCAACTCTTCCACGCGAATGATGAGCAAGAAAATGAGGAAGAAGAGCAAACCGATGCTCGTGACCAAAGCGGCGTTTTCCTGGCGCTTGATGCCGGTGAGGGCGCTCAAATATCCGAGCGAATTCGGCGAGAGGGCCACCAGTGCGATCACACCCCAAAAGAGCGTCCACAAACACGATTCCCAAATGCTTTTCTTCTGACGCAGCGTCAGGTTCCAGGCGTAAGCCACGGCGACCAGAGCAAGCAGCGGGACGACGATTTGGTAGGGAGTCATG
>CAZWVP010000040.1:3949-10056 GCA_964636635.1 uncultured Candidatus Peribacteria bacterium
GACTGGCCTTTGGCCAGCGTGTATTCCGAGTAAATCACTTTGATGGGCGTTTGTGCCACCCGCCAGCGGTTGCGTACGCTTTCGCGGACGATTTCGGTGCAGAACTCGAAGCCGCTCATGCGCAAGTCCACCTGAGCCAAGGCTTTGGGGCCGAACACTTTGAAGCCGCACTGACTGTCTGCCACCCAGCGCCCCGTGGCCGCCCAGGTGATGCAGTTGCCGATGGCGTTGAAAAAGCGTCGGATGAACGGAATGGTGTTCTTTTGACCGAAGCGGTTGCCAAACACGATGTCGGCTCGGTTTGCCGTGATGGGTTCCAGCAGAGCGGGAATATCCGACGCGTCGTGCTGTTCGTCGGCGTCGAGCGTGGCCACTGCTTCCGCACCAAGCAATCGAGCGGCGTCCAAGCCCGTCATGGTGGCGGCTCCCGGGCCGCAGTTTTCCACATGTCGCAACACCAGCGCGCCGGCTTTTTCCGCTTGCGCGGCGGTGTCGTCATGCGAACCGTCATCCACCACCAACACCTGCGACACGAACGGCAGGGTGGACTGCACCACCGAAGCGATGCGCGTGCCCTCGTTGTACGCCGGTATGACGGCAATGATCTTCACCCGGCCAGTCTAGGGCCGAAACAGGCAAGAACCAAGCAACAGAAGCCCGATTTAAGGGATAACCACGAAGGCGATACCGGCATCCGGATCGTTCACCACGGGGGTTAAATTCAGGCTGCGATCGTTGAGGAATTCCACGAAGCGCCTTACTTTCTGGTGCAACGAACCGTTCACGTCACGTTCGATGGTGGCCGTGTTCGTGTCGAAAATGATGCTGCTGAAGCCCAGAGCCTTCAAGCGCTTGAGCGTGAGGGCGTGGTCCTGCTCTTGGTTTATGCAGTTGAACAAGTCCAACTGCTGGTCGGCCACGCCGATGATTTGCAGGTTTCTCGGTACGAAGTAGGGGATGAACGTACCCACGCGGAAAACGAACGGGTGGTCTTTGTCTTTCTCAAAATTCTCCACGGCAATTTGTGCCACCAAGTCGTAGTGCGGAATGGTTCGGGCTTTGATGGTCTCGTACGAGGCCTTGCCCATGGAGTATTCCAGCAAACTGCGCTGCTGTTCGAACTGCCAGAAGCGGTGGCCGTAGTTGCTGGCCAAACTCAGCACCATGAACGTGGCGATGAGGCCGGTATGCCAGACACTCGGACTCCACTGCACCAAGGCTTCCGCTCCCACCACCAAACCCAGGAACAGAATGATGCCGTACCACGGCACGCCGTTGGCCATGAACGCCCATTGGGCGACCAGGAAGAACGTCATGAACGTGAGCCAACGCAAACGCTTGCCCTGCGGGTTCCAGAAAATGGGCAACAGCAGGAGCAGCGGCACAAGCAGCAGGATCGGCGTGGTGGTGACGTAGTAACCGGCGCTGTCGCTGTTCATGACGGAACGCCACGGCAGCGTGAGGTAGTGGCCGATGCCGCCGTAACTGCCCCAGTAGCGGTCCAGTTCTTCTTTTTTGGCGCTCGACTTGCAAGCGGCGTGTTCCATGTCCAAGGCCAGTTCGGGCGGCAGGTTTTTGAACGTGGTGCCGTCTTTCGGGTCTTGCACTTTGCCCGTTATGTCGATGAGCGGCGCTTCGCGGTTCGGCGCGTAGAGCAGCAAACGCGGAATCACGTTTCCGGCTTCGTAGTTGTTGTGCAAAATCCAGGGAGCTATGCCCGCCAGAAAACCGCCGAGCAACCACACCAGAAACACCAAGCTCAGCGACAAATCCTGCCAGCGTTTGTTGCGTACGGCCGAGAACAAACAGAGAACGAGACCGCCGGTGAAGAGCACCGCGACGCTGCCGTAGTACCCGAGGAAGCCCAGGTGCAAACGCGGCAAAATATCGGCGATGGGCAAGTAACCGAGGTAGGTGTACACACCCACTGCCAACACGCCCATGCCTATGCCCGCGGCCACGCCCAACTGCGCGCCCGCGATGAGCGCGGCGCAGGCCATGAAGCCGATGACCGCCGTGGCTTTCGTACCGAAGGCGAAGGCGCAGAACACGCCTGCCAAGAACAAGTAGAGGAGCGAACGATGACGATGTGAACCGTCTTCCGCGTGCGGTTCCTGCATGGCGTGCAACGTGGCCACCACGGTGAGCGTGAGCAGGAAGAACGTGGCGTTGTCCGTCTTCATATCGCCGAACGAAAAATGCCCCACCAGCGGCAGCGTGTAGTAGAGCAAAGCGGCGAGCAAGCCGGCGTGCGTGCCCAACACGTAGCGGCTGGCCACCACCACGCCCAATACCGCCAGCAAGCCGGAGTACCAGTTGATCATCATCGCCGTGGTGCTGCCGTAGACGCTGTTGAAGCCGTAGAGCAGGTAGCCCAAAGAAGTGACGTATTCCCACTGGAAGCTGCTCATGGGCGAAATGAAGTGGCCGTAGCTCACGAGCAACTTCGGGCGGTTCAGGTAACTGCCCAGGTCATCCCAGCCGATGGGGAAGGGGCGCACGACCGTGATGAAGTTCAAAGCCAGGTAGCTGACGAGTGCCCACAGCAGCACGATACCGAGCGGGCGTACCGGCACTTCCCATGTGAAGAACAGGAATTTGCGCAGCCAGTACCGCGCGTGCGGATACAGTGCCGCCAGAGACCCGCCCATCAAAAGCCAACCGGCCGTCTGGTTGAACCAGCCGAGCAACGCCAGAGTCCAGAGCACCGCGATGCTGACGCAAATGCCCGCACCCAAAGAGAAGACGGTTTCCGTGAGCAGCACCTCGCTGCGGAAACGCAGGAAGCGCAACACGGCGCGACCTACGGTAAGAAATACCATGCTGAGCAGCGCCAAGAAAAGGACGTGAGGGAGAATGCGTGTGACGAACGACGACTGAATGCACCGTTGGTTCACGCGGTACTCGCCGATGTCGGGACGCAGCTGCTGCACCAATTGCAAGCAGCCGGAGTTTTTCAGGCGTTGGAAGTTCGTCTGCAGTTCCACAAAGCTTTCCTCGCTGATGTTCACGTAAATGTCGCGGTGCGGTTCGTACATGCGGCGCAGCGAAATGTCCTGCTTCGGGCCCAAGGGGGTGTTCACGAGAATGTTGTAGAGCACCCACAGTGCGAGCAGCGCACCCGCACCTATCATCCATGGCCGCAGCGTTACGGCGCCCTGTACGTCGTTGGCCATGCGCCAGACGAGCCAGCCCGCCAAAATGAGAGCGCTGAGCACCGCGTAGAGAATGAACGGAGCGTTTTGCACGATGGACGTTTTGTCTTGCGTGGTGGTGCGCAACAAGGTTTGTATCAATGCGCCGGGCAACGCCTTCACGCCTCGTTCGAGCAAGGGCAGCAATTTGCCGTCCGCTATCGCCCAGGCGCTGGGTTCCACGGGATTGTTTTTATCCATTTCCACCGAATCCGCCTGCGGCAGCAGGACGGAAGTGTGCGGCGGCGAACCGTAGAACGCCACCGTGGAGAGCAAGCCCCACGTGAGGTAGCCAATAAGGAGGGCAACGCCCAATTTCTTCGCTGTTTGCGTGTGCATAGAGTTGGAGACCAAGGCAGACTAGCAGAGAGCATGGAATCGATGCCATCTTTCCCACTGGTCTACTTGGACACCGCCGCCACCGCGCAGCCGTGCCCCGCTTCTTTGGAGGCTATGCAGGCCGCGGAGGCCGATGGTCGCGGAAACGTACATCGGGGCATGCACGTGTTGAGCGAGCGCAGCACCGAACTGTACGAACAGGCGCGTAAACGCACGGCGCGTTTTCTGAATGCGCGCAGCGAACGGGAAATCGTCTTCACGAAAAACGCCACGGAATCTTTAAACCTCGTCGCCCGCGGTGTGGAGCCGCTTTTGCATGCGGGCGACTGCATCGTGCTGTCGCTTTTGGAGCATCACAGCAACATCGTGCCTTGGCAGCAGCTGGCCGAGCGTACGGGCAGCCACATCCTGTGGTGGCGGCCGAATCATGAAGGCACGTTGTCCATGGTGGACTTGGAACTGCTTCTTGCCGGCAACCCGGTGAAAGTCGTCGGCATTACGGGCTTAAGCAACGTGCTCGGTGTGCGCACGCCGTTGGCCGACATCGTGCAGTCTTCCCATGCCGCCGGCGCACTGGTGTGCGTGGACGCCGCGCAGTTGGCGGCGCATGCGCCCGTGGACGTGCGGGCGTTGGATTGTGATTTTCTGGCTTTCTCCGGACACAAACTCTACGGCCCCACGGGCATAGGCGTGCTGTACGGCAAAGCGGATCTCCTTTCCGCCATGCCGCCGTTTCTCGGTGGCGGCAGCATGATTTACGCCGTGACCCAGACGGGCTTCACGCCTGCCGATATTCCGCAGAAATTCGAGGCCGGCACCCCGCCGTTCACGCAGGCCGTGGGCTTGGCCGCCGCCATGGATTGGCTGGCGGAAACGCCGTGGTCGGAAAAAATCGCACGCGAACAGACGTTGCTGCATATGGCCGCCGAAGGCCTGCGCGCCGTTTCCGGCGTCACGCTGCTCGGCCCCGCGCGCGACGGTGACCGATACGGTTGTCTCAGTTTCATGGTGGAAGGCGTGCACCCGCACGACCTCACGGAAGTGTTGGGTCGCAGGAACATTTGTCTCCGCGCAGGGCATCACTGTGCCCAGCCGTTGCACGACTTCCTCGGCATTCCGGCTTCCACTCGTTTGTCCGTGGGCGTGTACACCACCGAAGAAGACATTCAACTCTGCGTGCGTGCCATAGAAGAGCTATTGCCGTCGTTGCGACGTTAAGCAGAATCTCGTTGCACCAACAACGAGAGAGCGGTGCGTGCGCGCAGGATGCGGGCGTAAATGCGACTCTCGGTGCCAAGCTGCGCGAGCAATTCGGCGTTCGTCAGGAGTGTGTCTCCGTAGGCCAGCGCCATGGCGCGTTCCTCCGCGCTCAGCGGCGTCGTGTCTTGGCGGCGAACTTCGGCGTACGCGTCCAAACTCTCCAACACATCGGAAACTTGCCCCATCTTCAATTGCGGTTGCGCGGCTATTTCCTTGAGTTGCTGGAGAGAGAAGTACATCCTCTTATTCTAGCATATTCGCCCATGAATCTCTACGCCGAGCACATCCTCGACCACTACCGTCGGCCTCGCGGACAAGAAGCTCTGGAGCGCACAGATGCCGAGCGGCACGAAGTGAACGCCAGCTGCGGCGATGACATTGCGTTGGCGTTGGAAATAGCGGACGGAAAGATCGTGCGCATGCATTGGCGGGGGACGGGGTGCGCCATCAGCCAAGCCGCGGTTTCCATGCTTTCGGAAGCGTTGGAAGGCATGGCGGTGGCGGAAGCTGAAGCTCTGCCTGCCGCGTTCGTGTATGAACTGCTCGCCGTACCCATTGGTATTCGCCGCGAAAAATGCGCGCTGCTCTGCTTGCATGCCCTGAAGAACGCGTTGCATGTTTGGAAGAAAGAACCCGTGCAGGGGTGGGTGGAGACGATGATGTGATTTCAGTCACTTTTGTCCTGTCATCCTGAGCCTGACGAAGGACGGACAAAAGTGACACGCTACTCATCCCACTTCACCGAAGAGACAATCTTCATCATGGTGGCTTCGTCGGGTGGGAAGACGAATTCCACGCCGATGTACGGCTTGCGTCGATTCACGAGAAAGCCCACCGCGGAACCCATGCCTTGTTGTTCATATCGCACGATGTTTTCTCCGTTCACCGGCACCAACGTCGTGAGACTGTCATCGGCTGTCACGTAATCGAGAATCGCAGAATCTTCACTCCTGTACACCACCATGAACGGCCCTTCGGCATCCTCATCCGATGTTCGCAATTTCACTTCTTTCCATGCGAGCCTCTTGGCGTTGGAAAGAGTTATTTCCGTCAGGGCAGGTTCGGTGTGCGTCGGCACATATTCGGCGGGGTGTCGGAAGCTCAACCGCAACGCCTCGCTGGAAAACGTCTGCCAGTCGTTTTGTCCGCAGCCGCTCAAAGCCAGAACGAAGAGCGCGAAGACGAAGCGGCGGGCGGTGAGTGTCAGCATGTGCGCAGTATAAGCAGGGCTCGGACTTCGGGCGAGAAATTCTTGTCCGCAAGGGAGAGACCAACGTAGACTTCGCCCGCGAAAGTCGACACCGTCGTTTTTTT
>CAZWVP010000041.1:0-9750 GCA_964636635.1 uncultured Candidatus Peribacteria bacterium
GCAATCCTGCACATAGTCACCCTCTTCACCTCGCCATCGGCCGGAAGGTTTGGGGTGAAGGCCACCCGACTCTCCAAGAGCAAGTCCTTCCAGCTCTTACAATTGAAACTGTGACTGCGGAAATCCGCACTCGCTTCACCCCCGAAATTTGGACGAAATTGATGAGTGTAGAAAAGAAGGCACTTACTTTACTCAGCCGTCCCTACGGCAAATTCATCGCTGCTCTCTACGGCCTTGCTGGCAATCCTGCACATAGTCACCCTCTTCACCTCGCCATCGGCCGGAAGGTTTGGGGCGAAGACCATCCTGCCTTACAAGAACAATAATGCTTTCCATAAGGAGCAAACTCTTTGCATTGCCAATCACTGGCCGCTCATCGTTCATCGCTATAGGCTACCTTGGTGTTCCGACGAATGGATCTCCTCCTCTGCGGCATAACCATCGTTCTCACCTTTTTCGGTTTGGCGATGATCGCCAGCGTGAGCGTGTACAAAAGTTACCAAGTCACGTCGCAGCAGGTGGACCGCGGACTGCGTGAAGAGCCGACAAACTCCTTCTACTTGGTCAAAAGCTCCATTCACGTGCTCGTGGGTTTCCTGTTCATGTTTCTGCTCGCGTTGGTGCCGTACCGCATGTGGGAACGCTTCGCGTTGCCGTTGTTCGGCTTCACCATGCTGCTGCTCATCACCGTGTTTTTGCCCGGCATAGCGGCCGAGCACGGGACGTCGCGCAGTTGGATCATCATCGGCGGGTTTTCGTTCCAGCCGGCGGAACTTCTCAAACTCACGCTCGTGTTTTACTTGGCCGTGTGGCTGCAGAAACGTGAGGCGCAAGTGGCCACTTTCAAAGAAGGCTTCCTGCCGTTCGTCACGCTGCTGCTCATCAGCTGCGTGCTGGTGGCGTTGCAGCCGGACTTCGGTTCGTTCCTGGTGCTTTCGTGCATCGCCATGAGCATGTTTTTCGTGGCCGGCGGCAACATCGTGCAAATGCTGTTGGGCGGCGCCATTTCCACGATTTTCGCGTTACCCATCATTCTCAACTACGGCTACGTGCAACGCCGCTTCCTCGGGTTCCTCTCCATTCTGTTTGCCACCGAACCCATGGTGAACATTTGCCAAGTGAACAGCACGTACCAGGTGTGCCAGGCGCTGGCGGCCATCGGCAGCGGCGGCATGTTCGGCGTGGGGTACGGCAAGTCCATTCAGAAGTTCGGTTACCTGCCCGAAGTGCAGGCCGACATGATTTTCGCCGTGATGTCCGAAGAGCTCGGGCTCATGCGCATTCTCATCATCATGGGCATGTTCGGCATTTTCGTGTGGCGCGGTTACCGAGCCGCCGTGCATGCGCCGGACCGCTTCGGCTTCCTCGTGGCCACGGGCATCACCAGTTGGATCGCCTTCCAAACGCTCATCAACATCGGCGTGAACACCTCCATTTTCCCGCTGACGGGTCTCACGTTGCCGTTCATCAGTGCGGGCGGCTCGTCGCTCATCACCTTGCTGGCGGCGGTGGGCGTGCTGCTCAACATCTCCAGTTATTCCACCGAAGAAGCGGTGCAAGAAAGACGCTCAAGAATCAAACCGCGGTTGCTCACGTGGTAGCATGGTGGCATAGCCACTCTCTTGTTCGTCGGCGGCGGTACGGCCGGGCACATTGCGCCTTTGGTGGCGGTGGCGCGGGAGTATGCCGTTTCCCGACCCGCCGATACGCTCCATTTCATGTGCAGCGAGCGCCCCGCGGACAGCGAATTTCTGCGCTGTGCGAACGTTCCGTTCACGGCTTGGCCCTGGCCGAGGCTGGGCATGCTTTTTCCTGTGCGTTTACCGGCCGCCGTGCGAGCGGCGTTTCGTTTACTGGCGCAGTACAAACCGCAATTGCTGTTCACCACGGGCGGTTACGTCAGCATGCCGCTGTGCTTGGCGGCTTGGTGGAAAGGCATTCCCATCGTGCTGTTTGAAGCGGACATCGCCACCAATCGAAGCGGCAGATTGTTGAGGATGATTGCGAAGAAAGTGTGCCGGGCGTTCCCTGTGAACGGGTATCAGGTATCAAGTATCAAGTATGAGGACGGAATGGATGCCAAATGCCAAATACCAAATACCAAATACTTCCTTACTGGCTATCCCGTTCGTTCGTCCATGTCGCACGGCAGCCGGGAGGAGGCGTTGCGCATCACCGGTCTTTCGGGCGAGCGCCCCGTCTTGCTCGTGCTCGGCGGCAGTCAGGGGTCCGTGGCACTTAACCGCGCGGTGGAGGCGAATCTTGAGGAATTGCTCGGTACCGTCGACATCGTGCACATTACCGGTTTGGGCAAAAAAACCGGCGTGCAACGCGCGGGGTATTACCAACAAGAATTTGCCGGGCCTGAACTCGCGCATTTCTACGCACTTGCCAATGTGGCACTGACGCGCGCGGGAGCGGGAGGCGTGTTCGAGCTTCTAGCGAATCACATTCCCGCCATCATCGTGCCGCTCGAGGGCGTGGGGGGAGATCATCAAACGAAGAACGCGGAGCAGTTTCAACAGATGGGCGCGGGAGTGGTGGTGCCTCAAGAAAAATTGCAGAGAGAACTCCCATCCGCAATTCAAACATTCATTGCCTGCCGAATGTCGAATGTCGAATGTCGCATAACTGACCCAAACCCCGCTCGACAGATCGCGGATTTGCTCGGCGTATCTCTTGCTACCTCGTAAGCTATCGCCGTAGGATGACCGCACTATGCGCAACCTCACACTCCCGCTGACTCTCGCTTTCGTTTGCACTCTGGCCGCTTGCGGCTCCGGTACTTCTTCCCCTACTTCTTCCGTGACCCCCACCCCCTCCGCCGCCAACGTTGAAACCGTCGTTCTGAAAACTTCGCTCGGCGAAATAACGCTGGAGCTCTACAAAGACAAAGCCCCGAAGACCGTGGAAAACTTCGTGACGCTCGCCAAGCGCGGCTACTACAACGGCCTCACGTTCCACCGCGTCATCCCCGACTTCATGATTCAAGGCGGCGACCCCAACGGTGACGGTTCCGGCGGCGAAAGCATTTACGGCGACACGTTCGAAGACGAAGACAACGACGTGAAGTTGGAGCGCGGCGTCATTGCCATGGCCAACCGCGGGCCCGATACGAACGGCAGCCAATTCTTCATCATTCAGGCGGCGTCCACGCCGTGGTTGCAGGGCAAGCACACGGGCTTCGGCAAGGTGATCAAGGGCATTGAAATCGTCGACAAAATCGTGAACACGCCTGCCAACAACAGCCGACCCGTCACGCCCGTGACGTTTTCGGTGGAAGTGAAGTAGCCTTCCATGCGCACCCGTTTCGCCCCGTCGCCTACCGGCTTCCTGCATGTGGGGGGACTGCGAACGGCGTTGTTCGCGTACATTCTTGCACGCCAGACGAACGGCAAGTTTTTGCTGCGCATAGAAGACACCGACCAGGAACGAAGCGTCCCGGGTGCCGTGGAGAATATTTTGAAAGCGTTGCACTGGGCCGGCATGCACCCCGATGAAGGCGTGCTCATGGAAAACGGCCAAGTGGTGCAGAAAGGCGATTGTGGTCCCTACGTGCAATCGGAGCGTTTGCCCATGTACCGCGAGCATGCGGAGAAGCTTTTGGAGAGCGGACACGCCTACCGGTGTTTTTGCACGCCGGAACGTTTGGAGCAAATGCGCGCCGAGCAGACCGCGCGCAAGCAGGCTCCCATGTACGACAGAATGTGCTGCAAGTTGGCTCCGGAAGAGGTGCAGGCGCGCGTGGCCGCTGGTGAGCGTCATGTCATTCGTCTTAAAATTCCTCGTGAAGAAACCATCGTCTTCCACGACGACATTCGTGGCGAGGTGTCCTTCATGGGTTCGACGGTAGATGACCAAGTGCTGCTCAAGGGCGACGGTTTTCCCACGTATCACCTCGCGCATGTGGTGGACGACCACTTCATGAACATCGATGTAGTGATTCGCGGCGAAGAGTGGCTCAGTTCTTTGCCCAAGCACATCATTTTGTTCCGCGCGTTCGGTTGGGAGCCTCCGCGCTACGCGCATGTACCGCTGCTACTCAACAAAGACCGCAGCAAGCTGAGCAAGCGCCAAGGCGACGTGGCGGTGGAGGACTACATTCAAAAAGGGTACTTGCCGGAAACGCTCATCAATTTCTTGGCGCTGCTCGGGTGGAACCCCGGCACCACGGAAGAGCTGTTTTCGCTGGAAGATCTCGTAAAGCGTTTCACACTGGAGCGCGTGCAGAAGGCGGGGGCGATTTTCGACCTGGAGAAACTGGACTGGATGCAAGGGCAGTGGATTCGCCGCTTGCCGCTCACGGAATTTTCGGCGCGCATTTTGCCTTTGGTGGCCGCCGCTCTCCCCGAAGCCGCTGCCGACACGGCGTTTGAGCAGAAAGCCGCTCTCATTCAGGAGCGCGTCACGTTCTTCCCCGAAGCCGTGGACATGATGTCGTTTTTCTATCGTGCTCCGGAAGCGGTGAGCATGGAACTGCTGGCCAACCCCAAACAAAAACTCACGCCGGAAATCGTGGCGAAAGTCCTGCCCGAAATTACGAAGACGTTGGAGGCCATTGCCGAAGCCGACTGGAAACAAGAGCGCATTGAAGCCGATTTGCGGGCGCTGGTTTCCAAAGATGGCTTCAGTTTGGGTCAGGTGCTCTGGCCCGTGCGCGCCGCGCTCACAGGCAAGCCCTTCAGCCCGGGCGCGTTCGAAGTGGCGGCGGAACTGGGTCGCGCGGAGACCTTGAAGAGGCTGCATGCCATAGCCATTGTCTCCTAAAGTTCAGGTGACTTATACTGAGCGCATGATGACGCCTGATTCGCCGAATGACATGGTGCCTGACGCACCGGCGCAAAATCCTCAATTCGCGCGTAGCCAAGAAATTCAGGCGCAGCTGAAAGCACAAATGCTGCAATTACTGGAAAAAGGCGGTCGCTGCAGAGTTTCGTTGATGAAGGCCGTCATTAACCATGACGATGGAAACAGGCGCGCCGCGTTGGATGAGTTGGTGCGCGAAAAAGCAGTTATTGTGCGTGACCGTTCACCAAGAGCTCCCCGCTTCGAGTTGCCCTGGAAAAACTACAACTGTTAGCCTGCCTGAGGGTTGTGCGTGTGTGAGATTACGTATTACGATTACGTATTACGACTACGGGAGATCGATCTTTTTCACTTCGTCGTAATCTTAATCGTAATCTTTATTCCTCGTTCCAATCTTCATTCCTAATCCCCGCCGTTCGCTGTATACTGCCGTTCATGGACTTCAACAACTCGCCCGACGTAGAGTTCGACATTTCTCCCGGCAGCACGAAAGCCGTCATTGAAGGGAAAACTGCCGTGCCGTTCAAACAGCTGGTGCAGCTTATTTTGCAGCGCAAAGTCACCACGCTCTTCCAAGACTGGGGCAAAACGCCCGTGGTGTTGGAAAGCGAATTGCTCACCGGTTTGGCCAGCGCTCCGCAAGACAACGTGGAAAGCTCCACGCGCGTGGTGCTCACGGGCATGGGCTGCGGCGTTCTTGTAGGTGTGTTCGTATTGGCTACTTTGCAGTTTGTCTTGTCTCTCGCAAATATAACGATGCAACCCACGCATCACCTCATTCTCAGCCTCAGCCTGGCGGGTTTGGCGGTTTTGGTCGTCGTGCTTTCTCGTGCGCAGCGCAAGAACCGGGCGGATAAAATCGTGGAAGGCATCGAAAAAATCGCCAGTATGATGAAGCGTTGATTCGTATGAACATACAGCAGCACGTCGCCATAGGCGGGAAGACCACCATGAAAATAGGCGGCACGGCGAAGTACTACGTTGACCTCTTTTCACGTACGGACGTGGAACAGGCGAGCGCATTGGCAGCCAAAGAAAACATTCCATTTCTCATTTTGGGCGGGGGGACGAATACCGTGTTTGCCGACGGCGAAGTGCGGGCCGTGGTGGGGCGCATCGGCACCAAAGAATGGCATGTGCACGACCACGTCATTACGGCGCAAGCCGGCGTGAGCACGGCCGTGCTCATCAACGAATTGGCGCTCCTGGGGTTCGACCTTTCGGCGCTGGCGGGCATTCCGGGCACCATCGGCGGCGCCGTTTTCGGCAACGCGGGGCAGGGGCCGAGCGGCATTTGGATAGACCACTTCGTACACAGCGTGACCGTGTACGACCACGGCCAGTGGCACAAATATACGAAGGCGGAATGCCGGTTCCGCTACCGCGAGAGTCTCTTCAAGGACCAAGCGCACGAACGCGACTCGCACGACTTGCCGCCCGTCATTTGGGAAGTTGAACTCATTGCTCCTCGGCTCGATACCGAACTGGTGCAGCGCGAAGTGGAGAACTCCATCAAAAAGCGCATCGCCACCCAGCCGCATCGGCAAACCGCGGGTTCGTGCTTCAAGGCCGTGGAAACCAAGCCCGCTTGGCAGCTTATTGATGACGTGGGACTGCGAGGGTTCGCCATCGGCGGCGTGCGGGTTTCCGAAAAGCACGCCAACTTCCTCATCAGCTCACCGGGTGCCACGTATAACGACGCCGTGACACTGGTGGAAGAAGTGCGTCGCCGAGTGGCCGCACCGCTCCAAGTGGAAATGCGTTTCATAGAACCGAACGGTTCGGTGAAGTTTTAAGCGAGACCGCGCTTGTGCTACGCTTACAAACTATGGTGCCCTCTTCGCCGACGGCCTTTGCCAACGAATTTTGCAGCCGCAAACTGAGTGTGCTCCGAGAGCGGCAGCCTGTTTCCGCAGCCGTTGAACAGCGAGCGCGCGCCGTGTTGTTCGTGCTCTACATCGGCACGTGGCGTGCGATGTACGACGTTTGCGTCAACAAAGGCGAATCCATACCGCCTGCAGCCGCCATGCGTCCTCGTTGCGATGAATTTCTGCTCTCGGCCACGGGCCAATGGAGTTGGAAGGAACTTTTACCCGAAGCCTACGCGAATGAAACGGAGATGTTGTTTCGTGAGTATGTCGCTGCCGATGTGCTCGCGGTAAGCCGTCGCATGGACGAGATGCGAGAGCATATGCGGGAACAGCTTCTGGGCCTTTAGGATCAATAAAAATCGTTTATTGACAATAATATAAAATTAATATATTAATACATTATGAACAACTCACCGGAAACAAGCAGGCTTCAGGAAGCCCATGCAAAATCGCGCATTTTGCCGGATGCGTCTGCTCGTATGCTGCAGCTGAAAGAGAAGATAGATGAAGGCAGAGATCTGCTGTTTTTGGCTACGACAACGGAAGGAAGCCTGGGTCGGGATATGTATGTGAATCGAGTGGGACTTTTGCCCGAAGATGTGCCTGCGGCTCTGGAGGCGATTCAAGAAGAAAACGTTTTGGTGTTGCAAGACTTGCTCGAGAAAGCGGGCCGGATATAAGGCTTTTGCGAAGGGAAAGTTCTTGTCGATCGTTCGAGGGGTGTGTATAGTGTGTATGACATTACGGTTGGATTCACTCTTCACTATTCCAAATCTGGAATGGTGGTTTCGTCGTCTTCATCATTCATTCGTAATCGTAATTCGTAATCTTCATCCTATTCCCTAATCCTACAATGCGCGCCTCATTCATCGCCGCCATCAATCAAATTTGTTCCGAGAAGAACGTGAACCCGGAGCAGGTGTTGGAAGCGGTAAAACAAGCCATCGCCACTGCCTACCGCAAGGACTACGGCAACAAGGAGCAGGAAATTCGCGTGAACTTCGAAGAGAACAAAGACATGCCGACCATCTTGCTCATCAAAGAAGTGGTCGACGAGGTGCTGAGCGAGAGCTTCGAAATAAGCCTCAAGGACGCCAAGCGCATAAAGTCCGACGTGGAAGTGGGTGACGAAATTGAAATAGACGTGACGCCCGACGAGTACGGTCGCATTGCCGCGCAGGCCGCCAAGCAGGTGATTTTGCAGAAGCTGCAGGAAGCTGAAAAACAGAGTTTGTACGAAATGTTCAAAGACCGCGAAGAGGAATTGCTCACCGCCACGGTCACCAAAGTGGAACCGAACTGGGTGACGCTGGAAATAGAAGGCATGACGGTTTCGCTGCCGTGGCGCGAACAAATTCCCGGCGAGCACTACTACACGGGCAAGCGCATTCGCGTGTACTTGGACACGGTGGAAATGACGACCAAAGGCCCGCAGCTGCGCATTTCCCGCACGCACGCCAACCTCGTGCGCAAGCTTTTGGAATTGGAAATTCCCGAAGTGCGCAACGGTGACGTGCTCATTCGCGGCATCGCTCGCGACGCCGGTTTCCGCAGCAAGGTCGCCGTGGCCAGCAAGGACGCCCGCATCGACCCCATCGGCGCCTGCGTGGGCCAGAAAGGCGTGCGCATTCACGCCGTCATGGAGGAAATCAACGGCGAACGCGTGGACATGATCGAATGGTCCGACGATCCCATCAAGCTCATCGCCACCGCTCTGCAGCCGGCCGCCATCTCCGCCGTCATCATCGTCAACGATACCGAACACTTCGACGACCAAGGTCGCCGCATCAAGAAGCGTGCCGCCGTGTTCGTGGAAGAGGCTCAGCGTCCCATGGCAATCGGTAAGAAAGGCCAGAACATCCGCTTGGCCACCGAGCTTACGGGCTACGAATTGGACATGTACAACTACGAAGAACTCCCCGCTCTCAAAGCCAAGTTGGCTCAAATAAAAGGCGGTGACTTGCAGGCCGCCAGCTTTACCACCACCGAGGACGGTGAGCAGGTGATGATGCCCGAAGCCGCGGAGGCCGCCGAAGCGACGGTAGAAGAGTCTTTGGCCGAAGAGGCTCCCATTGCCGCAGAGGAACCGAAGACGGAAGAGGCGTAAACGTCGTTTTTCAGGATCATCGTTTGTGCCACGGCAGCTCAGCACAGCTGTTGTGGCACCGTGAGTGCCGTGCCGTGACACGAGCGTCATGGTATGGTTCTTGCATGATTGGGACCATCAAAGAGCGTTTGTGGCCGTTGGTGATGGGATATGTGCTTTATGCCGCCGCAAGCACGTTCCTGCTGTTGCTCACGTCCGACGGCATGACCATCGTGTATTTGTTGATTCGGTGCGGGCTGCTGTATGGAATGGGCTTTCTGGTCTTGTGTGCATTGGCCTTGGGGCAGCATGTGCGTGGGAGAACGCATGTCGAAATTCCAGTCGAGTTGCTGTTGGTAATTGCAGCTCTGCAAATAGGATTAATGCTCTTTAACTTCGGCAGTTGCAGTTTGCCTGGCGCAGGTGCTTTCGTAGGTTATGGGTATCAGTTCATTGAAAGTGCGTATCTACCCGAAGGCTTTCGCTGCGCACCGAGAGATGTACGTCCTCTGGCAATATTCTTTTACGTTTTTGCATGGTCCTATGCGATAAGTTTGGCCGGGGGGTTATTCACAGTCATGGCGACTGCGAGGCAGAAGCAGAGGCCTCATAGGCACCTCGAACACCCGCGCACGGTGCTGGCCATAGTGCTGCTACTGGCTGCCGCATTCTGGGTTCCATCGGCATTCGTCGTGTTCGGACGCTTGAATACCGATCGTTTGCAACAAGAACAGTGGTCGATGGAAGCGACAATTCGAGAGCAATTCAACTCATCCATCACCCCGCAATTCTGCACGACGTACGAAGGCATTCTGCGCGAGCAGGGCACGTTCGATCGTCAGGTTCGGTTGCGCTTCGCATGTTGGAAGCACGTTGCCTACAATTTGCGCGATCCGTCGTATTGCCAAGATCTCCACACAGTAGAATTTACTATGGTGAAAGAGTGTTTGATTCGGATACCGGGAAAGGACGAAGTCATCTGATGTC
>CAZWVP010000042.1:0-9701 GCA_964636635.1 uncultured Candidatus Peribacteria bacterium
TCGAGGTCCGCAGTTCAAGTCTGCGATCGCCCACCATTACAATTTCTTCACCCAGTCCGTAAACGCGTTCAAGGAAAGCGGGTAAGGCGTTCTGGTTTGCTTGTAGACGATGTCCGTGACTTGATTGGAGGTAAGGTCCAACGTGAATTCAAGCGAGCCGCCGTAACGCACGCGCACGGTGGTTTTGGAAAGCGGAGTAATTTTCACATTCGAACTATCCGGGAATTCCACTTCCTTCAACACAGTGCGTGCTTGTACCTCCACTTGCTTGGTCTGCGTCAGTTCCTGCACTTCGGCTTGAGCCACAGGTACTGCGGTTGGCACGGAGGCGGGCATGGCAATGTGTGCCGGTGCTTCCTGCAAGGAACGAAGTTCCTTCAAGTCGGCTTCCACGGCTTCGTTTACCTGCTGGAAGTACGGCTGGAAAACGCCGAAGGCCGTTTGGGCCAAAACGCGACTGCGTTCGGGGTAACCCTGCTCGCGCAGGTAGCGCACGGTGCGAGTAAGACGCGGCGCGTACTGCTCCACCATGGGTACGGGGTTGGGTTCGGCATCGAGCAACGCCTGCAGGCGTTTGCCCCAACCTTCCACGGCCAAAGGGTTATGTTCGTTTTCGGCAAAAGCCGTCTTCGGGAAGGTGTGGAGCACGGAAAGCAGCTCTTCTTTCGTCAGGCTCGGTTCGCCGTACGTCCAGGCGGAGGCGGAGACGGCGGGGTCCAAAGCCAGAAGCAACCAAAGTTGCGCATCGCGCTGAGAAAGCCAGTGCACCAGAGGAATTTGCACCGCACTTTCGTGGGCGTGGGAAAGCAATTTGGCCAAATGCGGCACCGCTGCGTTACCGCTCAGCGACTGCAGCAACACTTCGGCTGCCGGGGCGTTTTTGGCGGCCAGCTGAGTTTCCAAACGCTCGATGACCGAGCGCTCGCCGCGCTGACGGGCAACGGGCAAGGCTCCGGGCACGTACCGACTGGCGGCTTCGAGAATGGTGGTGGCGGAACCGCCGGCCGGTTCGGGAAAGCCTTCCAAAAGCAGCAGCTGTTCACGCAAAAAACCAAGCGGCAACGGCGACGTTTCGTGCGCCGTCCACCACTCTTCGGTCATGGGCTGCGCGTTCGCCAGAAGTTCACCGCGCCACTGACGGCCGATGGGCAGCAGCAAAGTCGTATTCTTGTCCATTAACAGAACGGGGCCCGTAAGCGCCGCCACGGAAACGGTGCGACCGTGCACACTGAGTGTGAAAGCGGCTTGAGCGGCACGAACGTGCAACGTCGGCAGTGCGATGTCCACGCTGCCGTGCGACTGCACGAGGTAATCCCCCTCCGGCGGAGCGACTTCGCTCTTGGAGCAGTCAACGTATGACGTGCCGGGCGAACGCCAAACCGAATATTCGCCCCGACAAACGGTGGCGTTCTCTTCCGCAATGACGGATGCCGTGGAAGCGCCGCCGTACAGGGCCGTGGCGCCGGCGCCGAGCATGGCGAGGGCCAACGGAAGAACCACGAAGTGACGGTGTTTGTGTGTGTGCATAAATCCTCTCATTATAGCAGAAAAATGCCGTCTTTGCTAAGGTGGCAAAGATGATTGTCATGGGTATAGACCCCGGCTTGGCCACCACGGGCATCGGCATTGTGGATGCCACGGACCGAAACAAGCCTTTGGCCGTGGATTGGCTGACTCTGGAAACACCCGCCAAAGTGCCTCTGGAGCTGCGTTTAACGGAATTGGCCCAAGACTTGCGGCGGCTTTTGGATGAGCACCAACCCGACCTGGTGGTCATTGAACAGCTGTTTTTCTCCACGAACGTGAAAACCGCCATCGTGGTGGCGCAAGCCAGAGGCGCACTGCTGGCGGAAGTGGGCGCTCGCGGGGTGCCCGTATTGGAAGCGGGACCCATTCAAATGAAATCCGCCCTCACGGGCGACGGCCAGGCCGACAAACGTCAAGTGCAGCAAATGCTGCAACATTTGTTTCGCCTCGACTCTCCACCGTCACCGGACGACGCGGCCGACGCCTTGGGGCTCGCCCTCTACGGCGCCTTCCACCGCCCTCTCCACTGAGCCGGGCACCACGTGCCACACCTGCGCACCGGCAAGCTCCGAAGGCAGCTGGACGGCCGTAATGAGCACTTGGTGTTCCTGCAAGGCCCGCAGGAGCGAACGTTGGTGCAGGTCGTCGAGCTCCGAAAACACGTCGTCGAGCAGAATGACGGGGCGTTCGCCGCGCCGAAGCGACAGGTACGACACCTCCAGAAGCAACAATGCCAAGACCGCCGTGCGCTGCTGCCCGCGCGAGGCGAATTGCGGTAGGCCGCGACCGGCCACTTCCACCTGCCAATCTTCGCGGTGCGGACCCAACCCCGTGCTCTGCAGCAGAATGTCACGCGGCCACTGGGCACGGAGCAACCCGAGAATTTCTTCGGTGAGAGCGGAAGCGTCGTTGGCCGTACCCGTGCGCTGAAAACGCAGCACCGGTTCGGACCACACCTCGCCCAAAGACGAAAGCTCGCTGGCAAACGTGAGCTGGAACACCCCCAAAAGCTCCTGACGCATGAGCGTGATGCACGCCGCCGCCTCGGCCAGCTGACCGTCCCACAGAGCCAATTCTTCGGCCTGCGCTTTGCCGTCGGCTATGCGGCGCAGGAGCACGTTTCGCTGCTTGAGCACCTTGGTGTAGTGCACTTGCTGCAACAAATATTCCGAAGACACCTGACACAGAATTTGGTCCAGAAACGCCCGTCTGCCCTGCGGCGACCCGCCGAAGAGTTCGAGATCTTGCGGCAGAAAAGTCACGGTCGGCACTTGCCCCACCATGGTGCCGATGGACTGCTCCACGCCGTTGCGACTGCAACGACGCACTTTGCGCGGCAGAAGCTGGCTCGCCACTTCCAATTCGCAGGCCTCGCCGTCATCCGTGAGACACGCGCCCTTCACGCTGTAAAACTGCTCGTTCCAACGAAACAAATCGCCGTCATCCACGCCGCGACACGACTTCGTCAGCGAAAGCAGGCTCACCGCTTCGAGCAAATTCGTTTTGCCCACGGCGTTGGCACCCAAAAACACGTTCACCCCCGGCGACAACTCTTCCAGTTGCAAACGGGCATAGCCGCGAAAGCCCTGCAGAGACAACGCGGTCAGGCGCATACGTTCGGGAAACGCTCTTTGGCTTCCGCGACCAACTTCGCAAACACTTCCAAATACTCACGGCGCTGCACGTACTTGGGCACGTCTTCGGGCACCACCCAAGCGAACCCGTCTATTTCCTTCTGGTCCACGCACACATGCGTTTCGGGCGAGGCCAAAGCGAACACGAACTCCACGCGCTGGCCTTTGACGTTGTCGGGGCGAACGCAGCGAAACGTGGACGGGAAATCGTACTGATACACGGTGGCGCTCTGACCCAACACGTCCACGGTCAAATCCGCTTCTTCCTTCAACTCGCGCACGGCCGCTTCGGTGACGGTTTCCCCGGCTTCCACTCCCCCTTGAGGCAACTGCCAAGCGTCGCAGGTGCGCGGCTTATGCAAAAGCAAAACCGTCCACGTGTCGCGCTGACCTTCCGGCGTGCAAATTTGAGCCGGCTTGAAAACGAACAGAGCGGCGCAGGCGCGGTAGATTTCGGACATACGCAAAGTATAGCCTTCATGCCCGAAGAACCAAGTAACTCGTGTTTACGAAGAGTGCTTCTCTTCCTTGAACTTCACCTTCACGCGCTTGCGCAAAGACGGAGAATACTTCTGCATGTCGGCCACGTGCTCCTTCCAGCCCACGCCGTTTTTGTCCTGCTTGTGCAAGCGGATGGTACCCAGACGCGTGCCCGTTTCGGGGCAGGTCATAACGAAGACAGTGCGTTTACCTCTTGGCATAGTGGAGCCAGTGTACAGAGCCCAAAAGCCGTTGCAAGCAAATTTACAACGATTCGCGCGTCAGCCCTTCCATGGTTTTTCGGCGTACGTACGCGATGGCATGGTGCAGCGGACTGACGGGTGAAGACGCGATGGCATTGAGCCTCGGTGCCGGCACGCGGTGCTCGGCGCCTTTGGGGTCGGTGATGATGATCCAACTGGCTGAGCCTTCGGAGTGTTCATGGGCCCGGAAGCCGTCTTCGGTGGTCATGGTATTGGCCATGGAGATGAGGGGGGAAATAAAAAAAACCCGCTAGGTGTAGCGGGGTGTTTTTGCGTTTTCAGACGAAAACCCCGCTAGCCGAGAAGGCTGACGACGAGGAGAGCGCCGAGAACTACGGTGCTGTTTGGCACGAGCGAAATATAATTCATGCACGCAACCCTGGCAAGAACACCGTGTGTTTTCAGTGTGTGCCGCCCGACTGCAGGTAGTTGAAGACGCTGTTGGCCGCCACACCCGCCTCCCCCGCCGCCGTCACGAACTGGGCGAAGTGATTGCTGGCGCTGGTCACGTCGCCCGCGGCGAACACTCCCGGCACGTTCGTCGCCTGCGCGCTGTCCACTTTTAAGAAACCGCGATCGTCCAATACGCAGCCGAGCGACTGCGGCAAAGCCACGGCGGGCAAGGAACCGATTTCAATGAACACGCCGTCCACGGGCAATACGTCGCTGCCTTCGTACGGGGTATCCAACTTGATGCCGCGCACCTTCGTATCGCCCTGCACTTCGAGCACGTTCGTGTTGAGCACGAACTTGATGTTCTCTTTCGCCTTCACTTTCTCCACCCAGTACGGCTCGGCGCGGAACGTGTCGCGCCTGTGCACAAGATACACGGTTTTGGCCACCTGCGCGGCAATGGCCGCACCCTCCACGGCGCTGTCGCCGCCGCCAAGCACCGCCACCGTTTTGTTACGGTAGAAAAACGCATCGCACGTGGCACAGTACGTTACGCCTTTGCCGGAAAATTCCTCTTCGCCGGGCGCGCCCAAATGCCGCTTGTTGGAGCCGGTGGCGAAGATGATGGTTTTGCCTTCCACGCGGGTACCGTCTTCCAGAATAAGCGCGTAGCCGCCAGGAACCGTCTCGATGCTGCCAACGCGACCGATTTTGTAGGTGACGGATTCGAACGAAACGGCGTGGTTTTTGAAACGCTCCATAAGCTCCGGTCCACGGACTTCAATGTCGCCGGGCCAGTTGCCCACTTCGGCGGCGGTGTTGCCCATGCCGCCTTCTTCCGCGCCGATGAGATACACCGAAAGCTTGTAGCGCGCGGCGTAAATGGCCGCCGTAAAACCGGCGCAACCGGTACCGATAATCAGAGTGTCGAACATGTCGGCATTCTACAGTCATCCTCCGAAAAAACCGCAGAATTTTCTAGGCGAACATGTACACCGCCAACCAAGCGATGAACGTCACGATGAACGTCACTTTCGCTTTGGCGTGCCACTGTGGGAAAAACACGCGCGCCGCCAGGAAGCCGTTGGCACCGAGTACGGCCAGCAAGCCCACGGTCTGCATGGCGCTGCCGTCACGCAGGTTGAACTTGAAGCAGAGGAACAGAAACGCGAGGGCGGACGCGATGAGGAACGCAAAGGGATACTGCCCCTGCTCCTGCGATTTCAACTCCAGCAGCACACCCACGCCGGCTACGATGATGAAGAGGCCGAGCAGGTACATGAAAGACATGGGACCCGTGAACGGCGGAATGCCCGAAAGACCTTGCAAGGCGGCCACCAGAAGCGACACGCTGCACACGAACACCATGAGCATGGAGCGAATGAGTTCCGCATTGGGTCGCTGGCCCGTGATGGTTTGCACGGAGAGCGCGTTGGCGTTGTTCTTCTTGAGCTCCTGCCACACTTTCATACCCACGCCCGTGAAGAGCATGGCGGTGCTGATGAGAATGACCTGAATCGCAAGATTGCTCACGATGTGAAACCAGACGACATACAACTGTTCGATGAGTGCGCCGAGCATACGAGAGGTGTGAATGTGTGTGTGCCCATATTGTAGCGGAAAACGAGTGTTTTCTCAACAAGCACCACGCCACTCTTCGCTCTCTCTGCCGCCCCTACGCGCACCAGCCTCTGGCCCGCATGCTTTCCAGCAAGCGCTCCACGCCCAGCGTGAAGGCGGCCAAACGATGGGAAAGTCCGCGCCTGCGGGCTTGTCTGCGCACGTCTTTGTAGGCCTCCAGAATGATGCGCTTGAGCTCGTCGTCCACGCGCGCGGCCGTCCACTGTTCACCGGAACGCCCCTGCACCCACTCAAAGTAGCTCACGGTGACGCCGCCGGCATTGGCCAGAACGTCGGGAATGACGGTGATGCCCCGCTCTTCCAAAATAGCATCGGCCTCGGGCGTGGTGGGCCCGTTGGCAAGTTCCAGAATGTATTTGGCTTGAATGGCCGCGGCGTTTTTCTCGGTAATGACGTTGTCGAGCGCAGCCGGAATGAGAATGTCGCACGGCAGTTCCAACAACTGTTCGTTGGTCACGTGCTGCACGCCGTCCATCTTCATGCGGTCCACGTCACAGACGGACCCTTTGCAGTACTCCCCCGTCACCACGCCTGTTTTGCGTTTGTACTTCTCTATGCGCACGGGGTCTATGCCTTCGGCCGAGTAAATGCCGCCCTGGGAATCGGACACCGCCACCACCGTGTACCCGGCGTTGTGCAGGAAATGCGCCATGTGTGCGCCGGCATTGCCGAACCCTTGAATGGCCACCTTCAACTCCGCGGCGTTCAAGGCTTCGCGCTCGATCATTTCTTGCAGAATGAAAAACCCGCCGCGCGCCGTGGCCGTGTCTCGCCCCAGTGAGCCGCCGTACGCCAAGGGCTTGCCCGTAATCATGGCCGGACTGTAGGAATGGGTGACGGTTTCGAATTCGTCGCGCATCCACGCCATAATTTGCGGCGTGGTGTTCACGTCGGGCGCGGGGCAATCTTTGTCGGGACCCAAGTACTCCTGAAACGCCCGTACGTACGCTCGCGACACCGCTTCCAGTTCCGTGCGTGTGAGCTCTTTGGGGTTGCACTGCACGCCGCCTTTGCCGCCGCCGAACGGAATCCCCACCACGGCCGTTTTTATGGCCATGAGCGCCGCCAACGCCTTCACTTCATCTTCGTCCGCCAAGGGGTGAAAGCGAATGCCGCCTTTGTACGGCCCGCGCGCGTTGCTGAACTGCACGCGAAACGCAGGCAACGTGACTGTGTCGCCGTTCTCCTTTTCCACCGTGAGCAGTTCTTTGCGAACATGTTGAGGCTCAAGCAGCAGCTGCCGCTCGTGCGGCACGGTCTTGAGGGCGTCGAACGTGCGGTCCAACGTGGTGCGAAAGCGCGAGTACGGCGTGGAAGACATACCAATGGGCGGGGAAGAAATGTGCCGCACTTGAGACGTGAAGTCACATCGACTTCTGACGAAAATGCGGATTGTACGCAGGATAATTTTCCACAAATCCTTTCGTCCAATACGAGGACTGCCGAAGTACCTTGCCAAAATTGACTTTCAGTACATTATCTCTAATATGCCCGCATGTCGGACACTCACCGACGGCCCGAACCGAACGAAGGAGAATCTCGCAATTCCTCCTTTGTGCAAGCCAACGACAACGCTCGAATAGTGCACGGCATGCTGCGCTACGATGCCGAATGTGCCGCACTTCTACGCGACGTCAGGCAGGGGCACATTCAAACCGGAGTGCGAAACGGTTGCCTGTACGTTCTGCTGGGAGGCGAAGGCATTGCGCCCATACCGTTGGCCAAGCTCTCTCCGGAAGTCCCGCGTTCGGTGGAGGAAATATACGCCTTGGCCAAAGCGGAATTGAAACGCGTGCTGGCGGAAGGCACGACGCCGGAGTTTCGACGCATGCTCACGGAAGTTTCGCAGACGGAAGCGCACTTGGTCGATGCGGAAGGCAACGATGTGATGACCCCCGTGCAACACGGCACGCTCGACAAAAACGAAGATCCGACGAACGAACAACTGACGTTGGATTTCGTGGAACGGTGCAATCTGACTCTCGCCGACGTCCAAACGAAATGCCTGTGGTTCGCCAGCTGGAAAAGCCTTCTTCAGAGTCACTCCGGCAATGCTGCACAAGCCTTGCGCGAATGGCAGCAATCGATGGGTGAGGCGACACTGCGTGCCCTCAAAGAGTTGGTGGGTACGCAAGCGGTGCTTGCTTGGTGGGTGCGACGCGACGGTGAGCGCGCCTCCAGGCTGGAGATGATACTTCGCCGAAACGAAACAAACCCTGAAAACAGCTTCTTCGAAGATCGGGCGCTGATGGGGCGAAAAAGTTTGCAGGACTTGCTGCGAGCCGGCCTGGAACCGGGCATCACCCCTTTGGTCCGCGTGGAACAACACCTGAGTGAAGGCATGGAACGCTTGGAATTACACGATGCTTCCGGCGCGCGGATGTACCACAAAATCACCTGCCTCACCGACGGCACGGTCGATATGGATGCGTTCTCACGCGACGAGTTTTTGGAGGAATTGCGGTCCATTGTCGCAAAGCACGGCAAAATGGACATTCAACTGACGCCCGGCTACGAAGATGAGAATGATGGCGCGAATTGGTGGAAGAACGCGGGAGGTGAAGCGGGGCAGGAAACCGATTACCATATTCAACTCAACTCTTGGGACTTGCACTTCTTCGTCCCCAAAAAACCCGCTGTCACCGAATCGCATGCGAAAATACTGAACGAAGTTCCGACGACCTACCGCTTGTCCGAACGAACGGATGAGCTGCGCATGGCGTTGCAAAACGAACCCGGTATGGAAGAGTTATATGTGGAAGAAGATCCCCCGCCTTCGAGCGCTGCGTGGGTGTGCACATATCCACTGGAAGTGGACCTGGCAAACAACACCATTTGTGCATCGCGGTTGTTCAAGCTTCTGCTGGAGCTGCGCAAACTCCGCAAGCAACGACGTCGTCTCTACGTGCACGTCACATCTGAGAAGGTCTCAGGCGAAAATACCGAAGCTTACGGCGCGCACCTCTACACAGAAGACCTCTAGCACATGATGTGCCCGGCCTCGCAGACGCCATCCAGCACCTTGTTCTGCGCGGCGCAGACCGTTTCGGCGACTTTCAAGGCGGAAGCCTCTTGCAACGGCACATCGCGCCACACGCGCAGGTGAGCCTCTTCGAGCAAGTGCGCGTCGAAGTAGGCGTGCGCATCTTCGTTCGTCATGCCGTAAAACTTCTCCAAACCGTCTTTTTTGCTCTGGGCCACGGCGGGCAAATCGCACTCCAGCGCGTACATGAGCGCCACGCAATCTTCGTAGCTGCCCGTTGCCACCGTCTGTTCCAACGATGCCACGGCCTCACGCACGGTGGCGCAGGCGGGGTGCTCTCGCAGCTCCTGCTCGGAAACGCCGAGCGCCTTGGCAAAACGCACCCACAGGTCCACGTGTTCCTTCTCTTCTTCCAAGTTGTGCTCAATGGCGGAAACCGATTCACCTCGTTCCAATGCTCGCGACTTCACCGCTTCCAAAATGGTCGGCACGCGGGTGACGAGGTGGAAGTATTCCTTGGCGTATATTTGCAGATCTGCCTTCGTCAGCTCGCCGCGCGACCACTTCTGGTAGAACGGGTGCTTGAGCACGCTTCGCTCGAGAATGAGAGGATCCAAAGAGGAGACGGTCACCATGGAAGATGAAGGGAAAGTGCGAGCCCAGACTAGAGAGTTTGGACTGCCGCCACAAGATTAATGCAGGGCTTCGAAACACCAACCGTACAAACGCCGCACCCCTTCTATGACCCTGGGGCCGGGACGGTTTAAAAACGAATCGTCG
>CAZWVP010000043.1:0-9640 GCA_964636635.1 uncultured Candidatus Peribacteria bacterium
TTGTGACACCACCGGCATCGAGCCCGACTTCGCTCTCGTGAAGTTCAAGAAGCTGGCCGGCGGCGGATACATGAAAATCGCCAACCAGTCCGTGGCTCCCGCTTTGCACGCTCTCGGCTACAGCGACACCCAAGTGAAAGACATCATGCGTTACGCCACGGGCACGCTCACGCTGGAGCGCGCGCCGCACATCAGCCGCGAAGTGTTGAAAACCAAGGGCTTCAACGATTCCGACATCGCCAAAATCGAGCAGACTCTGCCCGGAGTCTTCGAGTTGGGTTTCACGTTCAACCGCTGGACGCTCGGTGACGAAACCATGAAGCGTTTGGGTTTTACGGAAGAGCAAATGAGTGCCCCCGACTTCTCTCTGTTGCAGAGTCTTGGCTTCACGAACGAACAAATCGCCGAAGCCAACGACGTCGTTTGCGGCCGCATGACCGTGGAAGGGGCTCCGCACATCAAGGACGAACATTTGCCTGTCTTCGATTGCGCAAACCGTTGCGGAAAAACCGGCGAGCGCTACATTGCCGCCGAAGGCCACATTCGCATGATGGCTGCCGCGCAGCCGTTCCTTTCCGGAGCCATCAGCAAAACCATCAACCTCCCGAACGAGGCGACGGTGGAAGACATTAAAAACAGTTACTTGCTCAGCTGGAAGCTGGGTGTGAAGGCCAACGCACTCTACCGCGACGGCTGCAAGATGTCGCAAGCTCTCAGCACGCGTTCGGACAAGAAGGAGGAGAAGGCCGTGGAAAAGACCATCGTGGAAAAAATCGTCATCAAAGAAGTGCCGCGCCGCCGCAAGTTGCCCGACGAACGTCCTTCCATCACCCACAAGTTCTCCGTGGCCGGTCATGAAGGCTACATTCACGTGGGCATGTACGACGACGGCACACCGGGCGAACTCTTCATCAAAATGAGTAAAGAGGGGACCACGCTTTCCGGCGTCATGGACACCTTGGCGCTCAGCATTTCCATGAACTTGCAGTACGGCGTACCGCTCGACGTGCTCTGCGACAAGTTGGTGCACCTGCGTTTCGAGCCCGCCGGCATGACGACGAACAGCGAAATTCCCATGGTGAAAAGTCTTATGGACTACCTCGGTCGTTGGCTGGCGTTGAAGTTCATGCCCAAGGAGAAAGCCAAGAAGTACCACAACGGCGAACTCGTCGACCGTGCCTATGCCGATGGCAGCAAGAGCAAAGATGCCTTCGCCATGCGCCTGCCCGTCGTGGACGAGGGGTCTTCGGTGCATAACGCCTCCGCCGCCACCGGCGGTACGGTGGTCTCCAAAATCGAAGAAGCTCGCTTGCAGGGGTACACGGGGTCCATCTGCGGCGGTTGCGGCAGCTTGAAGCTCAAGCGCAATGGTTCTTGCGAGGTGTGTTTGGATTGCGGAGCCACGAGCGGTTGTTCCTAAATCGAGAAGATCATTTTCAAAAGGAGGTGTTAGTCTTGGACTTTCACCTCCTTTTCGCTTGTGTTCTTCGTGTGTGAGGAACTTCTTTTGGCTTATCACAGAAGCCAAAACCAAAGACTGACCATTGTTCTGTGCACAAGAGAATTGTTTCTGAGTACGGGCGATGATAGGTTGCATGTATGTTTGACGATGCACAACCCGCGACGAAAGGGGATTTGCGACAAGGACTTGGCCGTATCAACGATACGCTCGACACCCTCATTGAGATTGTGGCCAACAGTGATGCCTATCAAAAAACCCGTTTCCAGAATCATGAGCGACGAATTCGCAAACTGGAACGGGTAGCGTGATGTGCTGCGGACTGTTTTACATGGAGACGAACAACATGCCCAGAGCGCAGACGAGCATAAAGAAGCGCATGGTTGAAGGCGGAAGGAAAGTCGGGGGAGCGACAAGGGCAAAGCCTACTCCTGTTCATTTTTAGTGTTCAAGAGATAATTTTTCACAAGCCCTTGCATTAAGCCAAAGAACCGAACACTTTATGTGTTCTCATGTGAACGTGCGTTCACCGTATCTCAAAACGAAACACCTGCAGGGTCGGGCGTCCAGGAGTCCAAACGGTCGTCGGGAGCGGCTTTGTTCCGCAGTTGACGCTTGCATTTGCCACACCGGTAAACGATGACAAAACCCTTTTTGCCGTCGTGATCGATGCCGACGGGTGCCAAGAGACCTTGGCAAGGGTTCAGACGGTCACCGGGTCCGTTGAGGTCCACATGCAGGCCGTGCAAGCAAAGCGGACAGTGGTCGCGGTACGTGCCGCCGTCGAGTGGCGCAACGTCTTGGCCGCAATGCACGCACGTGAAGGCCTCTTCTCGCGGAATGAACGTGCTCATGCTTCTTGGTTGCGGATGGACACCAGCGTGCGATGCAGTTCGGGAATGGTGCGAGCAGGCTCAATGGATTTTGAAACGAAGCCGGACGCGCCGCAGGCAAGAAAGCGTTCGGAGACGTCATTGCCGGAAAAACCGATGAATGTTTTGTTCACCCCTACGGAACGCAGTCGTTCCACCACATCGGTGCCGTACAGAGGCAGGCCCTGTTCGGGTTTCATCGTATAATCCATCAATGCCACTTGTGCAGTGGTTTGGCTGACGGTATGGCTCAAAGTTTCGGCTCCTTGCCCCATGTACAGCACGGGCTCTACTCGCCCGCGCGTGAGCGCCACGAGGTGCGGCAGGTAATTGCCTATTTCCATCGCACCGTCATCCACCATCACCAACGAGAGATGAGGGATGTACGTTTCTGGCACGACGCGTTTGAGTTGTTGTTTGATGTAGATTTGAATGCATCTCCTCGAGAATTCATGATCGATGGTTTCAGCCAGGCGCAAGGACAGGTCTTCGATTTCATCGATGGATAATGCGCTTTCCATCATAGGGTTAAACATTGAATCGAAAGTGCATCACGTCGCCGTCTTGCACCACGTACTCCTTGCCTTCACTGCGCATTTTGCCTGCGGTTTTGGCTCCTTGCTCACCGTTGTATTGCACGAAATCCGCATACGCGATGGTTTCCGCACGAATGAAACCTTTCTCGAAATCGGTATGAATCACGCCCGCGGCTTGCGGTCCGGTGTAGCCTTTGTGAATGGTCCAAGCGCGCACTTCTTTTACGCCTGCCGTGAAGTACGTGATGTAATTGAGCGCGTGGTAGGCACCTTGGATGAGACGGTCCAAACCCGAAGACGTCACCTGCAGCGAATCCAGGAACTCCTTGGCTTCGTCGGCCGTCAAATCTTGCAAGTCCTCTTCGATTTTCGCGGAAATCACCACCACTTCCGCCTCGGGCGGCAGACCCAAAGCCGTTCTGGCTTGTTCGGGCGAAACCGTGGCCATTTGCGTTTCGCTCACGTTTGCGGCGTAAATCATGGGCTTGCCGGTAAGCAGTTGCAGTCCGGCGAGCTGCGGTCGCTCGTCATCCGTCAAATCGGCGAAGATGGCCAATTTTCCCTCTTTCAACGCGGTTTGAATTTTCTGCAGCATCGCCATTTCCTTAATTTTGTCTTTGTCGCCCGTGCGCACGTTGCCCTGAATTTTATCGATGCGCTTCGTCACGCTGTCCAGGTCCGCGATGGTGAGTTCGGTTTCGATGATTTCGCGGTCACGCTGCGGGTGTACCGAACCTTCCACGTGAATGACGTCGCCTTCGGGGAAAATGCGCACCACGTGGCAAATGGCATCCACTTCGCGAATATGACTTAAGAAAGCGTTGCCCAAGCCTTCGCCTTTGCTGGCGCCGCGCACCAAACCGGCAATGTCTACGAATTCGATGGCGGCAGGAATCACTTTTTCCGGCTTCACTATTTCGCGTAATTTCTCCAGACGCTCATCTGGTACTTGCACACTGCCGACGTTGGGCTCGATGGTGCAAAACGGGGAGTTGGCCGCTTGGGCGCCGCGGGTGCGGGTAAGGGCGTTGAAGAGCGTGGATTTGCCGACGTTGGGTAAACCAACGATACCGATTTGGAGTGACATGACCGTGATTGTGCTGGCAGGAAGCGAAAGTGGCAATGAATTTGACAATATTTAAAAAAGTGATATTTTATACACCTTATGCACAAGCCTTTCCTGTCGTTTTTTCTGGCACTGGTCATCTGTGGAATGTCCGCGGCTGCCCCCACGGCCTCGGCACGTACGTTCAGTGACGTGTCGGGAACGGTATTTGCTCGCGCTTTCGGCGTGCTTGGCGAAGCCGGCATCGTGCAGGGCTTTGCCGATGGCACGGCCAGACCGTTGCAGTTTTTGACCAGAGCGGAAGCGGTGAAGCTCCTCGTGGCCGCCCGCCCGCAGTGGCAGGCACGGGTGCGTTTCTTCACGCAGAATCCTTCGCCCATCGCACTCTTTCGCGACGTGCCGCAAACGCACTGGGTCACTCCCTATTTGGAAACCGCTTTCACCCACGGCTTGATTACCGGGTACGCAGACGGCACGTTTCTGCCGGACATGCTTCTGACCAATGAAGAGGCCATCGTGCTGCTGGCGCGAGCCTACGGAGACACGGCGGAAGGTTCGGAAGCTTTGGATTCGCCCTATTTGGCCAACGTTCCGGGTACGTGGTACACGTCGTCCTTCAACGTCGCCATTGCCAAAAACTTGGTTCTGCCTCAAAGGCAAATCGTTCCCGGATACGTTATTACTCGCGGCCAATTCATCGACATGGTCTACCGTCGGTACGAATTGGCACGCACGGGGAAGAGCGTCTTTTTGGAAGAGAATCAGCCGCTGAAGCAGTTGCCGCTGCCGGCAGCAAAAGCCGTTTTGCCTCCGAGCGACAAGAGTCCCGTGCCAAGTGCGAATGTCCAAGTGTCGAATACGCAGTACGTCATGACGAATACCTCAGCCCAAATACCTAATCCGAATCCTAACCCTAATCCCTCATTCTCCCTCACCATACCGGCTCTCGGCCTCACGCAGCTGCCCGTGCTTCATCCCAGCGATCCCTTTACCGATGCCGGACTCACGTCCGTGTTGAAAAACGGCATCGGTCACTTGTTCAGCTACCCCGGTGCCGGCGGCAAAATCATGCTGTATGGCCATAGCAGCGCCTACCCGTGGGATCTTTCCGAATATGCGAGGGTGTTTCGCACCATTCACAAATTGCAGACGGGCGATACCATTGAGCTGACGTACCAAGGCAAAGTGCATAAGTACCAAGTCACCGGCAAGGAAACGGTGGATGCCAGCGACACCACGCCGTTCAAAGACAACGGCTCAGGCGAAGAGCTCTTGCTCTACACCTGTTGGCCGCTCGATAGCATTCAGCAGCGCTATATCGTGCGGGCGCGTCCGGTGTAAGATAGCAAGCCATGCCCCCCACTCCTGTCCCATCCGAACAAGAGTATCCCATTCGCTGCACGTCACTCGGGGAGGCTGTGCCGCTCCTGAAGGCGGAAATTGATCGTCTGCGAGAAGCTGCCCGCGCAGGACTTGTCACCGTCGCCATCATCGGCATGCCGCATGCGGGTAAAACCACCTTCACGCGCAGGTATTGCGAAGCGTACCAGCGATTTCTTCCCGGTACGGACGAAGATTTGTCCGTGGCCGTCACGCACGACATGGAAGGGGACCAGCCCGAAGATTGGGAGCGGATGCTTCGGGCGGAGACGTTGCTCCTGGAAGACGTCAACGGCATCTCCTTGGAATTCGGCGTGCCGCGGCAAGGACTGACGCCGGACTTCGGCATCTACATTCACAACCCCGCTTTTCATGATGATGCCGAGACTTGGCTTCGTGCATTCGGAAACAAGCTGCGCATGATCGTTTGCAATCGCGAGTCGTCCGTCAAATGATACCTAGCCGATGCGACGCAGAATTTCGCGGCTGACGAAGTCCTTCGAGCGGCCGTAGGTGAGGCGAGAGAGTTGCTTGTAGGCTTCGGCGGCCTGCGCGTCTTTCGGGTAGGAGGTTTCGGTCCACGGACGGGGGACTTCGATGCTGAACGGGCGCGAAGGCTGGCCGTCGATGCTCAGCTTCATGGCGCCTTTGAACGCCTCCATGTTCACCAGATCTTGTTCCGTGAAGACGGGGGCCATTTCCTTGGCGCACACTTCGGCGTCCTGCGGGCCGATTTTGTACATCATCATGGTGCCCACGTTACCGAAAATGGCGCTCTTCAAGCTCACGCCGCCGGAGAGCTTGTCGTCTTTTTCCAGCTGGTCGATGTACTGGTGGGCGAGAATGAGTCCCAAGCGGTACTTGCGCGCTTCGGAGAGAATGGATTCGATGCTCTGCGTCACGAAGTTTTGGAATTCATCGATGTACAGGAAGAAGTCTTTGCGTTCGGTGGCCGATTGTTTCTGACGGCGCATGGCCGCCACCTGAATTTTGCTCACCACCATCATACCCAGCAGCTGGGAGTTGATGTCGCCGATGAGACCTTTGCTCAGGTTCATGAGCACGATTTTTCCTTGGTTCATGCAATCGGCGATGTCGAAGCCGCTCTTGGTTTGCCCCACGATGTTGCGCATGAGCGTGTTCGTGTAGAACTGACCGAATTTGGCGGCGAAGTAGGGGATCATTTCCTGTTTTTCACGCTGGCCGGTTTGCGCCATTTGCTTCTCCCAGAAGCTCTTCACGATGGGGTTTTTCACCTTGGAAATCTTGTACTTCTGCCACTCTTCGTCGGTAAAGAGCTTCACCATGTCCGTAATGGCGCCACCTTCCTCCTCGTCGTCCATAAGCGTCAAACAACCGTTGCGGAAGTAGTCTTGAATGCGCGGGCCGAACACTTCGTTACCGAACATTTTCACCATCATGTTCATGGCGTCCAGGGCCACGAGGTCTTTCTCTTCTTCGCTTTTGGCTTCCAGAAGGTTCAAACCTATGGGCCGCTCGGTATCGGCCGGGTTGAAGTAAATGACGTCGTCGGCGCGTTCGCGCGGAATGTAGGGCATCAAGTCCTCGATGAGCGAACCGTGCGGGTCGATGACGCACACGCCTTTCTTCTGGTGGAAGTCCTGGCGGGCCATGAGCTGGATGATGGACGACTTACCCGTACCGGTTTGACCGATGATGTAGAAGTGTCGGAAACGGTCTTCGGGCTTCATGTAAATTTTCTTCTTCTCGCCGCGGTAGGTGTTGTGCCCCAGGTACAGCCCTTCTTCCGGCACGTTTTTCGGCAGACTGCCGATTTTGGATTTCTGCCATTTGATGGTTTCCACTTTATTGAAGCGCACGCTCGGCAAGTGGAAGAAGCCCGTCAGTTCATTCACTCCCAGCAGCATTTTATGGGAAAGCATCGTGACCAGCGCCGAGCGTCGCGGCCAACGGCGGACGAAGTCACGCACGATGGCGAATTTCGGCAGGAAGTTGTACGTCTTAAAGCTGTTGCCGCGCACGTCGTCGAACTGCGCGAACGAAGCCAGCACGCTTCCCAAGATGGTGTCCGAACGACTCTGTGTATCGGCCGAAGTCACCACGCGGATGACCGCTTCAAAGCCCGGTCCGCTGGCTTTTTCGTCGATGGTTTTGCTGAATTCTTCCTGCAATTGCGTCACGCGGTCGTTGCTTTCGGGCTTCAGTTCCGGCGCGTCGTTGCCTTGGGTGAGGAAGTTCCACACGAAGCCCACCCACGTGAGCGGGTTCAGCCAGTTGCCGCCGCCGTTTTTGCCTTTCAGCTGGTCTTTGGCGTGCGTTTGCACTTTGTCCTGCCAGCCGGGCTTGGCCGGACGCAAAACGAACTGAATGGCGGCGCCTTCGGTGGGCGTAAGCTTGGAAAAGGCGTTGGTAATGGTGCTCAGCGGGTCGCTCTTCAACTGCTGGTAGGTGCGAAACGGCGAAGCGAAGCTTTTGCTGGGCAAAAGGGTTTGCGCCGAAACGTAGGAGTGTTCGGTGAAAATGTTGTAGTCCTCCACTTCGTCTATCACCGTGTCGGGGTAAAACGAGGTGAGTTGTTTTTCCACCAAATCGGCTATTTCCTTGGGGCAGACGATGAAGAACAGAATTTCCCCCGCCAACGCCGCGTACTCCACCGAGAGAAAATGTTGGCCGCTAAGGTGTCGCGAACTCTTGCTGTTGTAAATGGAGAACAGCGACTGGTACAGGTGGTCCATCACGCCCAATACCTCCTTGAAGTCTCCGCCTTGGGCATAGCGTTCGCCCTCCGTTTCTTTATCTTCGCGGCTTTCTTTGATGGGCACCAGCAAACGCAAAAACACCAACCGTTCGGTACGGCGTCTGTCGTGCTGCCAGCGCAGCCACGCCAAGGCCGACCAAGCGGCTCCCGCCATGCATGCGAGAAGAGTCAGCCAGAGGAGGAAGTCTGCCACATTCATGTCTGCACATATGGTAGCACGCTTGCGCTTAGGCCGTCGCGGCGACTCCGACGAGGCGGCTGGCGGTCTCCAGAAGCGAGCGCATGGTCATTTCGCTCTTCACCAAGTAGCCGTCGGCACCCAGTTCTTCGCCGCGAGCCTTGGTGGCGTCGTCGCCGAAGTTCGTAAGCATGACGATTTTGAACGTGCGCGTGGAGCGCGGGTAGCGTTGCAAGACGGAAAGGCCGTCCATACCCGGCATGTGAATGTCGAGGACGAGCAGGTCCGGCGCCTTCTGTTCAATTTGCTCGCAGGCTTCCAAGCCGTTCTGTGCCAGGCGGATGTTGAAGCCGGCCAGGGAGAATTTCTTGGCGTAGACTTCGCGGAGAACCGTGTCATCTTCCGCGATGATGATGTCTGGTGTGTATGTCATAGAAAGCATTCTACCATAAACTGCTCATACGCACAATACACCCGCCGCGCAGTGGCGGCGGATGTAAGGCGAGGATTGGGCTTAAATACGAATTTGTACCAAGGTTTTCACCGTGGCGGAGCCCAGGTGTTGCTGCACGGTTTTCTGAGGATCTTTTACGAAAGGCTGCGTAAGCACGGCGTTTTCCTCGCGGTACTTCTTTTCCTTGCCTTCCATAATTTTCACCATAATGGCCTCGGGCTTGCCTTCCTTGGCCAGTTGTTCTTTCCAAATTTCCTTCTCTTTGGCTACGGCGTCTTCGGTGACTTCCTCCGGACGTACGTACTGCGGGTTCATGGCGGCGGTGTGCATGGCTACGTCGCGAGCCAACTCCACGTTGCCATCGGCAGAAAGCGCCACGATTACGGCGATCTTGTTGTTGTTGTGGACGTAGCAACCGATAACGTCGCCTTCCACGATTTGAATGCTTTCCAGCGAGATGTTCTCACCCAATTGGTGCACGGCAACCGGCACCTTCTCGGCGGCCAGCTTTTCGGCGGCTTCCTTGCCCTGGTTCAGGGCCGTTTCGGCCAACGACTTACCCATGGCCTGATAGTCTTCGTTGCGAGAAACGAAGTCCGTTTCGTTGCGCAGCACAACCACGGCTGCCTTTTTGTCGGAGTTGGCGACGAAGGCCACGCCTTCGCCTTGGGCGCGATCGGCCTTCTTCACGGCTTGGGCCTGTCCGCGCTTGCGCAGAATTTCAATGGCGAGCTCTTCGTTGCCGTCGGCCTCTTCCAAGGCTTTCTTGCAATCCAAGATGGAAACACCCGTACGAGCACGAAGCTGGGCGACGGCGGCGGCGGAGATGTTGGACATGCGTGAGGGGGGAAAGTGCGAAAGAGAGAAAAGCCTAGTCTTTGTTCGGGATGCGCTCTTCGGACGACTTGGACTTCTTGCTTTCCATGAGAACGTTTTCGATGGTGGAAAGAATGAG
>CAZWVP010000044.1:0-9375 GCA_964636635.1 uncultured Candidatus Peribacteria bacterium
CGTCGCCCACCAAATGACGAAGAAGAAGGCGAAGTAACCCTGCTTACGCTTTCACAAACACGTTCACGGTGAAGTCCAGCGTCAGGTTCAGTTGCGAAACGGCGGCAATGCCTTCGCGCCCTTCGCGCGTTATTTTCCACCAGAAGGGCGTCATCATGCAAAGCTGCAGCACGTCTTCGGCGGAGTGCAGGGTTATGTCGTCTTGTATGCGCAGCGTCTGCGTTCGCTGCAGAGAGCTTTCGGCTTCGAACACGGGCGCTTCGTGGTTGCTTTCCTTCAAGAGCAGCACCGGCTTCAGCCCGCGCAGGTGTTCGGGGCCTGGGCTTACGATGACCGCATGTCCGCCGGGCTTCAGCACGCGTGCGAATTCCGCGAAATTGCGCGGGGCGAAAATGTTCAGCAGCAGGTGTGCGCTTTCTTTCGGCAGCGGCAACTTTTTCACCGAAGCCACGGCGTAGGCGATGTTCGGTTCTTGCTTGGCGGCGTACTTCAGGGCGTTTTTCGAAATGTCGATGCCCGTGAACGAAGGCGCACGTCCCGCCGCCACCATGCTGCGGTAGGCATGTTGCGTGTAGTACCCCTGTCCGCAGCCTATGTCCGCCACGGCGGGGTTTTTGTCGGGTGCGAGCTTCAGGCACAGCTCGCTCACGGCATTCGCGAGCGCGTCGTAGAAACCTTTCTCCAAAAACGCGCTTCTGGCTTGCACCATTTCGCGCGCGTCGCCGGGGTCTTTGGAGGCTTTCTCATTCGGCGGCAGCAGGTTCACGTACCCTTCCTTGGCGCGGTCGAAGTGATGGTTGTACGGGCAAAAGCACTCCGTCGCCGTCTGCGTGAGAGGGAAGTCGCAGAGGGGACAGGTAAAGGTGGGCGTCATTGCAGGCACCGTACCTCAAAGACCGGCTTCATGTGCGAAACCGGACGATGTTCTTAGCTTTTGCACCCGCCGAACAGGCACGCGAAGCTCTTCATCATGGACTGCATCGACTCAATCATCGACTTCATCGTGTTCATCATCGATTCCATCATGCTGGTGAGAGAGGCCAACATGCCTGCGCTCGGCACGGCCGCCGCGGACGATGCGGCCGAGCTGGCTTGCTCGCTGGAAGAACTCGCTTCGCTGCTGAGGGCTGCGGACGATTTCGCCGCCGCCGAAGAGGCCGTTACGGTCACTTTCGGAGCCACGGGCTTCTGTTCGGGTACGGTCTTGGGTGCCTCGGGAGCCACGTATTTTTCCACGGCCTTGCAGGTGCCCGGCACCGCGCCGTCATCCAACGACGTGCAGCGCGTGCCGCGGGGGCAGTCGCTGGGGGAGTAGCAGTTCTGGGCGAACGCTACGGACGGGACGAGGAGGAGCAGGGCAAAAAAGAGGCGCATGGGCCAAGGGTAGACATGCCTCGCTGCCGTGGCAAACGAGCGGACGTGTTTTTTCTCGGGTCTTGGCGTATGCTTCGTTACTTCCATGTTTTCGCGCAGAGTTTTCCTGCAATCGGCCGGAGCGGCGTTGGCCTGCGGCACCCTGCCTGTGCTCGCGGAGGAGGCCAAGTCTCCCGGCATCAACGAAACGCTCAACATCATCGCCGAAACGCTGCGGAAGCTGAAGGAAGTCGATGAGGTAACGGAACACTTCGTGGAAGGCCCGGCCAAGGGTTTCGTGCAATGGCAGTGGGCGCACTTTCGCCCCGAGTTGGCCGAACATCACTTCGCCCAAACGGAGACGGTGAACGCCAACCTGCTGCCCGCCATGGAAGCGGCGCATGCCTTGCCGCATGCGGGTTTGGACACGCTTTTGCACGAAGGCATGGTGGAGGGGCGCATAAAGGACCAGCTCGCCGAATACGCCCGCGTGCAGCGTGAGCTCATTCGCTTCCGCTTCACCACCGTGGTGCCCTTTGGCGGAGTGAACGACATTCCGCCGTCCGAAGACATCGTGGATCGGGAGTTGAACGTTCGTGAAAATCTCCTCAAACCCCTCAATCAGGTCGTCTACCCCTACGGAAAAGCGCGCAGGGTGCGTCTTTCGCCGCTGGCTCGTTTGGGAGCGGGTTACATTCTTGCCGGCCAAAAGCCTGTCACCTTGCTTTCGGCCGAAGACCCGACGCTGGATGCCAAGGCCGAACGCGCGGAACAAAGCGGGGACGCCGCCGAGTACCAACGCTGGGTCATGGATGAACGCGACAAACACTTCGCCAAGCTCGTGCACGAAAGCAAAGCGCGCATCGTGCATCTGCTGGTGGGCTACGGTCACGATTTAACCGACGAGGTGGGTGCGCTCAACAAACATCACGACGCCCGTCTCTCGCACTTGGTGGTGCGCGTGAAGGGCTTGAGGCTTGAGTAAAAAGCCCCTCTTAGACCCTTGTTTTGTTCTTTTCGAACTGCTATTACCCCGCCAGTGCCGCCGCCCCTCACCGGGCGTAGCGGCTTGTTCCGTATTTCCGTCGGCCTTGCAAGGAGTGTTCCCATGTCGTTCTTAGGATGGTTTACCTCGGGATTTGTGAGTGGTGGAGTGGTGGCGGGTTATGCCTGCTTACACGCGGTGCATACGCTGCCTACCTCCGCTTGCAAACATCCGTGGGAAATCGGGGCTCTGCTCTCCGTCGCCGCCAGCGTCATTGCGTTGGCCTGCGTGAATGAGTGGTTCCCCAGCCCCTCGGGCTGTTTCGGTCGCCGGTGTGCGGCCTGCGGCCTCGGAGGCGTTGGTTTTTTCTGTCCTTTTCTGTTGTGGGAAGCGCTCGTATGGCTTATTTAAGCCATTGGTCGCCTACACACGGAACGGAGCCGACATTCGTCGTCTCCGCTCGCCCGATCTCCGATCGGGCTTTTTGCGTGTGCGCGGCAAGCGTTCCAAACGTGCCTCTTAGACCCTAGATTTTTAAAATATTCTCTGCTAAAGAGTGCCCGGTCACGGCCCGGAGCCGCGACTTTCGTTCCGTCACACCGACGGCTTTTTTGCGTGCATGAAAGAAGGAGCTGCCGTATGTCTCGTTTCCTTATAGCCGCGGCTTGTTCGTTCGTCTGCGGGTTGCTCTTCGTTCTCTGGCTTGCGAGCTGTGAGAAAGGAGAAATGGCCCTGGCGCACGGCTTGCTGTGGCCCTCCATTGGCGCCGTTTACGTCGGCGTCGGCAGTCGGGAAATGAAAGATCCTCTGGGCTTTTGGCCCTTGCTGGCACTGGTGCTGGCGGTGGGCCTGGGCGGGTTTCTGCCGTTTCTCGTTTGGCATTGCGTATTTTGTTTTTCCCATTGAGTCTCTAAGAATCAGGAGTGTGTGTCATGTGGTTGTATTATCTCATCGTGCTTGGTGCCAGCACGTACATCGGTACCATGCTGATGACACTCATCAGCTTGGGGTACGATCGATGGGCGCTCAATTGCGAATTCTGCTGCCAGACCTTTTTGTTGGGTATGGCTTGCTCGGTCGCGTTGGGCGTTTGGTACCTCTGTTGCTGGAGAGTCATCGAAGAACGTGGCGTCCATCTTCTGTGCACGGTACTCGCCATGTGCGGGTGCATGATACCGTTTTGCGTCCAAGCCTTCGTGGCGTGGGTGTTTTAATGGGAGCCGTTTGCACGGAAGCGTTGCAAGCTTCGCGCTTGCAGCCACACGCCCGGCGTTCCTTCAGTGGAACAGCCGGGCTTTTAGAGTGTCTGCGTGCTTGAAGTTGTCGGCAGTTCCTCCAGGACGTTTTGCACGCACCGAAGCAGCATGAGGCGCGTGTGTTCCAGTTCCGCCACTATCGGCGCTTGCAGCTCCGCCGGCCATTCCCGACTCAGGCCGTGCAGAGTATACCGTTCGGCAGCCACTTTGCCGTCGGCACTGTCTATGCGTGCGGTCATCTTTTTGTGCCATTTCTGCCATGGCTTGCGGCGCAGAATGAGCAGGGAAATGAGCTCGCGAATGTTCGGTCCGAACGGGTCCGGTCGAAAGTTTTCCACGTGCGCACACACGGGACGTCCGCGGCGCACCGCCAGCGGACACAGGCAAGTGGCCGTCAACTGTCGGTATTTTTCCACTGCCGACCACACGCCGGCTTTGCCTTCCGTCATCATGCGCGTGAATTCGGGTTCACTCATGTGTCTGGCCACGAGGTGTTCGTGCTGAAAGTTACAGGCTGTCACCGGCGAACCCAGCGTCGCTTGCGTTCGTTCCAAAATCGTCCGCGTCACTGGCGGGTCTATGATGTACGGCACGCCCGTCATGTTTCCCTCCAGGTCGAACTGAAAACCTTGCAACCGCTCGCCTTGGCTTCCCGGCGGAGTGCACTTCGAAGTCTTCATACCTGAAAGCGTCGGCGGTACCAGGTTATGACTTGTTCTATATTCTTGGCCGCATGCTCACTGGGAAAGTGCGCAGGCAAATCGAGCAGGTGTCCTTGCGACAACACGGGATGACCCTTGGATCGCATGAGCAGTTGGCGGTGTTGGGTCGCAAGCGAAAGGTAACGGTGATGGTCGCCCATGGCCGGCTGAAACGACCGTGGCTCGACGTTCAGCGGCTGACAGGCTTCCGCCAGAAACGCCGTGGTTTCCACGCAGTCTCGGGACGATTCGTGCAACGCTTCTTGCGAACTGCAGTCCAAAATTCCCCCGGCAATGAGCACGCTTCTCGTGCCTTGGCGCGTTTTGCTTCGCAATTCCGCCACTCGCAACGCCAAGTGTTCTTGAAGTTCACGCTTCGAATTCAGCACGCCCGGTCCCGGGACCACGTGTGCCAGAAGCGCCAGTTCTTCGTTTTCGTTTTCCACGTTGGTGCCGCAGGCCGTCAGGCAGAAGCAATTGTTGAACGCTTCGGAGTTCACGTCCTTCGGAGTCACGGGCGAAATGCCGTAGTGTCCGTACTTGCCTAAAATCACGTCTTCCGTGCTTTGGTCCGGCGGAATGGTCGGTGCCAAATAATCTTCGGGCGAACCGCCTGCGGTGAATGCTGCAATGTTGCGGAAAAACTCCGGCAATTCTTCACCCATGCGCACGTACACGCCGTTCGGGAGAACGAACGGTTCACGTGAATGTCCCAAGAAGCACACACTGAGGTCGGGCTTGTGCATAATGCTTTTTTACATATTTTTGATACATTTGTCAATTTTCTTGCCGCATAACCGCATAGCACGAACCGTCCACGCAGCGGCAGTCGTTACCGGCTTCGGCATACTGTCCGCAGTTGCAGTCGGAGTCGCTTTGGCAGAGCTCCGTTTGCACGGGTGCACCGAAGGCCATGGGGCACACCACCGCGCAGGCATTTTCTATGCAGCGGGAAGTGAAGGGGCAGTTGGAGCGAATGAGGTACGCAGTCGGGGTTACACACTCGTTGTCGTTTGCGCAGGCGGCGCCGGCGTTGCCTTCGGGGTTTGTTGGCGGCGGTCCCGGTTCCAACACGGGCACGCACTCGTTTTCTATGCAGTGCATTTCGCTGCTGCCCGGCACGGGGTCGCAGTCGGCGGGTGTTTCGCAAAATGTGACGGGCGGTACTTGCGTACAGGCTGCCAGACACAGGGCGGACACAAGCAGCAGAGGGGAGCAGGTCATGCGCATGGAGACGATGCAGGAAGGAAATTCTTACAGAACGGTGGTGATGCGCACCACGTTGCGGTCGGGTCCGACGGGTACGCCTTGCTCAAGCACGCGCGGTTCGTGGCAGGGCAGGTAGAAGACGGTCAGCTCGTCGTAGCCCGTTTTCGCCATGCTGCCGGTTTGTGCGCCCGGCCGGTCCGCCTGCCCTATTTCCTCCTGCAACTCGCGCACATATGCGGCGTTGGCTTCGGGGTTGCCCGCGCGGTAACCGATGGGCGTGCCGGTTTCGGCATTTTCCAACACGTAACATTCGTCGCCCAAAAACTTGTAGGTGGTGTCGCCGTCCGTCAGTTCCGCCACGCATGAACCCGGGCTGTGCCCGCCTATCACGCGCACGCGCAGGCAGTCGGCAATCGTCGTATCGCTCATAAATACGTTCAGTCCTGCGCGTCGGTCTTCGCCCAAAACCGCGGCCACTCCGGGGTTGTCCGCCAGGTAATCGGCGTTGGAGGTGAGCAGTTCCCATTCCTGTTTCTGCACATGCACCCGGGCGTTCGGAAACAAATCCGTGCCGCCGGCATGGTCGAAGTCGCCGTGGGTCAGCAGAACGTCCGTGACGTCGGCGGGGGTGATGTCGAGTCTTTTGAGCAGCGACGGAATGTCGTGCAGGACGAATTCTTGTCCGCCAATGCGCTCCATTTTCCAGCGCTTCAGCGGTTCGCGGCTGTGGAAGCCGGTATCCACCAGTATCGTGCGCTCGGGTGTTTTCACCACGTACAAGAGCCACGCGAACGGCACGTATTCTTCGCCGGCGCCGAACGGCACGTCGCCCGCAGCCGCAAAGAGCTGGTTTTTCCAGTAGGGACTTTCGGCGTAATTCACGGCGAATACTTCCATGGTCAAGATGCTACGTTGTCCTTCGCGCGAGTCAAATGCTACGGTGAGCGATGTTCTTCCCCTCCCGTTTCATGCACATTCCCTACGTGGCCATTGCTCTCAGCGGCGTGCTTTCCATGGCGCTCGGTTTCGTGTGGTACGGCCCGCTCTTCGGCCACACCTGGCTCAAGGTCATCGGTGCGGACAAAGCCACGCTCAAAGCCCGTCAAGACATGCAGAAAGCGGCCGGGCCCCTGTACGGCGTGCAGCTCGTACTCACTTTGCTGCAGGGCTTCGTGCTCTCGCAAATGTTGGCGGTGGCCGTGCATACGCCTCCGGTCGTGGTGTGTTTGTGGGCTTGGGCCGGGTTCATTGTGCCAACCGTGGCTGCAGGGGCCATGTGGAACAACGATTCCGCCAAGGTGTCTTGGACGCGTTTCCTCATTCAGGCGGGCTACTACCTGGTGCTCTTCGTCATGTTCGGCATGGTGTTGCCTCTAGGCTTTTAAAACGAATCGCGTTATAAGCCCTATGGCAGCGCAGAGCGTCGCTCCCCAGAGAATATCCACCGCCGTCACCGCCCAAGGCCAGTCCTTGAGGGTGGCTTGGTTGGTGAGGTCGTAGGTGGCGTAGCACACGGCGCCGAACACCGCGCAGGTGAGAGCGGTTTTGCCCAAGCCCCATTGTTGCTGCGTTGCCGGCAGCAGTATGAGGTAGGTGAAGCCGGCAGTGAAACAGAGGTAGAACAGCACGGCGGCCGACCACGTCACTTTTCCACTCAAGAGGTGCGCCAACTTGCCTTGGTAAAAAGGCAAAAGCACGAAGGTGAGCATCAAGCCGTCCAGCACGGCCAAGCTGAGAAGAGCGGTTATGAACGTTTTGGCGGCAAGCATCATGTCCGCAGTATAGCGCACATTACGCCGCCGCTTCTTCTTCCAGGCGAATGTCCATCATGCGCGCAATTTCCGCGGCCAACTGCGCGCGGTGTGCGGGCAAAGGGGACTTCGGTTCTGCTTTGGTCAATACTTGCTCCAGCGTATGCTCGATTATCTGCAAAGCGTCGTAGCGTACGCCTCCTTGCACGCCGTCAATCGGTATCATCTTCAATTCCTGGCGCTTCTCAAAAAACCCGTTGGCGGTTTGTACCACGCGCAGAAACTGTCCCAGTTCCTCATGCGTGCGCGGCAGGCCGGGCAGGGAAAGGGAAATGGCGTCAGTGGAGCTTTCGTCAGAAGGCATTTCGGGCGCGCGGTTCATGGCGGATGGAAGAAAGAAATCGGGACGGCATTCTGGCAGTGTTTTTTCCGCGGTCAATTCGTTTGTCCTGCCGAAAGGGTCGAGTAACTTATTTTCCGCTTTCCCAAGGGCTGCAAGCGATCTTCAATATCCCGATACTAGTCAAAATATACAAATTATGTTATAATAATATAAATATGAAACATATCCACCACAGTATCGGCATATCTCTCGGAGTCATTTTGTCGGTTTTTGGCGTATGTATCTCTGCCACGCAGGCGGCGTCCATCAATCCGTTGGCCGAGGCACGGTCCGACGTCTTCGCCGTTCTCAATGTGGCGGATGAGAGAGTCTCATTCCGTTTCGGTGACGATTTCGTTTCCACTCTAAGTCAGCGTCCTGCAGTCGAGCACATTGTCTTTACCGAACGTGCGACCGTCGGTGCCGACATCAGTGCCGGCGAATTGCTGCTGGCGTTGTACGAGTAACATTTTCGGTTGGTGCGCGAAGAGCCTTCATAGTTTAGGATAGGGGGGATTTTCCCCCTTTTTTCCATGAAAGGATTCTTTTCCACATCCGCCGCCGATTACGGCACGTTCGTTCTTCGTCTCGCTGCCGGCGCAGCCATGTTGCCGCACGGCATTCCCAAGCTTACGGGCTTCGAGGGCACCATGGGTTTTTTGACCGGTGCGGGTATTCCTTGGATCATTGCCCTGTTGGTCATCGTGGGTGAGTCGGTCGGCGCAATTGCGCTCATCCTCGGCTTCTGCACCCGTTTCTGCGCGGCTTCCTTGGCCGTTATCATGGTCGGCGCCATCGTGTTCCACGCTAGCAAAGGCGACGGTTTCGAAACCGCCATGCTCTTCTTGCTCATGTACGTGCCTCTCGTCATCAACGGTGCCGGTGCTCTCTCTTTGGACGCCATCATCGCCAAAAAGCTGAAGTAGTTCGTCAGGTTCCACACCGCGTGCGGAGCACACTTCGTACGCGGTTTTTTATTTTGCCAACAGCTTCGTCACCCAGTTCGCAAAGCCCAGGGCCAAAGCCACCGTTACCCAACCGAGCAAACCTCCGCCTATGCTCAGGGTGAGCCAAGGCAAATTCAGCGCTTGCACCAACACCACCAGTATTTGCACGAAGAGTCCGTTGACGATGATGATGGCCAGAATGGTGGCGAACAACTTCAGCGGCAGCGTGAGTATGTTCAGCACGGGGCGCACCACCACGTTCATCAATGCCACCAGCAAACCGAGCACCAGCACCGGCACAATGCCCGCATTTACGCTTATCATTTCCGGCACCTTTTGCACCAAGAGCCACAGGACTGCCGCGTTGGCCATGCTTGCCAGTGCCAGAGAGATAAGGAAGGACTGCATGGTCTTACTCTACCAAATTCGTTCTGCGAACAACACTTTGTCATTATCACAGTCTTTTCTGTTTCATGATCTCTCTTCCACCTTTTCCGGCGAAAAGGTGGAGCCAAACGCCGGCGCGCCAATGGCCCGCACCACCCGGCCCTGTGTCTCCTCGCCGAAGCCTACAGGCATTCGGCTTCGTCTCGTCGACGACTATGACGGGCAGGGCCTTCCCCTTCACCCCCCGTGGCGCGCCACCTCCCACGAGGAGCGTGTGGATTTTTCCCTAGAATTTTTTTACCTAAAACCCTACGGTCGAAAATGCCCTGTCTGAGCATGCTTTTAGCTTGCGAGTCCATTTTCGACGCGCTTGGGCTCCACCTTTGTCGCGCACAAAGGTGGAA
>CAZWVP010000045.1:0-9305 GCA_964636635.1 uncultured Candidatus Peribacteria bacterium
AAAAAGATGCGAACTCCGTTACCGTGCGTTCGGTGAAAACGAAGCAACAGCACACCGTGCAGCTCGACGCATTCGTAGCCAGCATGAAGAAGGACATCGCCGACAGAGCGCTGCATGCGGCGTACGAAGCGGCGTAGGGTTCTTTACTGAGCCTGTTCCAACGGACTCAAGCCCATTTGGGCGCGAATGCCGTCGAGTTCTTTCGTAATATCCACAGGGCGTTTTGCATCCACGGCGGGATACACCAGCAAATGGTTGGTCATATGGCAGGCGTGTACGTCAGGCCGTCCTGCTTCTTGCACCATAATGGTATCTGTTTGCGGATCGATGGCCGTGACGATGCCAACAATGGAAAGGCCGTGCGGTTCGCCGTTAGCGTTGAAGCTGTCGCGTACCAGCGCGTTTACCGGACTGCCGACGGCAAGCGCGGGAGCGGCTTCGGGAGAATGTTCAGGAGTGAGTTCGAGACGCATATGTCTATTTTACTATACTTTTCATAATCCGACAAATCTCCGACACATCTTTTTCGGTGTGTTCGTGGCTGAGGCTGAACCGCACCGCCTCGCGACTTTGTTCCCCGGTTTTGCCCATGGCTTTCAGTACATGGCTCGGTTGCGAAGCACTCTGCACGCAGGCGGCGCCCGTGCTGGCGCAAACGCCGGCCAGGTCCAGCTGCATGACGGCAGTTTCGCCGGAAATTCCCGAAGGCAGCTGCACGTTGATGATTCCGGGTACGCGCAGAGTCGGATGCCCGTTCAAGCTCATGCCAGGCATGGCAAGCAGCTCGCGTTCCAGTCGATTGGAAACCTGCCGTACATGAGCGGTCCGTTCATCCATCTCCTCCATTGCCAAACGCAAGGCCAAGGCCAAGCCCGTCGCACCGGGTACGTTTTCCGTACCGCTGCGCAAACCGAACTCCTGGCCGCCACCGCGGTGCACGGCTTCTATGCCTACGCCTTCACGACAGAGCAAGCAGGCAATGCCCTTCGGGCCGCCGAACTTGTGCGCGGCAAACGAAAACAGGTCGGGCAACGGGGAGGGGAGAGGCAGTTTGCCCACACCCTGCAGCGCGTCGCAGTGGAACGGAATGTTTCGTTCGCGACAGACCAGGGCAATTTCTTCCACGGGGAACAGGCTGCCGGTTTCATTGTTCGCCCAATGCAGACTGACGATGGCAGTTTCAGGCAGAAGTGCCGCTCGCACGTTCTCTTCACTCAGCACGCCTGTTTCATCCACTTCCACGAGCGTCACGTTCCAACCTTCTTCGGCCAGTTGCTGCACCGTTTCCAGCGTGCAGCTGTGTTCGGTGGTGGAGGCGACGATGTGACCGGGCTTGCCATTCACGCTTCGCCAGTGCCGACAAACGCCGCGTACGGCCAAATGCACGCTCTCGGTGCCCGAGGCCGTAAACAACACTTCCGCGTGTTTCACGCCGCAGAGTTCTGCCACGTGCTTGCGCGCGGTTTCCAGTGCATCCTTCGCCTGTCTGCCGACGGCGTGAGCGGAAGAGGGGTTGCCCCAGAAATTTGCCTGCGCCTCGCTCACGGCTTTCGCCACGCGCGGGTCCACGGGTCCGGTACTGGCATAATCGGCGTAGATCATGCTCTCATTGTTGCAGGAACATCGGAAAACGGGAATGATCCCGTGAACAAAGTGTTCAAGTGTTCATGTATTCCTTTTTTCCTGTATTCTACCGTTCATGTTCGAGGCCTTCGCCATCGGCCCCATCATCTTCTGGACGCGGACGGCGTTTTTGCTGCTCGGCGTGTGGCTTGCCGTGGAGTTTTTCCTGCGCCTCTCGCGCAGCGCGCGCCTCAGTTTGCAGCACTTCGCCGATCATAAGCTGTGGTACCTGGGTGCCTTCGTTCTGGGCGGGCGCATCGCCGCCATGATCGCGGAGTACCGGAAGTACGTCACCGATCCTCAGCGCGTGTTCATTCTCTGGGACGGCCAATTCAGCTTCCTCGGCGGCGCCATCGGCATTGCGTGCGTACTGTACTGGATTACCCGCCACCAGCGTTCCACCTTTCTGCAGTGGCTCGACGTGCTTTTGCCTGCCACCTGTTTCGGCTTGGCGTTCGATTGGTTGGGTAAATTTTTCGCCGGTCATGCGTACGGGCGACCCACGGACGTGTTTTGGTCGGTGACGTACGAATCCATTCAGGTGCGCTACGTCACGCCCGTGCATCCGGTGCAAATGTACTACGCCCTCTTCTTCTTCCTGCTCACGTTTTTGCTTTTGCTCGTGCGCAAACAGGCGCGGCGCGCCGGTGCGGAAACGCTCTTCGGCATCGTCTCCGCTTCCATCTTCACGTTCATTTGCGAGTATCTGCGGGGAGACCCGAGCATTCCCGTGTTCGCCACCCAGTACGACTTCATCGTGCTCGGCACGCTCTTCGTGAGTCTTGGTATTTTTGCCGTCGTTGAGCAGAGGTTGTCCACACTATTTGTCACGCTCTACGAAGTGATGCTGGCGGTGCTCTTCGGCAGTTATTGGCTTCTGCGCTCACACATAGACGCTTCCACGTACGAACTTCGCTACAGCCAGTTTTTGGCGGTGCTGGCACTGCTCGCGACGGTGGTGTACGTTGTGGTCCACCGACGCAAGTACCCACATCTCTAATGCCAATGCAGTTATCGTTTCAAATCGATCCTCGCTTCTTCTCCACGTTCATGGCCGACGATCCGGTGCTTTTGGCCGCTCAGTGCGGGCTTCTGCTCCTCGGCTTTCTGCTGGTGTACTTGGTGTTTTTCACCACTCGCGATTGCTTGCTGCGCTCGAGCTCCTTTCTGTTCACGTGTTTTTCCATCTTGCTGGTTTCCATGCTGCCGGTGGCGGGCTTTCTGCTCTACATTCTCATTCGCCCCGCCACCACGGTGCACGAACGAGAGACGGCGAAGATGATCCGCCACATTCATGACCAACTGAAGAAACAACAGCAGCACAAGCAGCACACGCCCGAAAAGCAGGAGAAGAAGGACGAAAAAGGACGCAAAGGAAAAAACTGAAGGTATTGGGCTTTGCGTTTGCAAGCGGAAGCGCTAGCGTAGGTGCGCTATGAATTTCCTCACAGACGCCGCTTTCTATTTGTTCTATCCGAACCCGGGCAACGTGACTTGGAGCAGCCCGAAGGTGATGCTCATCACCGCCGTTTGCGCGGCCATGGTGGCTCTTTCGTTCGGTGTTCGTGCTTGGCGCAAGAGCTTGAAGAACCCCGTTACCAAGAAGCTCTCCCGCAGTTGGTTTGCCGCCGGCCTTACGTTCGGTTTGTCCGGCTTGTTGCTCGCGGCTTGCCGCGTGAACACGGTGCAGTTTCTCTCCATGCGCATTCTCTGGGTGGTGTGGGCGATATTGGTACTTTGGTACGCGTACGTGCAGGTGAGAGTTTTCCGTGCTCGGCACTACGTCATCGTCGCTCCGGTGCGCGAGCAAGACCCGCGCGCCAAGTATTTGCCGTAACACCCGCTTCCTTCCGTTTTCATGCGCACGCTCTCTTTTCGACGCTGCGAGTGGCACGACATGCACGAAAGTGATGAAAAGTCGTTGCGTGCGTTGCAGGAGCGCTACGGGTTTCATGAACTCGACATCGAAGACTGTCTCAGCACGCACGAGCAACCGAAGTTCGAAGAGTATCCTCAGTACCTGTTTCTCGTGTTGCACATTCCGCGCCTGAACGTGCAGACGGGTCGCGTGCAGAAGGCGGAGGTGAACGTGTTCATCGGCAAAGATTTCGTGGTGTCCGTGCACGACGGCAATTCGGAGCAGCTCATCGACAAATTCTGGAACAGCGTGAAAGCCTCGCCGAAGCTGCAACGCGAGTTGCTCGGCAAAGGCGCGCCGCTCTTTTTGTACGAATTGCTGCACGCCCTCTTTCTCACCGTCACGCCGCTCGTGGAAGACGTGTCGCGAGCCGTGCGTCGCTTGGAAGATCAGCTGTTCGAAAGCAACGACGAGCACAACATTCTGCGAGACATTCTGGCTCTCAAGCGCAACATCATCTCCCTGCGCAGCTTGCTGCACCCGCAGCGGGCGATTCTTACCAGCTTTCAGTCGCGCAGCCAGAAAATAGTCTCCGGCAAACTGAATGTGTACTTCGACGACGTGGAAGACATTATCGACAGACAGTGGTCGGCGCTGGAAACGGCGAAAGAGCTTATTGATGCGCTGCAGGAAACGCATGAATCGTGGCTCACGCACAAAACCAACGAGGTTATTCGCACGCTCACCGTGTTCTCCGTCATCATGTTGCCGCTCACCTTGCTTGCCAGCATTTACGGCATGAACGTGGCGTTGCCCCAACAGGAAAACCCGCAAGCGTTGCTCTTGGTGCTGGGCGGCATGTTGGCCATTACCCTGGTCCTGATGGTCATCTTCAAGTTTAGACGCTGGTTGTATGCGGGATTGTCATAATATTATAAAAAAACACTATTGACTATTAGGCAATACCTCGCCTACGATGACCGGCCATGCCGCTCAAACACGTAACCGAAACTTGGCTTGCCGTCACGCTTGCGTGCGTTACCGCTCTGACAGGCTTCCTTATGGCCACGCTGCCGCCGCTGCCGTCCGGCATCGTGCCGTGGATGTTGCTTATGGCTCTGGCCATTGCATACCCCGTATTTCTCACACCGCTCTTCCGCAAAAACCGTGCCGACAGCGTGTTTCGCTGGTTGCACTGGGCGCCGGCCGCTTTGCTTGGCGTGTGGCTTTTGGCTGCCCTCATCGGAGTGTTTACCGGCAGCTTGGCCGCCGTGCGCGCGCTTACCTGGAGTTGGTCACTGCCCGCCGTGGCTTTGGTCTTCCTCTCGTTGGCGCTGTTTTGCGTCCAGGTGCTGCGTCGCTGGTTCTCGCGTCTGCTCATGCTCGCTTTGGTTTTACTGGCTTTCGCCGCTGGCGGCATTGTCAGTGAATCGGGTTTGCATCCGGAGCGTGCCGTCACGGCTTTCCTCTGGAACCGTTTCGTCGGTGAAGACGCACTCATCGCTTGGCAGGGGTCTTCTTCCAGCCGCAGCAGCGACGTTTCCAAGCAAGTTTCTTCCGTGCCGCTCGGTTCCACGAACCTCTCCACGGCCAAACAAGATGAAGAAGAGCTCATTCGCCAGCGCTTGAGCAGCAGCGCGGCCGCCGTGGCCGCGGCGAAATCTTCCGACGCTTCTTCGAAGCCGACCGTCGTCGCTTCCAAACCCGTGCACTTGCCGAAAGCGGGCGGGGAAGTGGAGGCCATCATGCTCTCGCTCATGGGTTTGGGTTCCGCGCGCTACGTGCGCCGTTGGCAGAGCATGAAGATTGTGAAAGCGTAATATGCGCGCCGAAGGTGAGCGCATTCGCGAGCTTTCCTTTTTGACGTTGGTAGTTTCGTGACTTTCTGCAATATTGGGCATGTCTTTCTCCTTGTCGCTCCATGCCATCCATCACTCGTCTCATCGCCCGACAAATTCTCGATTCTCGCGGCAATCCCACGGTAGAAGTGGATTGCACGCTGGATGACGGCTCGTTCGGCCGAGCGGCGGTACCTTCGGGCGCTTCCACCGGTACGCACGAAGCGTTGGAGCTGCGCGATGACGACAAGAAGATCTACGGCGGGAAATCCGTTTTGAAGGCGGTGCAGAACGTGCAGCAGATCATTGCCCCGGCCCTCATGGGCATGTCGGTGGCCGATCAGCGCACGGTGGACCAGAAGCTTTTGGACTTGGACGGTACGGAAAACAAGAGCGTCCTCGGAGCCAACGCCATTCTCGGTGTGTCCATGGCCGTGTGTCGCGCTCGTGCCGAAAGCGAGAAGCAGGCGCTCTGGCAGTCTCTGCGCGACCAGTTTGTCACCGAAGTGCCGGTCACGTTGCCCGTGCCGCTCATGAACGTCATCAACGGCGGCAAGCATGCCGATTCAGGATTGTCGTTTCAGGAATGCATGATCGTGCCCGTTGACTTCCCGTCTTTCAGCGAAGCGTTGCGCGCGGGCGCCGAAGTGTTTCATACGCTCAAGGGCATTTTGAGCAAAGCCGGCATGAGCACGGCGGTGGGGGACGAAGGCGGGTTTGCGCCGCGCGTGAAAGACGCCGCCGAAGCGTTTTCATTTCTCATGCAGGCCATTGAGAAGGCGGGGTACAGCGGCCGCATGCAGTTGGCCATCGACGCCGCGGCGTCGGAGTTCTGCAAAGACGGCGTGTACAGCGTGGACGGTCAGCAGTTGCAGAGTGCCGCACTCACCGAGTACTACGTGAATTTGTGTGCCAAGTATCCGTTGGTCAGCATCGAAGACAGTCATAGCGAAGACGATTGGTCGGGCTTCGCAGACATCGTGCGCAAGCTTCCGAAGGTACAAATCGTGGGCGATGACTTGCTTGTGACCAACGTGAAGCGCATCGAAAAGGCCATCAAAGAGAAGGCAGCCACGGCCGTGCTCATCAAACTGAACCAAATCGGTACGGTTTCCGAAACGGTCGATGCCATTCAAATGGCCCAAAAACAAGGATGGAAAGCCATCGCCAGCCACAGAAGCGGCGAAACGGAAGATGCGTTCATCGCTCATTTGGCGGTGGGGCTGGGTACCGGACAGATCAAAACCGGCTCTCTTTGCCGTACGGACCGTGTGTGCAAGTACAACGAGCTCCTGCGCATAGAGGAGGAGTTGGGCACGGCAGCCGTCTACGCCAAGCCGTTTTAACGGTTTTTTAGCGTATTATTCAACATTTGGCCATTCCCGCCACTTGTCGGGGGTGCCTATCGGTCCTATCCTGATTTGATGACATACACATCAAACCATTACCAGAAAGGATCCCTTGTGTGGATCCACGCCCTTCTCATCGGCGTGTACATCGTGGAGATGTTCACCCGGGTGCCGAGTTTGGGATAGTGTCAGGCTGCGTGCCGAGACTCACGATAGTACGGCATTTTGCGTGGAGATTGTTTTTGCGATAGGTATACTCCCCGTCGTTCGGGACGTAGTTCAGTTGGCTAGAACGCATGCCTGGGGGGCATGAGGTCGCAGGTTCAAGTCCTGTCGTCCCGACCATTTCTCTCGTAGTGCAGGATGGTGAACCTGCGCGGGCGTTACCTGGTGACATTCTCGTTTTTATCTTTGCCGATGCCGTGCATCTCTGTTTGAATGAGTTCTATTTTAGACATATTTGCAATTTATATAAAAATATGTCATAATAGTATGTTCCCATGAGTTTGAACTTCAGTGATTTTCAGGCGGCCTCCCGAGCGATAGAAGCGCATCAGCGCTTACTCATCACTCCGCACGCGAACGTCGACCCCGACGGCTTAAGCAGCGCGCTGGCGTGTTACCAGGTGTTTACGGCCATGGGCAAGGACGTCACGGTCATTTGTCCGGATACCCCGCCCGAGTCGTTGCAGTTTCTCCCGGGCTTCGAAAAACTGACGCAGAAAATAGACGAAGCGCAGAACTTCGTCATTTCGCTGAATCTCGACCACGGCGTGGAAGTGGATAAGCTTCGCTACGAAGTGGTGGATAACGCCGTGAATATCATCGTGGTGCCCAAAAACGGTCACATTCGCAGCCAGAACATTTCCTTCGGAGAGGGGGACAGGCGTTACGACCTGCTGGTGGTGGTGGATACCGCCGACCTGCCGCTGCTCGGTCCCGTGTATTCCGAGCACGTCGACCTCTTCAACGAGGTGCCAATTCTGAACATCGACCACCACATCAGCAACAGTAAGTACGGGCAGGTGCAGCTCATAGACCCCACCTGTGCCAGTGCCACCGAAGTGCTCTTCTCGTGGTTCGTACGCGACCCTCAATACCGTTCGCTTATCACGCCCGATATCGCCACCTTACTGCTTACCGGACTCATTACCGATACGCGCAGTTTCCAGAACCCCAACACCACGCCCAAATCCATGGAAGTGGCGGCGGAGCTTTTGGAGCTCGGCGCCAGACAGCAGGAAATCATTCAGCACATTTACAAAACCAAACCCCTTTCCACGTTGCACATTTGGGGCAGGGCGCTGAATAAAATTGAGCAGGACGCCGTCGCGGGCATCGTCTGGTCGAGCATCAGCAAGGAGGATTTGGCCGAAATGGAAGCAAGTAGCAAAGAGACGCATGGCATTCTCGACGAACTCATTTCCACCGTTCCCGGAGCGGATGTGTACGTGCTGTTCACCGAAATGGAGGAAGGAGGACTCAAGGCGAGCATGCGCACCTCCAACGCCGTGAATGCCAGCGAGCTTTCAGGCAAGCTTTTCGGCGGCGGCGGCCACGCGCGCGCGGCGGGGTTCAAAGTGAAGAGCGTGCAGAACTTCGCACTCACGGTTCTCGATTGCGTGCGACAGGTGTCCGATGCGCTGGCGCACGAGCGTCGCGCTCTGCCGGAAGCGACTGCCACGAAGACGATTCGCGCCAAGGCGATTCCCGTGCAACCCTCGACACCGGAAAGGGCGGCACCCAAGAAACAGAAGAAAACCAAAGACATAGACGTGCTGAAGGAGCTGACGGATGACGAGACGCAGGCATAAAGAATATTCCGCACATTTCTCCTGCCACTTCGACGTTTGTCTGCTACAGTAGCGCCCGATGCGTCTGGTTCAGGTGGCAAAAATCCTCGGCATCAGTGGACAGCAACTCCGTCAGGAACTGACGCAGGTGAATTTCGGCGTGAAGCCGACGGACCGCGAAGTGGCCGACGGATTGGCGCATGGCGTCATTCGTTTTCTTGCTCGCAAGTACGGCAAGGAAATAGATATGACGGCGATTGCAGGCATGACGGACGACGATGAAAGTGAAGAAGGCGAGACTGCGGCCCCGGCTGCGTCCGTCGCCGAAACTCCCGCCTCTCAAGCCAGAGTGGTGCCGAGAGCTCACGAAGAGAAGAGCGCGTCGGAGGTGGTGAACGTGTTGCGCAAGCTCACGTTGGAAGATGTGCCCAAAGACGCCATTGCTCGCGAGCAGAAACGCTTGCAGAGCGTGAAGCCTCTTTCCAAAGCCGAACGCGAAGCGCAGTTGCAGGAACGCCGCCGCGAGCAGCAGTTGCAGAACAAAACGGCGCCCTCTTCGGGCGTGCAGCAGCAAATTAAAAAGAAGGAAGGCGTGGTGAAAATTCCCGCCGAACTCACCGTGAAGGAATTCGCCGAGAAGGCGGGTATCCAGGTGCCGAAAATCGTTCAGGCGCTCATGAGCAACGGCATCATGGCCACCATCAACCAGCCCATCGACTTCGATACCGCCGCCATCGTGGCCGCGGAATTGGGCGTGACCGTGCAGCAGGAGGAGTCCGTGGCCGAGGCCGAGCACTTGTTCGCCCGCAACCTGGAGGAGCTGCTCAAGGACGACGCGTCACTG
>CAZWVP010000046.1:0-9168 GCA_964636635.1 uncultured Candidatus Peribacteria bacterium
ACCTCATAGGCGTGACGATGTAACTTACCGGAGCTTGTATTCCTCGTAATAGCTGCACTGCACACCCCAGAGTCCTCGCCTGCCTTGGCGCGCCTCATCTTCGAGCGCGTCGTAGTAGTCAGCGTTCGGATGCGGGTACACGGGGTCGGAAAACGCGTAGCCGTCGCGAATGAGTGCGGCGCCTATGTCTTCCGTGCCCAAGTACACGTAGCGGACGATGCGACCCATGCGGTCGTAACTCAGGTACGGCACGTCTTCCAAGTCCACGGGCTTGCGGGCGAGCAGGCGCATGAGCCGCCCGGCGGATTCTTTGGCGTAGCACGGTTGCGGGTCGGCTTGGTTGCGGCGTGACGGCGATTCCAAACCGGCCAGCGCGATGCTGGCGAAGTTGCCGTTCGGGAAACGCACTTCCAGAGTTTCGCCGTCTTCCACTTTCATCACCTCCACACCGGTGACCAAATCGTACCGAGTGAGCGCCGTGACCTTGCCTTCGAACGTGGTGCTGAAACCGCGCATCTGCTCGCGCAGGTAACTGGTGAGTTGGCGTTGGCCGCGCAGCAGCGACGCTCGAGGTTGGGCCAGCTTCGCACGACCGACGGAAGAGAGCACCGCGCTCACCGGGGCATCGGTGCCGCGGCGGCGTTCCAAACTGCGAATGACGGACTTCACGCTGAGCACGGGCACGCTGGTTCTGGTGGCACGCGTCCACACCTTGCGCACGGGGAAATTCACCGGACCTTCCTCTTTCGGTTCATGACAATGCAACTGGCCGTAATCCAAACCGTACGCGGCGCAGTTCACCGTGCAACGATGACAACCGCGCGTATCCGTGGAACCGGGACTGGCGAAAACCGCCGTCGGGAGGAGGAACAGTGCCGCACTGAAGAGCAACGCGCGTTTCACCCTCACAGTATACCCGAAACGCGCGCTCAGTGCCTGTGCAACACGAGCCAGCTCCCTGCGAAAAGCCCTATGGCCACCAGCACGATGACTCCCCCGCTGGAAGCATTGGCCGCGTACGACACCGCGAGTCCTCCCAGCACGGCCGCAAGCGCGAACGTCACGGCCAAAAGCAGCGTGCGCAAGAAGCCTTGTCTCCACTGCATGGCGGTGATGACGGGAATGATCATAAGCGCGGACACGAGCAGAATGCCGACGATGCGCGTGGCGACGGCGACGGTGAGCGAACTTAACATCATGAGCACGGCGTTGACGACGCGTACGCGTACGCCGCCGGCGGCCGCCAAATCTTCATCCAAAGAAACGGTGAGGAGTTCTTTGTAGAACAAACACACGCCCGCCACAACCACGGCCGAAAGCACCGCCATGGCGAGGAGATCTGCGCGGGAAACGGTGGTGATGCTGCCGAAGAGCACGCTGCTCAAATGCACGTTGATGGTGCGAGCCTGGCTGAGCACCACGGCGGCCATGGCCAAACCGCCGGACAGAAACAGCACCAATCCGCTCTCGCCGGAAACCGCCCGCGAGTGACGCAGCGCGTCAACCGTCAGCGCCGCCGCCACGCAAAAAACCGCCACCGTGGCGAGCGAAGAGGTTTGCAACACGGCACCCACGGCCACGCCGGCCAGCGAAACGTGCGCCAGGGTATCGGCCAGAAAGCTCATGCGCCGCGTGACGAGGAACATGCCGATGAGCGGGCAAATGAGCGCGGTGAGCACGCCGGCCAGCAGCGCTCGCACCAAAAAGCCGCTTTGGAAAAACTCAAGCATGGTGATGATGGTGGTGATGATGCCCGTGACTACCGGGCTTTTCGGCCGCCACATAATGGCTCGTGAGCACGGCCAGCCACGTGGAAATGGGCACGGCGAGAAGCAACGCGCTGCTGCCCACCACCGTCCGCACGATTTCCTCGGTGAGGAACTCGCTGTTCATGAGCACCCAGAGAGGCGTGTCGGCTTGCACGGTGAAGAGCAGAAGCAATGGCAACGACGCACCGGCGTACGCCAAGGCAAGAGTGTTGATGAGCGAGGCGATGTGTTCACGTCCGATGACGAGCCCCGATTCCAAGAGCGCACGCAGGGACAAGTGCGGATTGTGACGGCGCAGTTCGAACACCGCCGCCGTTTGCGCGGTGGTGATGTCGTCGAGCACGCCCAAACAACCGATGACCATGCCGCCGAGCAACAAGCCGCGCAAATTCACGGTCTGCAGGGAGCCGAGTTGCAGATACATGGACTCTTCGGACCCCATGCCAAACAACATGGTGAGCCACACGAAGAAGAGCGCCAGCAGCGTGGAAAGTACCAACGTGATGAGCGTGCTGGCAAGTGCCACGCTCGTGCGACGATTGAAGCCGTGCGCCAAGTAGAGCGAGGTGCAAGCGATGGCGGTGGAACCGACAAGGCTCACGAGCAGCGGCGACCAGCCGGCTACGATGCCCGGCACCACCACGTACGTGAGAATGAGAATGCTCACGAACAACCCTCCAAGCGAACGCATGGCGGTAAAGCCGCCGAGAGCGAAACAGAGCAGGAAAAAGAGCGAGAGAGCGAACGCGACGTACGGCAGACGATACTTTTCGGCAATCAGCCACGTCACGTCGCCGTTTTCGCGCGTCACTCGCCGGACGATGATGTCCTGCCCTGCGTTCAGCCTCATGTCGGCGCGGTCGTTCAAAATGGCGTTCTCCAGCGTCACGCTCTTGCCGGCGTCGACCCCCGAACGTATGTGCAAATCCACCGTCTGCACCGTGCGCGTCATGTCGGGCAAATCTTCCTGTGCCGTGCGCACGATGCGTGCAACGCGGGCACGGACGAACTCTTCGGTAACGGAAACCTGCGCCTGTGCCGCGGGCGCAAACAACGCCAACGCCAAGCAGCCGGAGAGGAGGAATTTAGTGAACATGTTGCAGGAAGGAAACGTCTTTGCCGTACAGGTCTTGCAGCAGATTGCTTTCCAAGAAACGGTGACTGCTGCAGCAACAAAGCAGTTTTTCGTTCAAGCACGCCACCGAAGTCGCGTGGCGCGTCATCACCTCCAAATCGTGCGATACGAACATGATGGTGAGACCCGCGGCGTTCAGTTCTTTCAGAAGCTGGTACAACTGCGAGCGCGCGGCCATGTCCACGCCCGACGTGGGTTCGTCGAGCACGAGCAAGCGCGGCTCGGAGCACAGTGCTCTGGCAATGAACGCGCGTTGCGTTTCGCCGCCGGACAAATTCGTAATCAGGGTATCGGCATGTTGCAGCGTATCGGTGCGCCGCATGGCTTCTTCGGCGGCGGCATGATCGGCTGCGTTCAAACGCAGAAACAATCCCCGCTTGGCCACTCTCCCCGAAAGCACCACCTCGCGCACCGTGGCGGGAAACTGGAAGTCGGCACGCGCCACGTGCTGCGGCACATACCCTATGACGCCGTTTGCCCGAGCGACGTTCGGCGCCGCTCCGAACACCTGTACGGTACCTGCGGTCGGTTGGAGCAAGCCCAAAATAAGCTTGAGCAACGTGGTTTTCCCGCCGCCGTTGGGGCCCAGCACGCCCAGGTACGCGCCCGTCGGCACGGACAAGCGCACATCGGTGAGTACCGGGCGCGAGCCGTAGCGGAACGTCAGTTGCTCGGTGGCGATGGCTAGTTCCTCTGCGTGCATACGAGTGCGGAAGCCAGCATAGCGAGGTTCTCCTCCAGAATGGAAACGTAATCCGCCCCTGCGTCCACCTGCGCCAACGTCAACCCCTCCGCGGGGTTCAGCACGGCCGTTTCAGCGCCGATTTCGTCGGCGATGGTCCGGGCCAGCTTCGGACTCACGAGCGTTTCGAAGAAAATGATTTCCACGCCGTCCTCTTTGGCTTCACGAGCGATTTCGGCCATGCGCGCGGGAGACGGTTCGTCTTCGGGAGAAAGTCCCGCCAGCGCATGCACGGCGAAACCGTACCGCTTGGCCAAGTAGGAGTACGCGTTGTGCGAAACGACGATTTCGTTTTTCGCACAGTCGCGCAACGTCAAACGGTACTGCTCATCGAGCGTTTCCAGACGCTCGCTCACCCGTGCGGCGTTCACACGGTACGCAGCCGCATGCGCGGGATCCGCGGCGGCAAACGCTTCCGCCAACACGACGGCCTTCTCGGCCATGATGACCGGGTCGAGCCAGATGTGCGGGTCCGTGCCCGCTTCATCCTGCTCGTCTGCATGTTCACCCGCCTCCTCCTCATCTTCATGTCCATGAGCGACGGCACTCAACAGAGAAACGCCGTCGGTGAAACGTACCGTCTTCACACCGCGTCCATTCAACTCCTCCGCCGCACGCTCGGCCCACGGGTCCAGGCCGCTGCCGTTGAACAGGAACACCTGCGCTTTTTCCAACGTGAGAATGTCTCCGGGAGTTGGTTCGTAATCGTGCGGTTCGGTACCGTGGGGCGCAAGCTGCGTCACGGTCGCGTGTTCTCCGCCCACCTCGCCGGCCAAAAACGCCAACGGATAGAACGATGCGACCACAGACAGGTTCTGCTCCTGAGAAACAGGCGCTGGCACCGTAGCACAGGCCGTAAGGAGCACGAGCAGAGATGATGTATAGAAAAGAGATTTCACGTGAGGATTAGGGTTAGGATTAGGATTTAGTGCTTCGCGCCCTGCGTGACTTTCGTGCAAGGCTCACATGTGCCGTGCACTTCGCTGGTGAGCGACTGCAATGCGAACTTGTGGCCTTCGGCCGCCGCAGCCGCCATGGCCTGGAGTTTTTCACTGCAAAATTCCTCCACCGAACCGCAGCTCGTGCAGTGCAAAAATCCATGATGCCCTTTGGCACCGTGATTCTGGCAGAGCGAGTACCGACCGTCGCATGGGTGACGATGCACGAGATGAATGTCCAAAAACTGTTCGAGAATACGGTAGACCGTCACGGTGTTGATGGTTTGTCCGCGACTGCGCACCCACTCCTCTATTTGCGCCGGCGACAAAGGCGTACGACCGTCTTGCAAAGCTTGCAGCACGAAACGGCGGGGGCCGGTGTCGCGCAAGCCGTGCGCCTTCAGTAGCAATGTCAGCGGAGAGGCCTTCATGCGCACACAGTAATCGTGTCTTCTTTCTTTTTGCAAATATTTTGCAAATAAAATATTTATGCGTTTGTACCCGCGCAGACAGTGGTCAGCCGACCGCATTCGCGCCATGATGCCGCCGTGTACGGACCCTACCGAAAAGCGGCGGCAATCACGGCGAGCCTCTGCTTGGCGTGCGGCGTCGCCGCAGCGCTCTTTTGGCCGCTGCCGGAAGAACTGCAGTCGCTCACGCCTCCGGCGGCGCAACGATTTTTGGACCGCCACGGTCGCGTGCTCTACGTCATTCCCACCGAAACGGGCATCGGCGGCGGCAGCTTGACCTTGGCCGACGTGCCCGACATTTGCACGCAAGCGCTGCTCGCAACGGAAGACCGAACGTTTTACAGCCACCCCGGCGTCAGCCTGCGGGGGCTCCTTCGAGCCGTAACCCAAAACGTGACGACGGGCAGCGTGGTGAGCGGCGGCAGCACCGTCACGCAACAGTTGGTACGCACGCGCCTGCAACCCGCTCGCCGTACGTTGGCTTGGAAAATACGAGAGGCGTGGTTGGCATTGCGCTTGGAGCTGCACGTTTCCAAAGAAGACATTCTCGCCGCCTATCTCGCCGGCACGTACTTCGGGCACCAGGCCGTGGGCTTGCGCAGCGCCGCCGACGTGTATTTGGGCAAGTCGCTTCACGAAGTTTCCACCGGCGAATGTGCCTTGCTTATCGGCCTGCTGCAGTCCCCCAGTCGCTACGACCCCTACGTGAACTTGGAAGCCGCGCTCGCACGACGACGACGCGTGCTGCAAGCGCTTTTGGCTACGAACGTGATAGACGACGCCGAATATGAACGCGCCGAACGCGAACCCGTGCAACTTTCGCACGGCACCCACCGCATTGAGGCGCCCCATTTCGTGTTGTGGCTGCGAGACAAGACTCTTTTGGGCGCACGGGAAACCGTGCACACCACGCTGGACGCGAACTTGCAGCGGGAGCTGGAAGACATCGTAAGCAGACAACTGGAAAAACTGGCCGATAAAAACGTGGGCTCGGCGGCGGTGGTGGTGTTGGACGCACACACGGGCGACGTGCTGGGCATGGTGGGTTCGGGCGACTACTACGCCGACGATGCCGGCGCCTTCAACGCTGCCCTGGCAGCCAGGCAGCCGGGCTCCACATTGAAACCGTTCACGTATGCGCTGGCGCTGGCACAGGGCGACACCGCCGCCACCGTGGTGGCCGATACCACCGTGCAGTTCCAAACCGGCGAAGGCACGCCGTACACCCCGCGCAACTACGACTACGAAGAGCACGGACCCGTGCGGTACCGCGAAGCACTGGCGAACTCGTACAACATCGCGGCCGTGAAAGTTCTCGAACGCGTGGGCGTCATTCGTCTGTTGGCGCTGCTGCGTTCGCTCGGCATTCGCACGCTCACGCAATCGCCCGACCACTACGGCTTGGCCCTCACGTTGGGCGACGCCGAGGTGCCCTTGCTGGAACTGGTGCAAGCTTACGGCGCGTTGGCGCGCGGCGGCGTCACTCTGCCCGTGCGCACGCGGCTGACGGAAGAAACAACGAACGGCACGCGTGTCTTCTCGCCGGAAATCGCGTGGCTCATCACCGATATTCTCAGCGACCCCGACGCCCGCCTGGCCGAGTTCGGGGCGGACTCGCCGCTGGCGTTTCCCTTCCCCGTGGCGGCCAAAACCGGCACCACCAGAAACAGTCGCGACAACTGGGTGGTGGGCTACACGCCGGACCGCGTGGTGGGAGTGTGGGTGGGCAACCCCGACAACACGCCCATGCGCGGCACCTCGGGCATTACGGGTGCCGGGCCCGTGTTCCACGACGCGATGTTGGCGGCGACTCAAGGCCTGCCCCCGGCTTCATTCGCGCGTCCGAAGAACATCGTGACGCGGGAAGTGTGTGCACTTTCGGGCAAGCTGCCCACGCCCGCTTGCCGCGAACGCGTGACGGAAAACTTCATCGCGGGTACCGAACCCACGGAACCGGATACCGTCTGGCAACACCTGACATTGGACGTACGCAACGGCCTGCGCGCAGGCACAGACTGTCCGCCCCAGCACACAGTCACGCAACTCTTCGCCGTGTTCCCGCTGGAACTGCAACGCTGGGCACGCGAAGCAGGCTACGCCGAGGCGCCGCGAACCTACTCGCCGCTGTGTCCAAGAACGACGAATGACGACCCTGCGCCTGCCTCCTCACGCGCCGCAGCCGCCGTCACCATCACCTCCCCCCACGACGGCGACCGCTTCCTGCTGGACCCGCTCATTCGCAACCAAGACGAAACCATCACCTTTTTGGCCGAAGCCGACGACGAAGAATCAACCGGCGAATGGCTGGTGGACGGGGTGAGCGTCGGCACGGCCTCGCAGCCGAATTTCCGCTTGCTCTGGCGCCCCTCAACCGGCACGCACATCGTGGAATTTCGTTTGAAAAACGAAAGGGCGAGCCTGCGCATTTCCGTGGAAAATCAAACCGAGTCAGGAGTGGTTCCAGATTGAAAAAAGGCGCATACTCCGCGCATGTCCACCTCCTTTTTCGACCGTCTCCCTTCTCTGCTCTGGTACACGGCGCTCGCGCTCGTGGGTACCGCCGGCATGGTGCTTCTGGCATCCAAGACTCTGCCCGGCCTGCCCCTGCCGCCCGTCTTCGGCATACCGCAAGCACCCGTCGGACAAATCGGCGGCGTGCATCGGGTTTCGGGCAAGCAAGCCCTCACCATCGCTCTGCCCGCGGAAGTGGACGCCGCCAAAGCGGCCAAGAGTTTGATTCTGCCGCAAGGCATGACCGGCAGCGTGCAAACGCGCGATCAAGATTTGGTCTTCATTCCGAACTCCGCGTTGGCCTCCGGCAGCACGTTAACGTTTACGCTTTCACGCGAGGCCGTGCGTAAAAACGGCGCGCCGTACGGCAAGGAAATCCGCACCACGTTCGTGATTGCGGGCGACCCGTCCGTCCGCCAACGCATTCCCGCGCCGGACAGCGAGGAGGTACCGGTCGACGCGCACATCAGCGTCATCTTCGACCGCCCCATGGTGCCGCTCGGCACATTCCGTTCAAACACCCTCTCAGCCGAACATTCTCCCGCTTTGACTCCGGCCGCTTCCGGCCGCTGGCGCTGGATAAGCACCACCGCTTTGGCTTTCGAGCCGAGCGAACCGCTGCGCCCGGGCACGACGTACCAAGTGACGTTGCCGGCCACGCTGGCTTCGCTGGAAGGAGACAACGTGCAAGGCCCGTTGCAGTGGCAATTCATGACGGTGCGCCCCCTGCTCACGGAAAGCGACCCGTCGTCCGGATTCACGCTGGCAGGCCCTCCCACCGTGCCGACTCTCACGTTTAACCTGCCCGTCGACCTCACCTCCGCTCAGCAGCACATACGTCTGCAAGACGCCGCCGGTGCGAACGTCCCGGCTGCCATTCGCTACGGCAAAGACGAGAAAGGCAAAGAAGACGCCATGCGCTTGGAACTGAAACCCAACCAACCGCTCGCCCTGAATTCCGCGTACCAAATCGTCATCGGCACCGGTTTGCTGGCGCGCGGCGGCCAGCTCGGCCCCAAGGAAGAAACGCGCATTTCGTTCAACACCGTCGGCCCTCTGCGCGTGACGAACCAGACCACCTACTCTTCGAACTTCGACGTGGAATTCAGCAGTCCCATCACTGCGGAATCGGCTCAAAAAGCCCTCGTCATTTCGCCCGCCATCGATACCGGCTCACTCAGTTTCTCCGTCAACGACTGGAACGACAGCCGCAACCTCTCGGTCTACGGCAACTTCAAAGCGGGCACGACGTACACCATTACGTTCGGCACGTCGCTGAAAGACACCTTCGGCCAAACGTTGCAGGAACCGTATGTCTTCACGTACGAAACGCCCGACTTGGAACCGCGTGTGTGGGTGGAAAGCCAAGGCGAATTCGGCATGTTCGAACTGAAGAAAGCCCCGGTGTACCGCGCGCGCGCCGTGAACGTGAGCAAGTTACAGGTGGATGTGTTCCGTCTCACCGTGCCGCAGTTTTTGAACTGGCGCGCCAGCCGCACGGCCCGCCCGAGTCTCACGGACCTCAAAGGCATCGGCAGTTTCGATTTGCCGCTGCCGCCCGAAGCCAGAAGCGACAACGAGACGTACCTCATGGAAATCGATT
>CAZWVP010000047.1:0-9094 GCA_964636635.1 uncultured Candidatus Peribacteria bacterium
TCCTTGTTCGTGGCACCATATAAACCAGATTGCATATACTAGTATGGTTAAATAGCATATTCGTTATGCTCATGAGTCAAATATCGAACTTGTTTCAGAATAAGACTTTTCAAGCCCTGATCATTACGTTGGGCGTCGCGATTGAACTCGCGGTTTATTGGGAGGATATTTTTATAGATTTAATCAGCGTAGTAATTTTTTTAATTTTTGCACTTGTTGCTGCAGTCATGCATTTGCCGAACACTGTTAGTGTGTTTATTTCTGAAATGCCATTTTTGCAGATTCTCATTGCACTTTTCACTATAGGGCTTATCGAATTATTCATCGCATTCATTTGTAAATTACAACATAAAGAATGGCTAGGATTAACAGCCCTAGGAACTTTAGTGTTTTTAAGTCTCACTTATGGTCGGTTTGAATTTCAAACAGCGTTGTTTGGTGCGACGCTAAGTAAGGCTTATGACAAGAGCTGTTGGATAACGATGTCTGGATCTCAATTAAAAGTGATGTCGTATGGGCCATATAATGCGAAGCTGTTTGTAAAAGAAAAAACAGGATCAACCTACATTGTGCGTTACCAGCGAGCTGAAAATCAGCAGTGGTCGATGAATGCTCGAGGCGTCTGTAATGAGGGGGTTATGTATTCAGCGGGCGGAGGATCGGCAGATAACTTTTTCTATTGGTACTAAGCCATTGCACCTAAATAATGAATTTAATTTATTCGCAACGACTTTTTTCGTTTTGTTTCCTACGAAAAACTCCCGCCCGTCAGAAGAATGAAGGCCAAGGCGATGAAGGGGTACGCCAGGTAGTACAGCACGGCGGTGAGCAGCAAAATGATGACACCCGCCGTGGTGCGGCGCGGTTTTTTGGCAAGCAGCCACACGCCCAGCGCGAGCGGGGTAAGTAGTAGCAGAGCCAGAACCAGCAGAATGAGGTAGGTCATGATTGTGCGAATTGTAACACGCCCGGGGCGAAAACCAGCAGGGCGCCGAGCAGTATCATGAGTGCGCCGCCTATCACGTTGCACAGGCGCGAATATTTGTGCGTGAGGTGTACATACTCGGTGCTCCACAGTGCCAAGCCGAACACGATGAAGTCGTCTATCATGTACATGAAGATGTACGTGAACATCATCGCCTGACGGTGAAGGAACGAGAGGTTGTTGAGGTCGAGAATTTTCGTGAAGGTTTGCGGTATGCCCACCGAGCAGGCGAATTCGATGATGTTCACCGAAAGTGCCAAGCCAATGACTGCGATGGCGGAAGCGAGCGTGAACGGCATGGTGGCGATGTTCTTGATGCGCAAATTCGTGCGGCGGCGCTGTTCCAAGCTGGTGATTTTGCATTCGCCTTTGGAGCAGGTGGCTTCGTACAAGAAAAAGCAGCCTGCGCCCATGGCAATCAGGCCGACGATGGGCGTGACGTACTGGTCCAACCCGATGAAGTCCCACGCCGTGAACCACACGTTCAAAATGAGGTAGTACATGATGGTTTCGGCGGCGATGAACAGCCCCGCCACTTGCCACACCTTCTTGCGGTCTTCCAGTTGCAGCAGGACCAGCAGGAACGTGATGAGCACCCACATGGCGCAGGGGTTGAAGCCATCCACGAATCCCAGAATGGCGGCGATGGCCGGCAGGGAAAGCGTTTCGAGGTTGGCCGTGCCGAAAAAGGGGATGTGCACGAGATATTCGTCACCTGGTATCGCGCACGGAGTGGCTCCGGTTTCATCGCAGCCCGTGTCTTGGTGCGCCACTTCCGTCGGCACGTTTCCTTCCACGAATGCCTGCGGCGACACGTCGGTTTTTTTGCGATTGTTCTCGAACATGGTTTTCAGACGTACGCCCGTGGTTTCGGCTGTGGCAAAACCTTGAATGACCGTGCCCGCCATGAACGTTAGCGGCGTGGCTTTCGGCAGTTTCGCCTTTTCGGTGAGCGCATCGAACAGGGCGTGACTGTCGGCGTTGGCCAAGTCGTGCTCTTCTATGCGCAGGTTCGGTTCTTCTGCCAGCCAGTCGGTCATGAACGCTTTTTGCGCCGTGCAGTGTGCGCAGCCCTCTCGTACGAAGACGTGCATGACGGGGGAAGTCTCGTCTTGCGCGTGAGCGGGGGGCGTCGGCAACAGGCTCAGGCAGAGCAGGAGCAGGGTGTGCGGGAGGCGTGAATAAGGCAGAAGCATAGTGTCGGGGGGTGTTCTGTTTATACTCTTTCCTTCTTCGGATTCAACGTCTTTGCGGTGAGGTTAAGAACTCTTAACTTCCATCGCGCGCATCGGTGCTATGCTTGGTGCCATGAAACACTTCGCTTTGCTGCTGCTTGTTCTTGGTTCGCTCGTCGCTTCGCCCGCTTTGGCGGCGGAAGCCACCGTTGGTACGTCTTCGCGCTGTTTGTACGGAGACCCGTCCAAGCTGCCCGCCCGTCCCGACGTGAAGCATTTGCAGGCGCGCGGCAAGTACTTCTGGACGCCGGGCACGGGACGACAGTCGTACCAGTCGCAACTCTGCGCGCTGTGGTTCCAAGACACCGCGCAGCCGCGCTTGTTCGGCTTGGAGACGGCGCGTCGCAAGGTGCGTGAAATTTCCGCGAACGCGGGCAGCACGGACAAGCAGTACTTGCGTCGCGAAGGCGGCAAGGCCGGGAAAATCGTGTGGTTGGAAGTGCGCGAAGACGGCAAGGTGGAGAACTTGCGCACCATGGACGCCGTGCGTAAAGAATTCAAACCCATCACCACCGTGGAAGCGGTGTTCGCGTTGCTTTCGGTGCAGACATCCGATTTGGTGTTGAATACCGAAGGCAAGGTGGTCGGCCACATGCTGCCGCTCAAAGGCGGGTATTTGGTGAACGTTTTCAAGGCCAATACATTCGGTTGTGGCTGGCACGAACCCACGGGCGCGCTGTACTTCGTGCGGTACGACGGCACGGTCGACCTGCTGGCCGAGCAGCGTTTGGCCCCGGGTGGCACGACGTGCGTGGATTAACGGAAAAAACGATTTACACCCCGCGGCACTCCTGCGACCATACGCTCATCATGAAACACTCCACTCTCTTGTTTTCCGGTCTCACCGCTTTGCTCCTTACCGCTTGCGTGCAGGTGACCATCAACAAAACCGAGCCCGCTGCCGGAGCGCAGACTTCTTCCAGTGCAGCCGCTTCCGTCATGCGCGAAGAGGCGTCGTCGTCCGTCGCTTCGGTTGCGGATGAGAAGCCCGCTTCTTCCGACGCCGCAGTTTCCTCCCAGGCCCCCGCGGTCGAAGTCGAGGCGATGGTGGAAGTCGATGCCATGGAGGCCGTTGCTTCGTCCGAAGCGGCTTCCGCTGACGCTCAGTAATTCGCCGCATCATCCATGCCTGTTTCCCGTTTTGCTCGGCTGTCTTCGCTGTTTGTGCTTACGGCACTCGCAGGCACGGCGCTCACGTACGGATTTTTTGCCTTCGTGAACCCGTATTTGCCTTGGGAACCCGACGCCTCGCTGAACCCGGATGCCAATCATACGCATGCCGATTTCGCCGTTTGGTTTGGAGCTGAGCGTCTGGATTTTTCCAAGCCCGAGTACATGTCCGGCCTGTCGGCCGATGAAACCACCCACGACGAACCCGGAGAGGTACACGACATGCATTTGCATTTGCATGACGGCAACGGCGACGTCATCCATCGGCACAAGCCCGGTCTCACTCTTGGCGAATTCTTCGCGAGCTTGGGCATGACGTTCACGACCGACTGCTTCACGTACGAAGGTCGCGAAGCCTGCAACGGACGCATGTTCATAAACGGCCGGGAAGTGCCGATGAATCCGGGGTATGTTTTCCAGGACTTGGATCACGTGTTGCTCTCCTACGACAGCGACGACGAGGCGGTTGAGAGTCAGCTGTCCGCCTTGTCCGACGAGGCGTGCTTGTATTCCAAGGCTTGCCCGTGGCGCGGCGATCCGCCCACGGAAAACTGCATCGCCGATCCCGAAATTCCCTGTGTGGTGAACCCGAACGCAGACGCCGATTGGAGTCTGTAACTTCCTTCCTTCGATTATGACCGATACGACCACCCCTGCCGGCGACGACGTGTTGAATCTCCAGCTTCTGCAGGCGCAGCTGGCCGATGCACAAGCGGAGGTTGAGGCGCTCAAGAAGCAATTGGCCGAAAACGAGCCCGGCGCACTCAAAGAATTGGCCGCGCGCGCTCAGGCGGACTTGCAGAACGCCCGCGATCGTCTGGAGCGAGAGGCGCAGGAAATGCGTCAGTTCGCCGCGTCCGGCGTGCTCGTAAAGTTGCTGCCCGTCATCGACAACTTCCGTTTGGCGTTCGAACACTTGCCGTCGGAACTCGCGGGGCACGAATGGGTGAAGGGTATTTCCGCCATCGAAGGCGAATTCATGAAAATTCTCACCGATCTGGGGGTGGAGGTCATAGCGCAGACGAGCGTGCCCGTGGATACCGCCAGGCATGACGTGCTGCAGGCCATGCCCGGCCCCGAAGGACAGGTGCTGCAAGTGCTCTCGGCAGGCTATGCCTTGCACGGTCGCGTGCTGCGTCCGGCGAAGGTGATGGTGGGAAGCGGCGAGCAGCAGGCCGCGTAACACGCTACTGCGGACGCAAGCACATGTGCTTGGCGCAGGCTTTCATGGATTCCTGATACTCCTGCGTAAGCTTGGCATGCAGCGTGCGAATTTCCGCCGGTGTGTGAATGCCGGTTTCCGTCACGATTTTGGTGACGCGATCGATGGGCAAGCGGTCGTGCGAGAACTTCATGCGTTCGTAACTGAAGCTGCCTTTCTTGTGGAACATGGTCTTCACGCTTTTTACCGTCTGCTGAGCGTCGCGTGTTTTCCAATAACTGAAGCGGTTGCCGTTGAGCAGCAAGTACACGGGCACGTTTGCGCTGTTGAGCTCGGAAACAATGGCCTTCGTGCCGGCATCCACCACCAATACGTCATCGGCCTTCAGGGTTACGGCCCCCAGAATGGCGAAGCTCACTTCGTGTTCCACGCACGACAGCATGTACTCGGGCACCACTACGAACGGAATGTGGTGTTCTTTGAGAATGCCGATGACTTCCAGCGTGCGACCGGCTTCCTGTTCGGCCACGATCACCTCGAATTTTTTGTGCATGTGCCGGGCGCGAATGAGCACGTCGAGCACGGAGTGGCTGTGGCTGTGCAGCAGAATTTTGCAACCGTTGGTGATGAGTCGTACGGCTTGGGCGGTGAGCGCTTGGCTGCTGGCGGCGATGTGTGCTTCCGCGGCGTCGATGCTGGCGGAGAGCGCGGCTCGCAGTTCGGCCAGCTCTTCGTGCTCGTGTTCGCTCAAAGTGCGGAGTATGCCGTCCAGGTAGTGCTGGATGATGGCCATGCGCGGCTTGAGGTGCAGGTAGATGTCGTAGAATTCCAGGAATTGACTGCGCAAATCCGCCGTATTCTTCAGGGTGGTGATCAGCAGAGCCTTGCGTAAACCTTGGAGGAAGTCGCGGCAAGTGGCGCGCGTGCCGAAGTCGTGCTCCATGGAAAGCAGCAGTTCGCTGAAGTGCGCGCGGTGACTGAGAGAGATGCTAGAGTTCATAAGCGAGCAGCAGGTAGACGTACGAAATGCTCAGGCCGATGGCGGAAAGAGGCAGCGAGAAGCGCACGTATTCGCTTCCCGAAAGCCGCATGCCGTACTTGCGGACCGTTTCCAGAGCCACGATGTTGGCCGAAGATCCGAACGGCGAAGCCATGCCGCCCATCACCGCACCCAACGACAGCGTCCACCACAGCACTTCGGGGCTTTCCGGGAAGAGTCCCTGTTTCAGCAGTGCGGAAATGACCGGCAACATGATGGTGACGAACGGGACGTTGTCGATGAAGGCCGAAATGACGGCCGTACCCAAAAGCAGCATGGCCAGAAGCAGCGCGGGATGTGTGCTCATGGAAGAGATGCCCTGTGCCAACCGCTCCAGCATGCCCGTGCCTTCCACGCCGCCCACGAGAATGAAGAGCCCCAAGAAGAAGAGCAGCGTTTTCCAGTCCACCTTGGCGAGCGCGTGTTCCACGCTTACGTGACGGTGGCAAATCGCCAGGGCCAAGCCCGCGCCGGCCAGCGCAATGAAGCCGGGAGTGCTGCCCAGCTGTTCGCTCCACAGGAAGCAACCGATGGTGAGAGAAAGCAGTATGCCGCTCTGCCACATGAACGGCACATCCAACTTCTGAGCGTTGAACTTGCGTTCGATGACCCGCATGACGAGCAGGTTGTGCAACACGGTGATGAAGTCGCCGCCGATGTTGCGGAACTGCTTGCGATGCGTGGAAAAGAGCAGCAAACCCGTGCAGGCGAACGTGCACAGAACGGGAATGCCCATGTTCCACATGAATGCGAACATGTTCAGGTGCGCGTACGAACCCACGATGGTGTTCACCGGGTCACCGATGAGCGTGAGCAAACCGCCGATGTTTGCGCAGATGATTTCGCCGATGATGAACGGCCGCGGCTTCAGGCCGATGCCGCGCGTGATTTCCAGCGTCAACGGCACCATAATGAGAATGGTGGTGACGTTGTTGAGAAACGACGATAACACGAGCGTATTGGCCAAAAACAGCACGAACACCACCAGCGGTCGCCCCTGCGTGATGCGCAGAATTTGCAGGCTGAGCATTTCGAACAGTCGTGATTCTTCGGCAATGCTTACAAGCAGCATCATGCCCAGAAGCAGGGAGAGGGTTTCGAAGTCGATGGCGCTGAGCACGTTCTCTGGCTCAATGAAGTTCGCAGCCAAAAACAACAGCGCGCCACCGCCCGCCAAAAGTCCCTTGTCCACGCGCTCGGAGAGGATGCCGACCAAGATGGCGGCGAAACCGAGAATAGGAAGCCAGACGTGCGCGTGTTCAAGAAAGTTCACAATCCGGTGCGTGAAAGATGCCATGGAATACTCTCGTGCTCGGGCGAGCGCAAGCAGAAATCCCGATATCTGGACAATTATTTATTTTTGATGTTTGATGCAAATTGATCACCCTTGTCTTCGAAGTTCTTGAACATGCCGTAACTGGGCGAGGCGGTGGAAAGGAGGACGATGGCAGGGGGCGTACGCCCCGTAGATACGTGCGATTCGCACGTATCTACCGCGGTGGTGACCGCCCGTACCGCGGTCGCCACCGCGTCTGCCATCGAATTCGCCTCATGGAACAGCACGTTTGCACCCGCAGCCTCTATCGCTTCGCGAATGGCCGGGCCGCTGCCCGGAAACAAAATGACATCCGAAATGCTCGAAGCGGCGATGCGTTTGCCGAGTGTGGCAAAGTCGTAGCCGCGGTCTTGCCCTCCGAGCATGATGACGCGCACACGGTCTCCCAGTGCGTCCAATGCGGCGATGGTGGACTCGGGCGTCGTGGAAATGGCGTCATCCACCCATTCTGCGCCGTGATGCACAACGAGCGATTGCAGGCGGTGCGGCAAGCCGTCGAACGTCTTGATGGCGGCGACGGCAACGTCTTTCGAAACTCCCAAAGACTCCGCCACTTTCCAGGCCGCGGCGATGTTGCTCACGTTATGCGTGCCGATGAGTTTTGTTTCTTCAATGCGAAGCGGTGCATCGGCTGCGGAAAAGGGGACGGCTTTGCCCGGGCTCATGCCGGCCAGGCGTTCGCATTCGGGGAAGAGCGCGTTGAAAAACACCGTATCGTTCGGCGTTTGGAACTTGGCGATATGTGTCTTGGCTTCGTAGTATTTCTCCAACGAGCCATGGTAGTCCAAGTGCTCGGGAAAGAAGCTGGTCATGACAGCCACGTTCGGACTCGTCGTCAGGTCGGCCAGTTGGTAGCTGCTCATTTCCAGCACGAAAATTTTGCCGGGGGCGGCTTGCTCCACGTACGCGATGCTGGGCACGCCGATGTTGCCGAGCAGCGGCACGTCTTTCCCGGCCGCCTTCAGAATGTGTGCAATGAGGCTGGAGGTGGTGCTCTTGCCTTTGGAACCCGTCACACCCACCACCAGCGCGCCGGTGTCTTTTACGGAGTCCAGGAAGAGTTGCGTGGAGTTCGTGAGCTTCGCACCCACCGCGTCCAGTTCCGCACAGGGGGGTATACCGGGTGATTTGATGACGACGTCGAATTGTTCCAGGTGCGAAAGCCATTTGTTTTCCAGTTGCAACGGGTACCCTGCCAACGCCATTTCGCTTTTGTCGAGAGACGCGTTGCGGTCCGCAATCGCTATTTCGGCCGTTGGCGCGTGCTTCTCCAGGGCTTGCAGCACGGCCTTGCCTTCGCGGCCGAAGCCGAGAATGCAGACGGTTTTGCCGTTGAGATCGCTGAGTTTCATAGGATGGAGAACAGACGCATGACGGCGTCTTGGTCGTACTCACCGCGCGTACGGGCGAGTTGCATGGCTTCGCGGGTTTCCTGCGGCGTGCCCACGCATTCGAACGGCTTCACCGCTTCCAAACCGAGCAATTCGCGGTACAGCGGCTCCAGCGCGGCATCGGCGTAGAGGTTTTTGGAGAAGATGCTGACCAAGGTTTTCTTGGGTAGATAGGCTGAAAATAAGGCGAAGACAAACGCGCATTTCGGGCATTTGCCGCACCAGCGGTCGCTGCCGGACTTCTGCACCGTGCCTGCTATTTTCCAGTTCGCGTTGCAACTGGTGAACAAGTCGAAGTACTGCGGGTAGCGGCAGAACTCTTCGGCTATGTGCAGTTCGTTCAGTTCACGCAGAGGGTTTTCGTAGGCGAGTTCCGGGGAAATGAAGTCTCGAATGTACGAACGAATGAGCGTTTCGGCTTCGGCGCTCTTGCTCCACTGATGGTTGATCTCTTCGTCCAAATATCGCACGTTGCCTTCGTCCGCACTTTTCTCACTGCTCAGTACTACGGCATCGAAGTCGTAGAGCTCGGCCAATACCACCGCCAAAAAAGACAGGTACGTGGTTATGGGCACGTGGCCGTTCAGCGCTCCCTGCGCGTTCAGTGCGAAGAGTTCTTTCGGCAAGTGGCGTTCCACGGTGAGGCAGGGGAGTTTGGTTTCTTGCACCAAGGCATCGATGAGCGGGTGCTTCCCCATGCGCAGCAACGTGATGTCTTTGCCTTCGCTCTTCAGTCGTTCGATGGTGACGAGCGAATCTTTGCCGCCGCCGATGGG
>CAZWVP010000048.1:0-9056 GCA_964636635.1 uncultured Candidatus Peribacteria bacterium
AGGTCGGGCGAAATCACTTGCAAGCGCGTGAGAATCATCCATTCGGAGCGAATGCCGGACTTGAGAAGCGAGCTCACCAACTTGATGCGCTTCATGATTTTCTTGAGTTTCTGACCGGTGCTCTGCTCGCGATCTTTCTGCAACGTGTCGATGAGCTCCTGCAAATCGACGCTGATCATGATTTCCCGGAGCGACTCGGCGCCGGTGCCGGCGCGGAAGACGTGACCGAACTTCATGTTCATTTCGCGGAACTTGAGCTCGGAGAGCACCAAGCCCACTTTCAAGTTGTTCAAATCATCCAAAGCGTCTTTGTGGTTCTGCTTGATGCTCGTAAGACGGTCGGCATGATCTTTGTCCAAAGCATCGAGCTGAGCCTTGGTGGCGCTGCTCTCCTTCAACTGATCGCGTGCCTCCTCGTACTCGCGCTTCACCTGCTTGCGGCGCTGGTCCACGGCGGCGTCCAATTCCTTGGCGGCCTCGGTGCGCTGCGTGTCGTCCACGGCGATGACGATGTACGCGGCGAAGTAGACGATTTGTTCAAGCGTCTTGATGGGCAAATCCAAAAGCAAACCCAAGCGGGAAGGCGTGGAGCGCAGGAACCAAATGTGCGTGACCGGCACGGCCAAGTTGATGTGGCCGAGGCGCTCGCGACGCACGATGCTGCGCGTGACTTCCACGCCGCACTTCTCACACACCACTCCGGAGTAACGCACGCCCTTGTACTTGCCGCAGAAACACTGGAAGTTCTTGGTGGGTCCGAAAATACGTTCGCAGAAGAGACCGTCCGGCTCGGCACGTTGCGTGCGATAGTTGACGGTTTCCGGCTTCGTCACCTCGCCGCGAGACCAAGCCAACACGTCTTCGGGGCTGGCGATGGAAAGCGAGATTGCGTCAAACGCGTCGGTGGCGGTGGCCTTGGGAGAAGCGTACGGAGCCATGAGAGGAGAAGAGAAAAATGTAGAGAGTAACGACGGAGTGCAGAATTTTGAGTCTGGGAGCCGTTTTACTTCGTGCTTCTGCATGCACGAAAGCGGTCCGCTTCTCTGATGCGTTCGTCTGAAACGCGGGAGAAACGTCCGAAGATGTGCGCACATTGTAACGAAACAGGCTTGAGGATCAAGCATTTTCTCATTCACCCGAAACAACACCCTTTACTGGTTCTGCACTTCGTCTATTTCCGCGCTCCGTTCGGCTGCGGCTTTCTTGATGCCATCGAGCGTGTCTTGCACCTTCTCCGCCTTCTCCACGGCCCCGCCCACGAATTCCTGCGTCTGTTTCAAAGCGGCCTCGCCGGCAGTCATGTAGCCGCGCACGGTGGTAAATACGTCTTGCAGCGACTGAGGCAGCAAGGCGAACACGCCGAATTTCGGGTCTTGCGCCACCCACACGGCACCTCCGATAAGCGCGATGAGAACAAGCTTGCGCAACATACCTAGGCGATGGAAGGACCCGACTGCTGGTCTTTCTTGAACAACTTTTCAAACGAACCGTTGGCTGTTTGCAATTGCTGACGCAACTTTTCCACATCGGCACTATCGCCTTCCAAAGTAGAAGACGCATTCACTCTGGCATCACTTTCGTACGGCGGGGCGCTGACGCTCTCCACGCCGGAAACCGAAGCTTGCAACACGATGTGCGCGTTGCAATCGTGGCATTTGAGCTGCAAAAGCAAAGAACCGTCGGTCACGAGACGAACGGTGCTGAAGTCCACCTGCACCTTGCGGCCGCACTGCGGACAGCGCATCTGCTGCCAGATTCTCTGGAGAATGAGTTGCAACGTGTGCGGGTCAAAATCCATCATCGATAGAGTATACCATCACCGCGTCTCTTCAACAACTTTTCCGTGAAAGCCCTGCCAAGCAGACTTGTCTTGGGATAGTATGTCGTGCCAGTCAATCTTCAGACAATCTCCATTCATCCCGTGCAATCTCGCACACACGTCATTATCGCCGGCATGTTCGTACTCGCGCTGCTGGCGCTGCAAGCCGTCATCGGCCAAGGCACGACCGTGCCCGAACCCGCCACGCCCACGCCGGCCATGCTGGCGTTCGAGCATGAAGCGCCGTTGGTGGTGGACATAGCCGTGGCCACGAAAGGCGGCGGTGCGTTGGTCAAGCTGCATAACCGCAGCGCAGCCGATGCGGCCGTGAGTTTGCCCACCGGCTGGAAACGTTTGGAAGTGCGCGGTACGGAATTGAGTGCCGTGCAATCGCAACACAGCGCGCTGGATTTCACGCGCTGGACGTTGCCCGCGGGAGCCGAGGTGCTCTTTCGCATGGAAAGCAGATCAAAAGACATCACCATCATCAACGCCGTAGATTCGCTTTTGACGGCGCGTGTTTCACATGCCGATATACTCACCAGCACCCTGACGCAAGAAACGTACATCGTCACCACTCAAGTGCGCGTGCCGTTGGTCGCAGCCGCTTCGACTTCTTCTCGTTAATCGTGCTCATTCTACCCCTGCGCACCGGCACGCTCCGCGCAGGGGACGACTTGCCCGCTCGTTTGCTGGAAAACGGTGCTTTGCAAAACGGCGACATCGTGGTGGTTTCCTCCAAGGCCGTGGCGACGACGGAAGGCGCTGCCATGCTTCTGACTGACGATGCCGACGCGTTTCGCGAGGCGGTATTGAAAGAAACCGATCGTTTGCACGGGACGGTTTTACCTGGCTGCGCGCAGGCCATGCTCTGTGAACTGCGACCCGAAGGCCTGCGGACGGGAACCATTCTGGCGGCGAACGCGGGGTTGGACCGCTCGAACGTCGAAGCCGGACATGTCATCGGTTGGCCGAAGGACCCCGTAGCATCCGTGCGCAATGTGCGCGTGTCGTTGGAGCAAGCTTCGGGAACGCGCATCGGTGTCATCATCAGCGATTCGTGCTGCAAACCCAGACGCCAAGGTGTGACGGCCTACGCGCTGACCGTGAGCGGTTTTTCCCCCATCATCAGCCGCGTCGACGAGAAAGATTTGTTCGGACGCAAGCTGCGCATGACTCAAGAAGCGACGGCGGACCAGTTGGCGACGGCCGCGAATTTCGTGATGGGCAACGGCGCGGAAGGCACGCCTGCAGCCATTATTCGCGACCACGGCCTCACACTCAGCGATTTTGAGGGTTGGGTGCCGGGCATAGAGCCGAGTGAGGATTTGTTCAACGGGTTGTAGGAAGTTTGTGTGAAGTATTAGGTATAAAGTATGAAGTATTACGTATGTGATGTTGAAAATTGCATGTCAGAATTTGATATACCTGATACAAAATACTCAATACCATATACACGTATGGAATTCATCGTTTTCTCTTCCTCCCGCGGCACCACGTTTCAAGCAACCATCGATGCCATGAGCGCAGGTACGTTGCAGGCACGATGTTTGGGATTGATTACGGACGGACCCGAACGCGGTTGCGTGGCGAAAGCGAAAGCCGCCGGTTTGCCGGTTTGCGTGGTGGAAAAAACCCCCGACGAAACGCGCGAAGCCTACGACGCCAAAGTGACGGCGGCGGTAAAGAGTTTGGATGAACACAACTCCGCCCTGTTGGCACTCATGGGCTGGATGCACATTTTGTCGGCCAAGTTCGTGAACGCGTTCCCCGGCCGCATCGTGAACGTACACCCGGCACTGCTGCCGAAGTACGGCGGCAAGGGCATGTACGGCGACCACGTGCACACGGCGGTGCTGGCGGCCAAAGAAGCGGAGTCCGGAATTACCATTCATTTCGTAGACGAAGGCGTAGATACAGGGAAAATAATCGTACAAAAAAAATGTTCAATAAACGCAGATGACACTGTAGAATCACTGCGTGAGCGCGTGCAAGTGCTGGAGCGCGAGTGGTACCCGAAAACGCTGCAAAAATTACACGAAGAACAGTTATGAAATTGCAAAAATTTTCCAGCACCCTGCTGAGCAAAACACTCATCGCCGATGACGTGTACGAAATCACACTCACCAAACCAGGCGACTTTGCCTTCGCCGCCGGCCAGTATGTGTTGTTCGACGTCCCGCTTATCGACAACGCCGCCGATATTCAAACGCGCGCCTACTCCGTCGCATCCGCACCGCAAGAGGAGCATTTGCGCTTCATCATCAAATGCCTGCCCAGCGGCAGGGCGAGCAATTGGATTCGCGAAAAATTCGCCCCGGGCGATACGCTGAACTTCCAAGGACCCATCGGGAGGTTTACCTGGAAACCCATCCCCTCTTCCGAAGCAGTCTTCGTCGCCACCGGTACCGGTCTGGCTCCGTTCATGAGCATGCTCAGAGAGGGCATAGAACCCGCGACATCCGTGCATCTTCTTTTCGGAGTCCGCAACGAAGCCGACCTTTTTTGCTTGGACGAACTGCATGCGCTTTTCCACGATCTTCCCCATCGCAAACTCACCGTCACGCTCAGTTGCCCCGAAACGAAGCCTGGGCACGAAAGCGGACGCGTACTGAAGCACTTGGCAACCGCGTTAAGCGAGACCTCTGTCGTCTACCTCTGCGGAAACCCCGACATGGTGAAAGAGGCCAAGCAGCTCTGCCTAAATCACGGACTGGCGAAAGAACGCATTCATACGGAGGCGTTTATTTGACGAGTGGGTAGCAAGTAGCGTGTAGCTTGTAGCCGGTAGCTATAGTGAGCTGTTCTTCTCACTTGCAGAACCTTGTTTTACACTTGCTCACAAAACAAACGGTTGCAAAAAAAGTACGTAGTTGAAGAAATGAATTTCTGCCGCTTACCTACGATATTTTTTTGTCATGGTTCGAACCCCCTTTACTCATCTGCAAGTTTGGCAAAAGAGCATGCAACTTACAAAAGACGTGTATGAAGAAACACGACATTTTCCCAAAGAAGAAATGTACGGACTCACTTCACAAATGCGTCGCAGTGCTGTTTCGGTTCCGTCAAACATCGCAGAAGGAAATCGACGGACATCGGAAAATGAATATGCACACTTTCTTTCCATTGCCATGGGATCTTGTGCGGAATTGGAAACACAAATTCGTATTTCCACATCGCTAGCGTTCATCGATGTAGAAAAATCCAACTCGCTCATTTTACAAACAGAAGAAATCAGTAAAATGCTCAGCGCAACCGTTAAGACAATCCGAGGCTAAGCGAAACTGCCCAGCTACAAGCTACTTGCTATCTGCTATAAGCTCGTCAGAAACTCGTCGAACAGGAAATCTGCATCTTCGGGACCCGGCGTGGCCTCGGGGTGAAACTGCACGGCCATGAATTTGCCCGACTCATGACGAATGCCCTCCACGGTGCCGTCATTTCCGTTTTTAAACCACACACGCCAGCCTTTGGGCAGAGTCTTGGCATCCACGGCGAAACCGTGGTTCTGCGACGTGATGAGACAGCGCTTTTCACTGCCGTCGTCTTGAATCATGATGGCGGGCTGGTTGCAACCGCGATGCCCGTACTTGAGCTTGTAGGTGTCGCCGCCCATTGCCAGAGCCATGAGCTGGTTGCCGAGACAGATGCCGAAGGTGGGTATGCCCTTCTCCACGGACCACTTGATTTGCGCGATGGTCTCTTTGCACATTTTAGGATCGCCGGGACCGTTGCTGATGAACACCGCATCGTACTGCAGGTCGCTCTTCGAGAGATCGAAATTCCACGGTACGCGGTGCACACGCACGCCGCGCTTGAGGAACGAACGGATGATGTTTCGTTTCATGCCGCAGTCGAACGCGACGATGGTTTTGGAAACGACCCCCTCCGGTTCGTACGTACGCACGGCATCGCAACTCACTTCGGCCACGAGGTTCAACAAGTTGGGGTCGGCCACCGTGGGAGCCTTGGCACCGCTTTCGGGCAAGTTTTTCTGACTGATGGCACCGAGCATGACGCCGTGCTCACGCAGTTTCTTGGTGAGCGCACGGGTGTCTATGCCCGTGATGCCGGGAATGCCGAAGTGCTCGAGGAAGTTGTGCAACGAACTCACCGCCTGATGGTGACTGTGTTGCTCGGAAAGCTGGGAAACGATGACACCGCGCACGTGCGGCGCTTCGCTTTCGAAGAATTTGCTGAAACCGTGTTCGTTCAACTCCAAGCTCGGCACGCCGTAGTTGCCGATGAGCGGGAACGTGAAGACGAGTATTTGCCCTCGGAAACTGGGGTCCGTGAGGCTTTCGGGGTACCCGGCCATGCCCGTGGAAAACACCACCTCGCCGTCGGTGTCTTTCGACGCGCCGAACGCCTCGCCCGTGTAAACCGTTCCGTCGCTGAGAATGAGGCTCGCCATGTTGCTCGGCAGAGTATAGGGGTCTTCCGTCCAAAGCAAAAATTTGGTATACTGTCTGGATGACAAACACCAACCCCCAAAACGATCCTTTGGCCAGCGAATCGTTTTATGCCCTGCCGGGCAGAGACGGCGTCTACCGCGAAAGCGGCAATGACGGCCAAACCAAGTACTTGGAAAAAGTGCGTGATGACGCCATTAACTTCCGCCTGTCCATCCCCGCTTCCGAAACGCGTCGCGAGGTGGAAGTGACGCTGCGGGGGGATTCCGGAGCGCAGCCGGGAGGGGTGATTGCAGAAGCGAAACAAGAAGAGCCCATGGATAGAGGAACGAATGAAAACGTGGATCTTACGAGCCAAGAACACATCGTGCGTACGGACCCGACGAACTTGGAAGACATTCCCCTCCCCGCCCCCGAACCGGCGCCAGTCGAATGGGTGCAGCATGAACCGGAAATTGTCATGGCTCCGCAGGCCGAAATCGTAGCGGATGTCCTGCCGGAAGCATCGGAACCCATGAGCGAAGTCGTAGAGGGCGTGGAAACCGTCACCGGCCCGTCCGATGACATCGAGTCGCTGCGACCGCTGGATATGCCCGAGGAATCGGTGGCGGCAGACAACGAAGAGGCCGGAGAAGTGCCCACGGCAGAGGAAGTTGAGCAAGAGCCGGTGGTGGAAACGCCCGCAATCGAAGTGCCCGAAACCCCAGCCGCACCGCCGGAACCCACACGCTGGCAACGATTCAGAAACCGCATGCTAAACGCGTTTGGCGGCACGGGTGAAAGGCGCAGGGAAAACGAGGAATTCGTGGCGCGACTGGAAAGAGAAGCGCAGGAAGCAGGGCAGAAAATTGCCCATGGAGCGACCGTGACAAAGGCATGGTGGATGCGCAACGTGTCTCCAAAGTGGAATCGTGTGAAAACGTGGATTGCCACTCACGTACCGCGCTTTTGGGCAAGACACGGAGCCCCCCGCGTCAATGCGGCGGTGGAGTGGTGGAATACGGAAACGCCGCGCTCTTGGAACACCAAAAGCATCAGCGCCCGCCTGCAAGAAGCCGGTGATGAGCTGACGTACGGCGCGGTGCGCCCGGAGTCTCCGGACGATCATCACCGTTTGAGCAACGAAAACCGAGATCGTCTTCTGGCCCGCATTCCGGCCGAGGAGCAAGACGTATACGAAGCCGCCGTGCCGGCACTGGAAATGTTCCACAATCTCATTACCTCTTCTCAACACCTGGCCGCCGCCCGCGACGCACTCTGCAACACGCGCGATGCCGGACGCCTCATGGAACTGGCACAAATGTACGATGACACGATGGTGGACAGCCTGCGCTTCACGCGGCAAGCCGAAGCCGTGCTGCGGGCCATGAGAGGCGGTACGGATGCCTCACTCAAAGACATACGCATAAACGTGCTTGAGCCGAGACTTCGTTATATTCGCGACCTGATGAGTGAATTTAGCGGCTACTCCTACAAAAACATGGCTAGGTACTGCGGACTGAAGTTCACCACTACCGCCCGACTCGCAAACGCCAAAAATGCCTACAATGAAGCCAAAAGAGTACTTGCGCTGTGCGTGTAGCACCTTGTGGTAATTGGGTTGATAGTGTATTTACTTATATTGTATTTATTGTATAATATATATAGTTGTTCCTTTACAGTCCACCAGTTCAGTTGCAGGAGTTTGGCCATGTTCTTTCTAGTTTGGTTGGTGATGATTCTGTTGGTTGCGGGTGCTATTACGGGGGCAGTGTTTGCTCTCTACTATAACAACCGTATCGCGGAAATCTTCGCCGGGTTGGGGTTTGGGATTTGCGTGGGTGTCCTCACGTACCTTGCCATACCGGACACGTCTGTCCGGAACGAGGTGCAAAAGGTCCTTAGCAAGCCCGAAGCGCCGGTTCAGGGTCAGCACTACGAGGTGACCGCCGATGGCATCACGATCAAAGAGCCTGTCGAGGGCTGTGAGATCGTCGGTATCATTGACGGACAACCTAAAGCGGTGTTGAAACCCGGAAGCTACGCCCTCTCGTCGGGAAAATCGGCGAGCATCTGGTTCCAAAACCAGACCGACCCCCCCACCAGCCGGATCGTTGAAGTCCATGCCGCCCCCGCAACTCCGTAACTATCGGACTGCGGGAGCAGCTAAAAAGACCGGGTGTGTTCGCAAGACGCACCCGGTCAATGGTATGTGCGTATGTGTAAACAATCATTCAAAATCAATAAGCTATACTGGCGTTATTGGGGCTGAATTTCCAAATTGTACGTGTCGGGGCCAACCGGCACTTTGAGCGCAATCGCCGTTTTGGCATCAAACTTACTTTGGTACGTTTCCAAGGTGGCCTTGGGAATAACATGACTCTCCAGGCTATCCGTCCAACCGGCGGGTTTGTCGACCCAAATCTTCAGTGCAAGCGAACCGTCGGGGTTCGCCTTCAACTCTTTTACGGAAAATGTCGCCCTTGCCGAAGAGAAGGCATCCATACCGACGAATTTCCACTTTATTCCATTTATGGAAAACGAACCGTCGGCATTCGTCTTGAGTTGATAATCTTTGCCTTTTAGCCAAAGACGATCCGGCGAAAAGCGAGGTCCTGCCGAGGGGGCGGCGGGAGCAACTGGGGCGGAGCGAGGAGGCCCGGCCGGAGAGGCAGGAGCGGGCGCAGGAGATGATGCAGGTCCGGTGGCAGGTGCGGCCCTGGGGGCAGTGGGAGCCACCGGAGCGGGAGCGACAGGTGCAGCAGGGGCGGCGGGAGGTGCGACACCGGGGGCGGCGGGAGCTACCGGTGCGGGAGAGACAGGTGCAGCAGGGGCGGCGGGAGGTG
>CAZWVP010000049.1:0-8772 GCA_964636635.1 uncultured Candidatus Peribacteria bacterium
CTACTTGCTACTTGCTACTTGCTACTTGCTACTTGCTACTTGCTACTTGCTACTTTAAACATCATTTTTGCCTGCGCCGCCGCCACCGAGTGGTCCACGATGGGCGCGGGGTAGCCTGCGGGCGCAAACAGATTCGGTTCGCCGAGCGCGTGAATATGCTTGGGTTCCAACGCGGCCAGTTCCGGCACCCAGCGCTTGATGTAGACGCAGTCGGGATCGAACTTTTTCTGCTGTAACCACGGATTGAAAATACGGAAGTACGGCTGGGCATCGCACCCCGTGGAAGCCGCCCACTGCCAGTTGCCGTTGTTCACGGCGGGGTCGTAATCCAGCAAATGCTGCGCGAAGTACCGTTCGCCCCAACGCCAATCCAAGTGCAAGTCTTTCACCAGAAACGAAGCGGCAATCATGCGCACGCGGTTATGCATGGTGCCGCTCTGCATAAGCTCACGCATGCCCGCATCCACGATGGGAAAACCCGTCGTGCCGAAACGCCAGGCTTTGAACGCCTCGTCGCTTTCGGACCACGGCAAACGGTCGTACTGCTGCTTGAACGCATGGCCGAACACGCGCGGGAAATGCCACGCGATGTGCGTGAAAAAATCGCGCCAGTACAATTCCGCGATCAATCCGTGCTCCGGGCCGTGGGCGGACAGCACGGCGGCCAGAGTTTCGCGGACGGAAACCGTGCCGAACTTGTGGTGTGCGGCCAGCCGGGAAGTGCCGGGCAACGCGGGGGTGTTTCTCTCTTCGGCGTACCGTGCGAGCGACGGTACGTGCGCCAGCAACCTCTCCCCTTCGCGTCTGCCGCCCTGCAGGGCGTACTGCGACAAGCTCGCGGGAAGCAACTGTTCCACGTCTTCGCGCGGTAACAAATTTCCCGCCGTTGCCGTCGCGAAACGACCGGCAGGGGCGGGGCGGGGCGGGCGCACGGACAGGCGCGACGCCGCTTTGAAAAACGGCGTGAAGACCGTGTACGGCGTACCGTCGGCTTTATGTACGTCTTCCGGCGGACACAAGAGCGCGTCGTCGGAAGCATGCACGCGCACGTTCACCGCCGCGCAAGCGGCCGCGAGGCGTTCGTCACGCAGGCGCGAGAACGGCGTGTAATCGCGGTTCAGAAACACCGCTTGCGCCCCGGCTTGTACGGCAAACGCGGGCAGAACCGCTTCCGCTTGCCCGTACAAAACGTGCAAACGCGTGCCGAACTCGGCAAAAGCATCGTCGAGTTCGCGCAGAGAGTTACGCAAAAAAGACAGAGCCGGCAAACCGGCGTACGGGTTTTCTCCCGCATCGCACTGGCGCGGGTCCAGAACGAAACACGGAATCACCTCCTCCGACTCCGCGCAGGCGCGAAGCAAGCCGGTGTTGTCGGCCAGTCGCAAGTCGCGCCGGAAGAGAAACACGGACCGCATGTTCAGCGCTTGGGAAACCACGGTATGAACGCGGACGTATGACGCACGTATTCTTGGTACGCCGGATTTTGCTTGTACTTGCGCTCCAGAAGCGGCACGCCCGAAACGCGAAGCAACAAAAACGTAATGAGCGCGGGACCCGCGAACGCCAGCATGGACCACGCGGCCAACTCGCCGCCGACCGCGAAGCTGTGGCCGCAGACGGCCGCAGCCATGCCCCACCACATGAGCGACTCACCGAAGTAATTCGGGTGCCGCGAATAGCGCCAGAGTCCCGTGGAGAGAATGTGCCCCGGCTGTCGGTTTTTACGAAACATCGTCATTTGCCAGTCGGCCGCGGCTTCGCAGACAAACCCGATTGTCCAGAGAGCCGCACCGACGACAAGCGGCCAAGATGCGGTCCACACCGGGTTCACCAAAGCGGAATTCGCGACGATGATAGGCAAGGCCACGAACGGCATGAGCGCCCCTTGCAGCAAAAACACGTACACGTAGGTGTACAAGGGCCACCACTTCCCCCATTGTTCGCGCCATTGCCGGTAACGATAATCTTCTGGTTGCCCGTGCGTGCGATACAGAATGTACGCCGACAAACGCACCGCCCACAGGCAGGTCATCGTCGCCACCGCCCACTGCAGTATGCCCGCACGCTCGACGGGGAACGTGACAGCCGCAATGACGACGAAGCCTATGCCCCACACGGCGTCGACGATGTCGTTGCGACGTACGAACAACGCCAAAACAAAAACGATATGAAACAGCAGCAGCAAAGCCGTCACCGCCCGAAACACGCTCCAGAGAAGTTCTAATGGTGGCACGCCCGCATGATACACTCTCGAAGCTCATGCGCACGCACTCAGCCAAAGACTTGTTACGAGCATTGCAGGCGAAGAAAAACCCCGCCCGAGCGAAAATGAGCGCGATGTATTTGCAGGCAAAACCCGGCGGCTACGGCGAAGGCGACCGCTTCTTGGGGCTCACCGTGCCGCAAGTGCGTGAGAGTATGGCCGCATTCGTCGACTTGCCCCTCGCCGACGTGCGCACGCTCCTGAAAAACCCGTGGCACGAAGCGCGCTTGGCCGCGCTGCTCATTTTGGTGGCGCAGTGGCGCACGGCGAAAACGGCGGCGAAGCGTGAGGCCCTGCTCGCGTTGTACTTGCGACACACGAAATACGTGAACAACTGGGATTTGGTGGACAGTTCCGCCGCGGACATCGTGGGCGGCACGTTGCACGAGCGCGGCGACTTTTCGCTGCTCACCACGCTCGTCCGTTCGTCGAACGTGTGGGAAAACCGCATCGCCATGGTGGCCACGCACTACGGCATTCGTCGCGGGAAGTATGCACAAACCGTGCGCATCGCCGAAATGCTGCTCACGCATCCGCACCCTCTGCTCCATAAAGCCACGGGTTGGATGCTGCGAGAAATGGGGAAAAAAGACGAAAAGGCCCTGCTCTCGTTTTTGGATGCGCATGCGGCGCACATGCCGCGAACCGCCCTGCGTTACGCCTTGGAGAGATTGTCGGCCACCAAGAAAGGCAGGTACATGCGTGCCAAATCCCGCCAGTAGGAGGAAGTGCGGCAGTGCCCGAGAATCAAGTCCGTATCGCCTTGGCTCGGCACGGGTATTTGCGAATGGTTCACGGCATTCATGATGGCGTCGTGATCGTCGATGTGCGGCAACCCCAGCGCGTGGCCCATTTCATGAGCCAGCAAGCGCACCAGCTGGGAGTGGTCTTCGTAAATGAAAAGCAAGATGCGACTGCCGCCCGCGCCGGAAACGTATAAGCCGTCTTGGAATTCGTCGCCGTGTTCGTCCGCCACGTCGTTGAAGCTCGTCACCACCGAATTGATTTTCGGCACCAGTTCATGCTCGGCTTTCGCCAAAGCGGACAGGCGGGTTTCCATGTTCTCCAAACGCTCCTGTTCGGCTTTCAGAGCCGCAGCTTCCGTTTGCAACGCCTGGCGTTCGGCGGCGAATTTTTCCACTTCCTGCGGCGTGCCGCCGCCGGCGGCATTCAGCGCCTTCACGCCCGCTTCGTACAAATTCCGACGCTTCTGCAGAGTGAGCAAGCGGCTCTCGATGGAATCCAACAGGGCCTCGTGCTGCGCGGTCAGGGTCGCATGTTCGGCCAGAATACGTTCGCGCTCGGCTTTGCCGTCGGCGATGGTTTCATCCAGAACTTCCAAGCGTTCAAAATCTTTCTGACGGGTGTCGTACACCAAATGCACGGGAATGCCGCCGCTGACGGTGAGGGAAAAGAGCTGCCGCCCGACGATGCTCTCCCAAATGTCCGCCGCGTCGGCCATGGCATCCAGAAGCTGTTCCTGCGAAATGCCATAGTGCGGGTCTATGTCGCCCACGCGCAGCGGCACACTCAAAGAGCACGGCAATTGCGTCCAGTAAAGAAAACACACTCCAGCCGATATGGTGAACAATGCCGCTATGTAGAGCACCCCTCTTTTCATTGGACCATCATACCAGCAAAAATCTCGAGAAAACTGTTGCACAAAAAAACAACATGAGTAGCATCCACCCATGCAATTCTGCATCAAGAAAAACGGTGAGGAATACCTGAGTCTCGCCAAGCGTCTGCCCGCTCTGGAAGCCGCTGAACGCGAAAGATTGTCCGTTTTGCAAACGGAATTTTCCGCCTGCATTCGGCAAGTGGTGGAGGCAAGCAAGGTGGAAAGCCTGCCCGCGGACCAGTGGCAGAAACTCTCCGACGTCCGCTCTTGGACGAAGGCGATTTTGTGCCAGGTGATTCGCATTGAATGGCTGGACGCCGATGTTACGCAACAATTCAGCAGCTCACTCGATTTCTTGGACAAGCACCACCCGTATGTCCAAGAGCATACGCACGCTGAGTCGAGCGCGGAGATGGCGATGGCCTGATTACCAATGCAACACGTGTCCGTGTTCCTTGAGCCAGTCTTTCTGTTCGCGATACCCGGGCATGATGCTTTCCACCAAAGACCAAAACGCCGCCGAATGGTTGTGATGCACCAAATGCGCCAGTTCGTGCACCACCACGTAATCAATCACACGCAGAGGTGCCTGCAACAAGCGCCAGCTGAAGTTGACGTTGCCGCGGGTGCTGCAGGAACCCCAGCGGGTGCGTGCGCCGGAAATGCGCAGCGCCTTCACGCGAAAACGTTCGTCCGCGGCGGCGTACAGCCGCACTCTTTGCGTCAGCACCTCTCGGGCCGTTTGCCTGTACCACGCTTCCAAAAGCTTTTTTCCCTTCGTGCTATCGCGTTCGCGCAGCAAAAAGCCGTCTTGAAACACGAGAGGCTTCGCTTGGTTGGCCACGAGCCGCACTTCGTAGGCGTTGCCCAGGTACAGAAATGTCTCCCCCGCCGCCCCGCGCACCGCGGGCGGGCGCGGGCGGGCGGCCACTCTTCGCTGCGTGCGCAGCACCCAGTCCAAGTGCTGGCGCAGCACGGCCTCAATGGCGGCATTGGTGGCGCGCAAAGGTGCGCGCACCACGAGCGTGGCGTCGGGCGCTATTTGCAACCCGATGGTTTTTCGCCGTGAACGAACGAGGCGGTGCTCCGGAACGGACATTGCGCATATTCTAGCAGGCGCAAGCGTGCTACACTCAGCGCATGACGAAGAAACGCACCGCGGCCGCCTTCATCGGCAAAAACGCCGCCATCATCCAGCACATGATCGATTCGTTGGTGGCGTGGGGCGTGCGCAAATTGAAAGAAGCGGACACGGAAGAGAAGATCATCGACGAAAAAGAGCCGGAAGGCACGGCCGCTTTGGCCAAAAAAGCCGAACGACTCGGACGAGCGGCCCTCGGGTTCATCGGCACCGTCGGCGACACGTACTACCGCACGTACGACCACCTGAAGGCCAAGAGTGAAAAAAAGAAGTAGTGTCTTAAAAAAAACGCCCCCGCATCGCAGATGCGGGAGCGCGTAGTTGCGTGAATCGTCTTAGGCGGCCAAAGCCACCACGTTCGTCGCTTTGGGACCCTTTTCGCCCTGCTGCAGTTCGAACTGCACTTGCTGACCTACGGACAAATTGTCGTACTGGCCGTTGCATTCGCTGTTGTGGAAGAAGACGTCGTCGGAGCCTTCGACCGTAATGAATCCGAAGCCCTTGTCGGTCTTCGTTTTGATGGTACCGGTTGTCATAACACTTGGAGGTAGAAAAATAAACGGATAGCAGAGTCTGCGAATTTCCACCGTCCGCAAGCACCGTAGTCCCCGTTTCGGCAAACGCCTAGGAGAATAACGGCAATCTTCAGTGCCTCGCCAAATGATGAACGTGACCGCGCAGCCGTCCCATGACCGCGCCGGCCAACGCGCCGCCGCAGGCGCAGGACGCCACCGCCACGCCGGCCGCATCCATGCCGTACCGAAATTCCGGCGGAGAAAACGCGGACAGGAAGACGAAGTGTATGAAACCGAAAAGCAACCCCGCCACGCCTCCGCGCAACCACAGCGGCACGGCGCGCGATATGTCCGTCCAGCCCGCGGCGGCCAAGCACGCGAAGGCATGCAGCCAAATGGGCGGCAGATTGTGCGGATTCACTTCGATCATCTCCCCGATGTCGGAACGACCGAAAGAGATGTTGTAAAACAGCAAGAACACGATGGTGGCCAGCGTGGCTCCGGCGAAGGTTTGTCGCCAATCCGCCGCGCCGAGCAAAGCCAGCACGAAGGCGTACGCCACCACCCCCGCCCCGGCGAAGCCGAGAACGGCGAACCCGTAGGACGTGGGGTGAAACGGCACGGTGAAGAACATCGCCAGCGTGAACACCGTACCGAAGAGCAGAGCCCCGAAAAATTCCTGCGCACGAGCGTCGCGGTCGTGGTGCAAAAGCGGCAGCGTGAGCAGTGCGCTCGCTATGAGAAAGCTGACCAACACGATGTGCGGCGGACTGAGCACGATGAGCGGGTGCGTAATGTCCTCGGAACCGAACACGTCATGCCACACTTGGTCAAAGGCGGCCGCAAACGGCACGGCGGCCAACGTTACAAGCAACCTGCGCCACATGCGACTGCGCGTTTCGTGCCATTCCTGAAACGTCGTGCCTATGGCCAAGGCAATGCAGGCGTACACGAACAAGTGCGGCGGCTCCCAATTGGAGTCGCGGCCCATGGCCACGTGCCACCAAATGTCCCACGCGCAACCGAGCACGGCGGCAAAAAGCGAGAAAGCCACTATGCGATGCGCGTACTTCTTGAGGACATGTTTCATATTCGCACCCTAACGGGTTTCAAACGAAGAGACAATCGCGGCGAGTATGCGCTACCCTTTGTGCATGCCGCAGAAATTCGCGTACGCATCCATGGGCACGCAGTGGGAAGTGACCGTGTGGGACGACGTGTCCACCGGCGTGATGGCGGAACTGGAAAACACCGTCATCCGCAACTCCGCGAAGTTCGACAACACGTTTTCCCGCTTCAAAACCACGTCGCTGGTGTGGGACATGGCCAGAAAGCCGGGCATCACGAAAGTGCCTGCCGATTTGGTGCGCATGCTGCGCCTGTACGAAAAACTTTCCGTCGCCACGGACAAACAATGCAATCCGCTCATCGGTTTTGCCTTGAGCGATTTGGGGTACGACAAAGACTACTCGCTGCGCGAACAAGCCGCCGTTCGCCCCGTACCCGATTTCCAAGAAACGCTGCGCATAGCGGATGACACCCACGTGGAACTGCGCGCCCCGGCACTCATAGACTTGGGCGCGCTCGGCAAAGGCTACTTCGTCGACGTCATCGCCGCCCTGCTCAAGCAACGCGGTCTGCGTCGCTTTCTCGTCAACGGCAGCGGCGATATGTATTACAGCGGCGACGGCGAAAGCATCCGCGCCGGTCTGGAACACCCCGAAGACCCGAGCAAGGTGATAGGCGTGCTGGAAATGAAAGCAGGCTGCCTGTGCGCCTCGGGCAGCAACCGGAGACGTTGGGGCAAGCACCATCACATCATCAACCCGCAAACGTGGGCCTCACCCGAAGACATTCTCGGCACTTGGGTGTTGGCGGAATCGGCGGCCGTGGCCGACGCCTTGGCCACGTGTCTGTTTCTCACCGAACCCGAGCGTCTGCGGGAGCATTTCGCGTTCGAGTATTGCATGGTGAACGCCTCGTACACCGTACGACGTTCCGAAGGGTTCCACGCGGAGCTGTTTTAAAAAAATGCGGGGGAAACCCGCATTCTTTCGTACGTTCCGGGAACGAAGACTTACGCCTTGGCCGCGGCCTCGAGTTTGATTTTCTCCAACGCGTCCATGAAACCCATGGGCGTGAGAGACGAACCGTTCACGACCGTCAGCGAAATGCTGTCGATGGACTTGCCGACTACCTGTGCGGACAAGCCCTCTTTGAATTTGTCCTGGAACATGTCGCTCTTCGGGTTCACTGCCTCCGGCGTGTATTCGACCGCCGTCACCACTCCGGCTTTCAGCGTGACGCCGATCGTCACCTCTTCGGAGCCCGCGGGCGACTTGTACGTACCGTCGGCGGTGTAGGTGCCGTCGGCGTACGTCTTGGCCATCATGGCGTCTTCGGGCTTCTTCTCCATGGCGGCAGCGGAAGACGGAGCCATGCGCTCGTCACCGTCGTCATCCATGACCTCGTCGCCGTCATCGTCCATGTCCACACGAACGTCGACGGGCTTGTTGTTCTCGGAGGGAACGGGCTCATTCGGAGTCGGTGCGGCGGGCGTGGAGGAGCAACCTACCAACAGGAAACCTGCCACCGTGGCGGCGGCGAAGGGCTTGAATACATGCTTGTGAGAATCGACTGACATGAAAATGGGGAGAAAAAACTGAAGAAATTCGGGCGCAGTGTAGCGCAGGGTCGGAGGTGAATCTACGGCACCCGTATTAAGAGCACGTTAAGGAAAGCGTGATGACAAGCGCGCTTTGCATAACCTTCTCAACAACGCTAGTGTGGGCGACGAATCTATGCGCCGCTTCCTCTCCTCCGGTTGGTTCCCCTTCTTCGTCTGCCTCGTTCTGGCCGCCGGCACCGCCGGCGCCTACGCGCTGCTGCAACCCGACGGTGAAGCGGTGGGGAATGCCGAAATCGTACGCTGGGTCAGTTTGGGTGCTTGGGCCGCAGGCCCGGTAGCCGCGCTCGTCTCGCTGCTCGGCATGGGCCTGTTGAACGTGGTGCGCAGAATGCTGCGCCTGCGACGCGTGAACGTGTTGCACCCTGTCGTCGTACTCTGCGGCACGGTGCCATGGCTGGTCTTGGGTTGGGTGCTGGCGGGCGAACCGCCCTTCACGCCCATCGCCCGAGCCGTCGCCCCGTTCATCGGCAGACCGCTTCTGTGGGGCGCGCTTCTGGCCACCTTATGCACGGCGGTGCTTTCACTGCCCCTGTTCTTCCCTCG
>CAZWVP010000050.1:0-3395 GCA_964636635.1 uncultured Candidatus Peribacteria bacterium
TTCACGACGCAAGTGAAAATAACCGCTTCGGGCAGCAACTTCCGCCGCGTGACGGCCCAAACGAAATGGAAACAAGGCTACTTCCGTTCGGGTGCGACGGTCATTTCCATGTTGCTCGGTGACTGGCGAACGCCGCGCGGCACGCGCAACTGGGCCAGTCCCACGCAAGCCGGCAGCTTTACCGCAGGCAAGCAAGTGAACTTCAACGACATCGTGACGTACGGCAACTACGCCTACGTTTCCAGTTTGGACAGCGGCTCGTACGGAGACGGTTTGTACATTCTGGATATTTCGAACCCCGCGAGCCCGACACGCGTTTCCAGCGCCTTCAGCACCACCTACGACACGTACGGCTTGGCGGCGTACGACAACAAGTTGATCATGGCGATAAACGATGTGTCCGGCGGAGACGATTTGCGTGCGTACGACATCGAAGATCCCACGTCTCTCGGCATAGGCACTCCCGCCATCGCCACGTACGACCTGCCCGGCGGCAACGGCCGCGGCCGCATATTGAAGAACGCCGGCTCCATATTGGTGGCGAGCGCCACCAGTCATGCCGGCCAACACGAGTTGTACTTCTTCAACATCCAAAACCTCGCCGGCAGCGGTTTCGTGCTGCTGGGTTCGCTCAACCTGACGAGCGACCCGAACGTGGAAGACATCTACCTCGAAGATTCCATCGCCTACGTGGCCACGTCGGCCACGAGTGAACTGCAAATGGTGGACTTCAGTGATCCTGCGAACCCCTTCCTCTCGTCTTCGTTCGACGCCGGCTCCACGGCCGTGAACGGCATGAACAAAACCGGCACGGGGTACTTCTTCGTGAAAGACACCAGCGGCGAAGACGAATACATTTTGGTGAGTGCCACGGGCAGCGGCTTGCCCGACACCAACCCCACGCGCAAATACGGTTACGGCGTCACCGCCAACGTGAACGCCATGGCACGCGACGGCATCGGTTGCTACCAATTCCTCGCTTCCAGCGACAGCACGAAAGAACTCATGATCATGAACGCGCGCAACACCACCATGACCCAGCTCGCCACCGGCAACACCACCACGGGGGCCGGACGCGCCATAGAATACGATTTGTACAACGACCGCCTGTACATGGCCACGGAATCGGGCGTGTACGTGTATACCCCCAACAGCGCCACGGGCTGCCTCCTGTAAACCCATGAACCTCTTTCGTTCCAAACGCGGCTACATGCTTCTGCTCATGGTGCTCACCGTGGGCACCGTGGCATCCGCTTCGGCCGTGGCCATCATTCTTCTGGGCATAGGCGTGGAACGCAACGCCTTCGCTTTGCAGCTTTCCACGCAAGCCTATGCCGGAGCGGGCTCGTGCGCGGAACTGGCCCTCACGCGTTTGCGCAGCAATTTGGAGTACCGCGGCAACGAAAGCATTTCCCTGCCGTACGGGTACATTGGTTCCACGGGCAGTCTCGTATACGGCAACATGGACTGCACCATTTACCCCGTGATGGGCGGCGGAAACGACAATCGTACCGTTTGTACGGAAGCACTCTTCGGCAACTTCACCGTGCGCCGCATGGAAATAGTCGTGAGTCGCGTTCTGCCCGACACGCGCATCAGCTCGTGGCAAGAAGTGCAAGACATAACGTCGTGCAGCGAATACGAAGAAGCCGTGTGCGGCGACAACGACATACAGCTGGGCGAAGAGTGCGATGACGGCGGCACAAGTGACGGCGACGGCTGCAGCAGCATATGCGAAGTGGAGTACTGCGGCGATTCCGTCATACAAGCGGGGCTGGGTGAAACCTGCGACGACGGCGCCGAAAGCGCATCCTGCGACAGCGACTGCACCGCGCGCACATGCGGCGACGGCACGTTGAACGCCACCGGCGGCGAAGCCTGCGACGACGGCAACGGCACGAACCTAGACGGCTGCAGCAGCGCCTGCGCCGTGGAAGCCCCCGGCCCCACGGACTACGTTTCCTACTGGAAACTGGATGAAACCGACGAAGATGATGATGCAGTGGATGAAGGCGCCAGCAGTTACGACGGCGACCCGCAAAGTGGCGCCACGGTCATTACGTCATCGCTGGCTCCGCTCACGTTCAGCAACGTGGCCGCGCGCGACTTCGACGGCAGCAACGATTACGTGCGAATGACGAACAACTCCGCACTTATGCCCAACGCCATGACGGTGTCGTTTTGGTGGAAGAACGACGTGACCCCCGCCAACTACGACGGCATGGTGTGCAAAACCAACGGCACCTCGGGCAACAAGGGGTACGGCTTCTACTATTACGGCGGCGCCATTCGCTTCTTCGTGGAACGCATTTCCAACAACTACGCCTCACGCGCCATTCCCAGCGTCACCACCTGGACGCACTACGCCGGCACGTACAACCACACCACGGGAGCCATAAACGTGTACGTGAACGGCGTGGCGGGCACGGCCGGAACGAACTACGACTCGCTGGAAAAAGGGGAAAACTTTGAAATAGGCCGTTGCGGCAGCAACTCCGTGAACATCAACGGTAAAGTGGATGACGTGCGCGTATATAACCGCGTGCTCACGCTCACCGAAATTCAAACCTTGGCCAACGGCCGCTAGCTATGAAACCTCTTCGCTTTTCTCATCGGGCCGGCGTCACCATGGTGGAACTCATCTTGTTCATCACCTTGATGGCCATGATGTCGGGCACCATTCTGCCGCTTTTATTCAACAGCACGGAGTCGCGCCAGCGCCAAGACGCCATTGCGCTCGTGGAACAAAACGGCGCGCAAATTCTGCAACTGCTCAGCAAGGAAGTGCGGCATGGCGAACGCATTCTCTACCCGCCCATGGGCGGTACGGGACGCATTCTTGCCATTCAAACGGCCGATGCCGACACCAATCCCACCGTCATCGGGGTGGACAGCGGCTCGCTGGTGATGGTGCAAGGGCGTTCGCGCCGCATTCTCAATTCGTCGCTCGTGGGCATCACGCACTTTACGGTGGACAACACGTCCTCGGGGGAAAACCGCAACAGCGTGGCAGTGGCTCTGGGTGTGCGTCGCGTTATTCGTCTGCACCAACCCCTCACCTACAGCGCCGACTTCGACGCGGTGTTCAACGTGAACCCGCACGACGAATTTTCAGGCGATGATTGCGGCTGCATTACCCCCTATTGCGACAGCAGCGGCTCGGGAACGTTCGTGTGGCAAGTGTGCATAAACGGCGACACCTGCATTCCCTACACGGAGTTCGTCTGTGAAATAGAAGATTAAGGTTTCGTTATTGTGTCAACGCGGATTTTTCACGGATGAAAACAAATTTTGTACAATGAGATCCACGTTTTGAAGCTCTGTCTTCGAAACACCTTTCTTCTTTTTTTCTCCCTTCTTTCTATGATTACCTCCTCCCTGTTGAGGAAGGTTCG
>CAZWVP010000050.1:3495-8736 GCA_964636635.1 uncultured Candidatus Peribacteria bacterium
CGGTGTACTCCGCTTCTGCTGAGCAGGGTGCATCCATCACGGTTACGCGCTAATTTGTAAAGCGCAATATACGAAGCACCCCTCCTCAAGGAGGGGTGTTTTTTTGTATGATGACCTCCTCAAGACACGCGCGGGATTTTCCGTCGTGTCCCTTCATTCTTTTTTTCTCCCTTCTTTCTATGATTACCTCCTCCCTGTTGAGGAAGGTTCGCCGGGGCTTCACGCTCATCGAACTTCTCCTCGTCATCGGTATTATCGCCATCTTGGCGTCCATCGTTATCGTGGCCATCAACCCCACGAAGCAGTTGGGTGACGCTCGCAACGCGCAGCGCCGCTCCGACGTCAACACCGTGTTGAACGCCGTATACCAGTACGCAATCGACAACAACGGTACGTTGCCTTCCGGCATCCCCACCGGTTCCACGGCCGCCAAGCAGGTGTGCCGCGCCACCATCTCGGGTTCCGCTTGTGCCACGGCCAACGGTGTCTCGCTCTTGGTGCTCACGGGTTCCTACATCGTGTCCATCCCGGGCGATCCGCAGATCGCTTCCGGAACGGGTTACTCGAACTACATGATCTACCGCGACACGCAGGGTCGCGTGACGGTGTACTCCGCTTCTGCTGAGCAGGGTGCATCCATCACGGTTACGCGCTAATTCAGTCGAAGGTCGATTGCAAACACCCCCCGCGAACGCGGGGGGTTTTTTGTAAGAGCACGAACGCCGAAACGTCTTTGGCTGCATAACCTGTTAGACTGTATTCACTTTCCCCTTTTCACCCATGCGTGCAGCGCGCTTCCTGGTTTCTCTTTCGCTCCTCTCTCTGGCCGTTACGGCTCTGCCCGCGCAGAAAGCGCTGGCTTGCAGCTGCATGGCGGCAGACCCGCAGTCGGCTTTCGCCGAAGGCAATATGATTTTCCGCGGCACGGTGCTGGGCGTGCAAGACGGCGGTGAAAACGGCCAAAACGCCGTGGCCTTCAAAGTGGATGCCGTGTGGCACGGACCCGCGGTGAACGGCGTGGTGCTTACTACGGGCTCCAACAGCGCCATGTGTGGCGTGGAGTTCGAGACGGGCGTGGAATACACGGTGGTGGCCAACCGCACGGAAGGTACGTTGCAAGCATTTTCCTGCGGTCAGTACTACCAAGACTCCGAAACGGAGGAATACATGAGCCCGGCGGACATTGTGAAGAACCGCGAGCCGCTCATGATAAACAACGACCTCGCTTGCGTGCCGTACGTGTGCAATGACGGCACCGTCCACGCTTCCTGCACGCCCGATGGCAGCCAGATAAATTACTTCGCCGCCCCTTGCATGACGCACGGCGGCGACTTGGAAGAAGGTGAAGACGAAACTATCCCCGGTGCCACCGGCGGTGAGTTTACCGACGTGCCCGAGAAGCACCCGCAATTCGAAGACATAGAATGGGCGCGCCAGAACGGCATTGTGCAGGGGTATGCGGACGGCACCTTCAAACCGAACGCACTCGTGAACCGCGCGGAATTCATGAAAATTTTGATCGGTGCGTACGACGTGAACATTCAAGCCATGTGCCGCATGGCCGAATTCCCGGATTCCCCCATGAGCGAATGGTACGGACCCTACGTCCACGCCGCCCGCTGCATGGGCGTGGTGAGCGGTTACGCCGACGGCACGTTCCGCCCGGGCAACACCATCAACTTCGTGGAGGCCGCGAAAATCATCGCCAACCTGGATGCCGGTAAAAACTTGGAAAGCAAAGAAGGCGAAGAGTGGTACCGCGTGTACCTCGATTACATCCAAGACAAGGAAGCCGTACCGAGCAGCATTCTGAAGCCCGACCAAATGCTTACGCGCGCCGACATGGTGCAAATGATGTACTTGCTCATTGGCAAAGAGCTGCCCGAAGAAGGCACCTTGAGCGGCATCATTCAACCCATACGGTCGCCGGTGGAAGACACGGGCTACGAATACGTGCTGGTACTGAACAAGCCCATGCGCGACCCGCTGAGCGCCATGGGTTCATGGGCCATGGTGCGCCAGCTGGTGCTGGTACCCACGGAGACCGTTTCGCAGGAAACGCTGAAAGCCAACGTGGGCGCACATGTTTCGGTGAGCGGAGACATGCAGTGGGGCTACGCCGAAAGCCGCGTGTTTGCAGTGGGGGCGATTGCGGTGGAATAACACTTTGTTTTTCTCTGTTAAGACTCAAAAAAGTATTACGATTACGATTACGGACAAGTGCCCGTAATCTTAATCGTAATCGTGTCCGACTCCCCCATCTTCGCCGGCTTGAACCGAAACACCTTCGACGAAGCGAACCCGTCGCCGTATGCAGACAATGCCGAGCGCGGCGTGACGGAAGCGGTGGTGCGGCGCATAAGCAGCGACAAGAACGAGCCCGCGTGGCTTTTGGAGCACCGCTTGGAATGCCTGCGTATTTTCCGCGAGAAGCCCATGCCCACGTGGGGCGCGGACTTGAGCACGTTGGATTTGGACAACATCATTTACTACGCGCGTTCCGGAGCCACGGAAACGGATGACTGGGGGAAAGTGCCCGAAGACATTCGCAAAGTGTACGACCGCTTGGGCATACCCGAAGCCGAACGCAAAGTGCTGGCGGGCGTGGGTGCGCAGTACGAAAGCGAAGTGGTGTACCACCGGCTGAAAACGCACTGGTCCGACTTGGGAGTGATATTTTTAGACATGGACGTGGCCGTGCGCGAACAACCCGAACTGGTGAAGCAGTACTTCATGAAGTGCGTACCCGCCACGGACCACAAGTTCGCCGCGCTGCACGGAGCGGTGTGGAGCGGAGGCACGTTTCTGTACGTACCCAAAGGCGTCACGGTTTCCGAACCCTTGCAGGCGTACTTCCGCATGAACGCCATGAACATGGGGCAGTTCGAGCACACGTTGATTATTGTGGAAGAAGGTGCGAACGCGCACTACATAGAAGGCTGCAGCGCGCCGAAGTACGGCAGCCAAGCGCTGCACGCGGGCTTGGTGGAAATATTCGTGAAGCCGGGAGCCACCATGCGCTACTCGTCCGTGGAAAACTGGAGCCGCGACACGTACAACTTGAACACCAAGCGCGCCATTGTGGAGAAAAACGGCACCATGGAGTGGATAGGCGGAAACATGGGTTCGGGCGTGACCATGCTTTACCCCTGCAGCGTGCTCGTGGGCGAAGGCGCGCGGTGCGACCACCTGGCAATTGCGTTCGCCAACAAAGACCAATGGCAAGACACCGGGGCGAAAGTGCTGCACCTGGCGCCGAACACCAGCAGCAAAGTCATTTCGAAATCCATAAGCAAAGACGGCGGTTGCGCGGTGTACCGCGGACTTTTGAAAGTGGCGCCGCACGCGTACGGCTGCACGGCCAACGTGGAATGCGATGCGTTGCTTCTGGACGAAACCAGCCGCACGGACACCGTGCCCGACATGCAAATTCGCAACAACGACGTGACCATTGCGCACGAAGCCACGGTGGGCAAACTGAGCGACGAAGATATTTTCTACCTCACGTCGCGCGGCATTTCCAAAGAAGAAGCCAAAGCCATGATTGTGAACGGCTTCATTGAACCCATCATCCGCGCGCTTCCTCTGGAGTACGCGGTGGAGATGAACAGGTTGATTGAGCTCGAGATGGAAGGCTCGGTGGGTTGATTACGACCGATGGCGCTGACGCAACAGCGACTGTAATTCTTGGCGAAAAGGCAAAGAGAGAGCTTCGCAGTGCACCAGACGCTCCGCCTTCAGCGGTTGGTTGTCCACGACGGTTTCGGCATGAGCAATGCCGCCGGCCGTACGCAAACGCTCGTACTGGCGGGCTTCATCTCCGCTGCTTTCCAAAGGAATGCTGGAGCCGAATGAGGCGGGGTTGATCTGCATGAGCGTACCCGGAAATACCGGTACGTTGATATAATACATGTATTATTTTATAATATCAATCTTTCACGACGATTGCTCCTCTTCTTCATCTGTGGAATCAGGATGTTGCGGAGATTCTTTTTCTTGCGGGGTGTTTCCACCGGGCATGTTTCCACCACCTCCGCCCGATGCGGCTTGCACGATTCCCGAAGAGGCAACGTCGTTCGTCATGGGAGGCGCCATGAGACTCTGCGCACGCTGCAACACGTCTATCTGCGCCAGACAGAGCGCCAAATCCTGCGCTACGCGCTGCCTTTCCTCCACGGACAATTCTTCACTCTCTTCAATGCTGCGCAAAACAGCTATTCTCGCCTGCAGCACATCTAGAGTCGGAGCGACAGGATACCCCGCATGCAGCGGAAACAGTTCTGCAAAACGTTCGCGATCCGTAGACAGTGCAACCGTATCGACGGGGCCATCGTTCCCCACTTCCTTGTCCTCTTCTTGCCTGTCCGCACGCAACGGATCGCCGTCGTCTTCACCGCCTGCACCGGCAGTGGCAATGCGCGGCGGTTTTGAGGGAGGCATGCCGGATACTCCTGAAATATTCATAACTTGAAGGGTGATGTGCGTGAGCGACTCAGTTCTTCGGCTCAAGTGTTTTGGAAAACCTCACGCGCAGTTCTTTGGCAACGTGCTGCGTAAGGGGGACTCTTTCCAATTCAGCTACCAACTGCGCCTTGAGCGCGTCATCGTATTCTTGAGTTTGATCTATGGCGGTGCCAAGCATGAGGCGCAAATTGTGCGTTCCGGTTATTTGCTGCACGGCCGCATTCACCGTGGGCACGGTCTTGGTGCCGACTTTGCACCATTGCTTGCGCAACATATCAGCCAATTGCGTCAGGCCGATTTGAGCAATGGCGGCGGTCAATGCCTGCCACTCCTGCGCGTTCATATTTTCTGCCAATGTTAACGCCCTGGATTCAGCCAAACTCCAACCGCCCGCTGCTTGCACTCGTTCGGCCAACTGCCGAAAATTCGGCGGTGGAGTGCTCTGACGTTCCGCAGATGGACTGTTGATCATAAGTTGCTGAGAACATTGATATAATATATGTATTGTTTTATAATATCAATATAGTCACCAATAGTTATGTCGAGTTATTACACATCTTCCAGTCCCCAAGCATCGGCAGAGAAAAAGGAAATTTTCTTGGAAGATGCCGCGAATCGCATAGCTGAGAGAACGATAGAAAGCATATTTGGCACAAAAGACATCAAGCAGATGCACGCCAACGGCATTTATGGCTGGGATGGCCGGCCGCTGGCAGACGCGGCTATTGCAAACTTGCGCGAAGCCACGGCATTTAACGGCCAAGCTGAACATGATGT
>CAZWVP010000051.1:0-8661 GCA_964636635.1 uncultured Candidatus Peribacteria bacterium
CACATTCAGATGCCGGATGAGCTTTTGCCGTTTGTCATCCCCAAAGGTTCCATCGCCATCGACGGCGTATCTTTGACTGTGGCAAAAGTTGAAGCGGGCGTTATGATCGTCTCACTTATTCCGCATACTTTGGAGCAGACGACTCTGGGGAATTTGCAGGAAAAAAGTTCCGTAAATTTAGAAACCGATATTTTTGTTCGAGCCCTTATTTATAGCAAAAAATATGTATAAATTATGTAATCAGTTTCTCTATTCTGCTTCAGTCTAAATCCGTAACCGTAACCGTAATCCTAATCCTAATCCTCTCATCCCCATGCTCACCACAGACATTCCCGCACCGCCAAAGCCCCACCCCTCTTGGCGCGTTGGCATAGTGCATGCGCTTTACCATGAAGCCTTCACGAAGGCTTTGGCGGAAGGAGCGAGGCAGACACTCATCGAGCACGGTCTCCATGCCAGCAATATTTCTCTACACCCCGTACTTGGTTCTTTTGAAGTGCCGCTCATCGGTGCGGCTTTGGCGGCGAACAAAAAGGTCGATGCCCTCATCGGTATCGGGATAATTGTGAAAGGGGAGACATTCCACGACGAACACCTGGCGAGAGAGGCGACTCGCGGTTGCATGGACGTGCAACTGCAGTTTCATATTCCGTTCGCGTACGAAATTTTGCACGTGCGCTCTCTGGAAGATGTGCAAAAACGGACGGTGGGCGAAGGCTCCAAAGGCAAGGAAGCGGCTCTTGCCGTGCTGCATGCGCTTGCGCAATTGCACGGAATGCATTGATACCGTCTTGAGTACGGAAATTGTTCAACGTACACTGCCGTCCATGCACTGCATCCGCTGTACCGTCATTCGTTTCTTTTTACTCGTCATTGCCACGGTGGCCTTCCTGTTGGCGTCGGTTCACAACACCTTCGCCGCTTCGCTTTTCAGCGACTTGGCGACCGACCACCCGTACTACGAGCACGTGTTGAAGCTGGCGAAAGCCGGTGTGGTGAACGGCAACCCGGACGGAACGTTTCGACCCGAAGTGCCGGTGAATCGAGCGGCCATGCTGAAAATGCTGTATTTGGCAGCCGGCATAGCGCCGAATGCCAATGCGAAGGGTTGTTTTCAAGACATTGTTTCCGGCAGCTGGTATGAAGCGTTCGTGTGCGATGCGGTTTCTCGCAACTTTGTGCAGGGGTACGTGGTCGACAAAACCTTTCGTCCCGACCAAACGGTCAACAGGGTGGAGGCTTTGAAAATGACATTTGCCGTTTTCGGCATTCCCGTTCCCGAAGTCTCTGCCAACCAAACCGAGTTGGTATATTTCCCGGATGTGGTCGTGAATGCTTGGTATGAAAAATACGTCGGCATGGCCTACGCCACGGAAATCATGCCTTTGCCTCAGCAGAACGCGTCGTACTTTTTCCCCGAAGCAGGACTGAAGCGAGGCGAGGCCGCCGCGCTGATAGTGCGTACGCAACTCTTCAAGGAGCAGGCGATGACTGGTCCCGTCGTTTCCAGCAAGCCGGCCGCCACTCGCTCTTCGTCTTCTTCATCGTCATCTTCATCCGCGTACAACAATGTCATTGAGGTGCAGTTTCCGTTTGCCGCCAGCGGCACGTTCATCGGCATGCGCTCACGTGCCTATCGCTTCAGCATAGGTGAAAGCAATTTGGCATTGTTCACCGCCGACGCGTTGGACGTGTTCGAAGACGCCGGCATTCGTTGCACCGTGTTCCTGCTCGGTGAAGACGGGTACAGCGAGGAATATTACCTGGGTACCCAAGAAGGCAAGCGCTGCCAGTCGCTTGCTTACCTTACGCCCGGCAGCTACCAATTGGAGCTCATTCCTCTTCGGGCGGATATCAGTTACGTGCTTTCGGCCGAACGCAGTGCTGCCGGAGACGGCAATGACGGCTACTCGCAGGCCAAGCAGTTGCGTTTGACCTCGGCGCAGAAGCCCGAAGTGTTGGCGGGGCAAAATTTGGAAAACTGGTATACCTTTACCGTCACGGAACGGGGCGGCAAGCGCATGAGCGTGGAGCTGAGCAATGCCTCAGACTTGCGTTGCACCGTGTATGCTCTCAAAGACGTGGATATGTACGGCTTCCAGAGCCCCGTTTGCAACGCTTCTTCGCTCTTTCAGCCGGGAACGTACGTCGTTTCCGTAGGACGCAAAAACCTCCAGCCCGTCACGGTGAACTACGTCATTCGGTTGCAACAGTAGCCGCCAATTGTCGTCCGGATTTTGGTGTACCCGACATGGAATACCGCATACCATGTGTGTGTGCACAGCATTGAACAGGCATTGGCCCGGTTGCAGGAGGGGCGCATGGTCATCGTGGTCGACGACGAAGACCGCGAAAACGAAGGCGATTTGGTGGTGGCTGCCGAACACATGACGCCCGAAAAAATGGCGTTCATCATTCGTCACACGGGCGGAGTGGTGTGCCTTTCCATGAGCAACGACATCGCCGACCGGCTGCAGCTGCCGCCCATGGTCAGCCGCAATACCTCTTCCCGCGGCACGCCGTTCACCGTCAGCATCGAGGCCGCCGCCGGCGTTACCACGGGCATTTCCGCCGCCGATCGTTCGCATACCGTGCTCACGGCGGCTTCGCCCGTAGCCCGCCCCGAAGACCTCAACCATCCCGGGCATGTGTTTCCGCTTCGCGCCAGCGACGGCGGCGTATTGGTGCGCGCTGGCCATACCGAAGCATCGGTCGATTTGTGTCGCCTCAGCGGCTTGCGCACCGTGGCGGTCATCAGCGAGCTTATGCATGACGACGGCACCATGATGCGCTTGCCTGAGTTGGAGAAGTTCGCCAAAGAGCACGACATCGTCATAGTCAGCATCGCCGATCTCATCGCTCATCGTCGCCGCCACGAAACCTTCGTTCGTCTGGAGGCGGAGTCCGAGTTGGAAACGGAAACCGGCACCTGGCGCTTATGCGTGTACACCGACATGCTTCACGGCCAAGAACACGTGGCCATGGTCATGGGCGACGTTCGGCCCGAAAGGCCCGTACTCGTGCGCGTGCATTCGGAGTGTTTGACGGGCGACGCCTTGGGCTCGGTGCATTGCGATTGCGGCGAGCAGCTCAAAACCGCCATGAAGCGCATTGCGCAAGAGGGGGAGGGGGTGTTGCTCTACTTGCGTCAGGAAGGCAGGGGCATAGGGCTCAAGAATAAAATTCGCGCCTATCACCTGCAAACGACGCAGGGGTTGGATACCGTGGAAGCCAACGAAAAACTCGGCCTGGCACCCGACTTGCGCGACTACGGCATCGGCGCGCAAATTCTGCGAGACGTGGGTGTGGGACACATGCGACTCCTTACGAACAATCCCAAGAAAGTGGTTGGTCTGGAAGGCTACGGCCTCATTCTCGATGAGCAGGTGAAGCTTTCCACCGAAGTGCGCAGCTGCAAGGAAGCGAAGTATCGCAAAACCAAGGAGGAGCGCATGGGGCACAGTTACTAGGCGGTTTACTCGTAGCGCAGTGCCTGAATGGGTCGCAATGTGGCGGCTTTGTAGGCTGGCAGCATGCCGAAGCACACTCCTATGCCTGCGGAGAACACGCAGGCCAGCGCCACCGAAGAAAGCGAGATGCTGGCGTCGAAGGAAAAGAACGTTTGCATAATCCACGCCCCGACCGCGCTGAGCAACGTGCCGATGATGCCGCCCATGACGCTGAGCACGGTGGCTTCCACCAGGAATTGCAGAAGAATGTCGCGCTTCTTCGCGCCGATGGCTTTGCGGATGCCTATTTCACGGGTGCGTTCCGTCACCGATACCAACATGATGTTCATGACGCCGATGCCGCCCACGATGAGTGAAATGGCGGCTATGCCTCCGAGAAGCAGGGTGAAAATGCCCGTCACTTCGTTGAGCGTTTGTACTGCGTCGGCTTGGTTCAGGACGCTGAAATCGTCGTCCGCGGGGTCGGTGATGCCGTGCTCGTTGCGCAACACGGCGGCGATGATGTTTTGCGTTTCACTCATGTTTTCGGCGCTCTGCACCGACACGCTGATGCTGCCGACGCTGTCGCTCCCCACGATGCGCTGTTGCATGGCGGTAAGCGGAATGAGAATGACGTCGTCGAGGTTCGTAAAGCCTTGCTGGCCTTTGGGTGCCAGAATGCCGATGACCGTGAAAATCTGGTTTTGCAAACGAATGTCCATACCCAAAGGGTTGCGTTCGTTCGGGAACAGTGCGGTGGCCACGGCCGAGCCGATGACGGCGACCTTCTCCACGTCGCGCACTTGGTCGGCGGTGAAGAAGCTGCCGTATTCCACCTGCGCGTTTCGCACCAGCGGATAGTCTTCCGTGGTACCGGAGGCGTTGGTGGACATGTTGTTGCTCCCGGCAATGGCCTGCACGCGACTGCGCAATTCCGGCGCTATGCCCTGCAAACCGGGCACCAGCGTGCGTATGGCTTCCAAGTCGCTGCTGGTGAGCACCGCTCCGGCGCCTCCGCCCGAACGCACGTTCGTTTGGTTCGTGCTGCCGGCGTTTATGGAAAGCAAATTCGTGCCAAGCGTTTGAATGCGCGAAGTGACGCCGCGCTGCGCGCCTTGCCCGATGGCGATCATGAGCACCACCGAGGCCACGCCGATGATGACGCCGAGCATGGTGAGCGCGGAGCGCAGCTTGTTGCTGGCTATGGCACCCAGGGCGCTGCGGATGTTTTCCCAAATGCTCATGAGGCGTCACGGAGAATGTTGCCGTCTTGAATATGAATGGTGCGGTGAGCCACGGCCGCCACCCTCGGTTCATGCGTCACCATGATGATGGTCTTGCCTGCGACGTTGAGCGTTTTCAGAATTTCCATCACTTCTTCACCGGTTTTCGTATCCAACGCGCCCGTCGGTTCGTCGGCAAGCAAAATGGCCGGCTCGGTGACGAGCGCTCGCGCGATGGCCACGCGTTGCTGCTGGCCTCCGGAAAGCTCGCTCGGCAAATGGTGCATGCGTTCGGCCAGTCCCACGGAAACCAGCGCCGCCCGCGCGCGCTCCTCGGCGGTTTTGCGTTTTACGCCTTGGTACAGAAGCGGTTGCATCACTTGTCGCAGGGCGTGCATGCGCGGCAGCAAGTTGAACGATTGAAACACGAACCCTATGCGTCGGCTGCGTACCTCCGCCTGTTCGTTTTCCGTCAAAGTCGCCACTTCGTGGCCTTCCAACAGGTACGAACCTTCGGTCGGTACGTCCAAAAGCCCGATGATGTTCATGAGAGTGGATTTTCCGGAACCCGAAGGGCCCATGATGGCGACGAATTCTCCGGAATGAATGGTCAGTGATACGCCTTTGAGCACCACGAGCTTCTGCTCGCCCAAATCGTAGGCCTTCTTGATGTTCTGCAACTGAAGCATCAGCGGTTGGTGGTCGGTCGGTTGGTGCCTTGGCCTCCGCCGCCTTGCGGTCCGCCGCCTCCGAGTCCGCGCATAATTTGCATGGGATTGGCGTTCGTCGTGACGGTGGTGCTGCGCGCGGCCACGTTTATGGAAAGCACTTCGTCGTTTTCCTCCAGGCCTTCGGTAATCTCCGTGAACCGTCCGTCGGTCATGCCTGTCTTCACGGTCACGCTTTCACCGTTCGCTCTCTGCACGGAAACCTCCTTGCCGTTTCGCTTCAGCGCCAGATTCGGCACGGTGAGAACGTCGGCGTGCTTTTCCACTTCAATTTCGGCCGGGGCCGTCATGCCGGAGAGAATGGTCAGACTTTGCGGCGTGGGCAGCTGTACGGAAACTTCGTACGACACCACGCCGGATTGTTCCACCGGAATGGGGTTGATGGCGTCGATGGTGCCGGCGAACGTTTGTCCGGCCACGGCATCGAACGTAATGTTCGCAGGGTCTCCTTTCTGCACGCGCACCACGTCCACCTGGTCCAGCAGAATGGTCACCACCACGAATTCGGGGTTCTCTATCACGATGTACTGATCTTCGCCCACGTCCGCCAGCAGGTTGTCTCCCACTTGGTAGTCTTGCCTGCGAATCACGCCGTCGAACGGAGCGACGATTTGGTAATCTTCCACGCCTTTGCTGGTTTTCTGCAGCGTGGCGGCACGCTGAGACAGCGTGTTCTTCTTGAGTTGAATTTGAATATCCACGCTCTTGCGCACGCTTTCAAGCGAGGCTTGCTTGGAGGCGAGGTCCTCCTCGTAACGGCGAATGATATCCTGCTGTTCTTCCAAGCTGGCAGGTTGCGTGGAGCCCAGCATATGGGCTTTTTCCTTGGAAAGTGCCAAGGCGTTTTCCGCTTGAGTCACGGCGTCCGTTTTCTGTTGCAGTGCGATGCTCGGAGATGAGCCGCGTCCCGTCAACAAGTTGGCTTGTGCCGTTTGTGCGTCTTGAATGAGCTGCGTGGCACTGTTGCGGTTGGCGTTCACGTTGCTGCGCAGGCTTTCCAAATCGGCGACCGTGAATGTGCTTGTGTCGGTGGTGGCGCCTTGGAGCAGCACGTAGGTGTTTTCGCCGAGCGTGTGCACGTACTTGGCCAACACAAGAGCGTCCGCCAGGGCATTTTTCAACACGCGATCGTCTTTCTCCGCAGGCAAATTGTCGCCGTATTTTCCGCGCATGGCGTTGGCGGCGTTCAGCGCATCGAGGTAGTTCCATTCCACTTTTTGCTTCAAAGCAGGGTTGTTGTTCAGCAGGTAGTCCACTTCCAAGGTGTAAATGCCTTGGCGCGGACGAGCGGCATTGCTGCGCGTGAGCACCGCGTAGTAGGAGTCGAGTATTTTCTCACTGTCCGTCAGAATGTTCTGCGCCATGGCTGCCTGTTCCTGCTTTTCGTTTTCTTTCGCTTCAGCGAGCTCGAATTTGGCTTGCTTCAGGGCTGATTCCTTTTCGGTTACTTCCCGCAGGGCAGCCGCCCTGTCCAACGGCAGTTGCTCTTTGGCAATGCCGAAATCATCTTTTGCTTGCAGAAACTGGCGTCGCGCTTCCTGCAGAGCATGTTCCGCTTCCAGCACTTGCTTCGAGCGATCGGCTTCCAGTTGTTGCAACTCCAGAGCCGACGCACCCACCGAAAGTTGTGCTTGGCGCAAGTCGGCCGTAATGGTCGATTTCTCCAGTTCCGCCAGAAGCTGGCCTTGCTTCACGGAATCGCCCGCCTGCACATGCACTTTCGCCACGCGGCCTCGTTGGTTGAATTTCAGTTGTTGTTCCCGACTGAACGAAACCGTGCCCGTGGCCTTCACGCTGGAAACAATGTCTCGCTTGGTCACCGTTGCCACCGAAGTCACGACGGCATCGGCCTCGCCGCCGCTTGCCGCGTAGGCCAAATACCCGCCTCCAACCACCGTGCAGGCCACGATGCCGAGCAGCCATTTTCCCGGCGAGCGAATGCCTTTGTCGCGGCAGTATGTCAGCAGGCTTTTTAAACGAGCGGACGCCTGTTTCAAGAGGGTTTGCATATTCATGACAGTATACTACAGAAACGGGATTAAGGCCATATTAAGAGCAGAAGTGGCGCTCCTCAGAAGGCGACGATTATGACCTTAATGTCTTCTTAACCAAAGCGGACTATGCTCGATTCATCATTCGTCATCCGTATGCACATCGTACTCATCGAAGATCAAGAAAAGCTGGCCGATAACATCCGCCAATTTCTCGAGCTGGAAACATACGCCGTTACCGTCTGTGGCGACGGACGGGCAGGTTTCGAAGCGGTCATGACGCAGGAATGCGATTTGGTCATTTTGGACATCAACCTTCCGGGCATGGACGGTTATACGGTCTGCAGTATGTTGCGCCAGCATAAGAAGCACATGCCCATTCTCATGCTCACTGCGCGCACCAAGCAGGCCGAAATCGTGCATGGACTCAACATCGGTGCCGACGATTACCTTACCAAGCCCTTCGGTTTGGAGGAACTTTTGGCACGCGTGCGAGCGCTCCTGCGCCGGGGCAAAACCGAAAAGCAGCCGGTATTGATTTTGGGCGATTTGCGCATAGACACCAATACTCGCGAAGTGTGGCTGAAGAACAGGCCGGTGAATTTGTCACCGAAGGAATACGGCTTGCTCGAGTTCCTCTTGCACAACAGGGGAGTGGTGCAAGACCGTCCGCGCATCATCGAGCATGTGTGGGGCGGTCGTGAGGATTTGCTCTTTTCCCAAACGGTTGACGTGCACATCGCCTATCTTCGGCGCAAACTGGGCAAGAACGTCATTACCACCGTTCCCGGGAAAGGGTATCTCATTTCCGCTTCCTAACGCATGTTGCGTCGCGTCGGTCACATCATCGCCCTGCAGTTCACGGCTTTCGTGTTCTTGTTGTTCGTGGTGAACGGCTTGGTGTTTTTGGCAGCGGATTACAGCAACGGCAGAAGGCAAACGCATTTTCGCCTCATTCGCAGCGCCGATTTGGTCCAGCGTCAGTCGCAAGCTTCGTTCCGCCATGTGGGCGATGCCATTCCCACGCACTTGCGTGAGCGCATTCGCATCATGAGCGTAGAGGGTAAGCCGCTCTACAGCGGCAGTTTGTTCGAGCGCGTGCCGTTTTCCAACACCGGCGGTTTCGGCACTCTGGAAATTCAAGAAGAGCAGTACAGCACGTACACCAGGCCCATTCTCAACGAAGGGCAGTTGGAAGGCTACGTGCAGGTGGCCGATGCCGAGCGCGTGCAGTGGGGGGACTTGCCTTTGCGTGTCATCGTGTATTTGC
>CAZWVP010000052.1:0-5692 GCA_964636635.1 uncultured Candidatus Peribacteria bacterium
TCACGCGGTTGGCGGTGCTCTGCGGCACGAACAGACGATCGTTGACGGCGTCGAACGCCAGGTACTGCGGCACGTTCATGCCCGCCTGCGTGGTGGCGGCGGCGTTGGTGTAAAAATTCGCTTGGCCGAGCACGTTATCGGGAATGCGGTCGATGAGCGAGTTGTCGTTGTTCAAGTCGTACACCAACACGCGGTTGTTGGCGGAATCGGAAAGAAACAGTCGATGCTGCACGGAATCCACCACCACACCCACGGGGCCGCTCAAGCCCAATTTGTCGGGACCGTTGTTGGCGGCGGACTTGGTGAACACCGGCTGGGGATTGCTCAGGTCGTCGTCATACTGACCCACCAGACTCGCGGCGTTCTCGCCGTTGGTGATGGCCGCGACATCGAAAATACTCACGCGGTGGTTGCCCGATTGCGTGACGTATAACAGATTCGATGACGGTTCGTAGTACGCGCCCTGCGGGGCGGAAAGACCCGCTTGCGTGGTGGCGGCGGTGGCGACCGTGAAGAGCGATTGCCCCAGCACGTTCACGGCGTTCTCGCCGTCGGTGATGGAAGCGATGTCGTAGACGGTGACGCGGTTGGCAGTGGATTGCGAAACATACAAAAGCGAACTGCCCGTGTTCACCGCTATGCCCTGCGGCACGTTCATGCCCGCTTGCGTGGTGGCGGCGGTGGCGGTGACGAAGTCGGCTTGGCCGAGCACGTTGATGGCGTTTTCGCCGTCGGTGAGAGTGGCGGTGTCGTAGACGGTGACGCGGTTGGCCGTGGTTTGCGAAACGTACAAGTACTGGGTCGTCGGGTCATAGGCCAAACCCACCGGCACGTTCATGCCCGCCTGCGTGGTGGCGGCGGTGATGGTGACGAAATCGGCTTGGCCGAGCACGTTGATGGCGGGCTCGCCGTCGATGATGGTCGCCACATCGAACACCGTCACGCGGTTGCCGGTGGATTGTGAAACGAACAAGTACCCGCGAGCGGCGTCGTACTCCACGCGTTGCGGCGTGCGCATGCCCGCTTGGGTGCTGGCGGCGGTGGCCGTGGTGAAGTTCGCTTGGCCCAAAACGCTCACGGCGTTCTCGCCGTTGGTGATGGCGGCAACGTCGTACACCGTCACGCGGTTGGCGGTGGCCTGCGCAATGAACAGGCGATCTGCGGCCGCGTCGTACGCCATGCCTTGAGGAGAGTTCAAGCCCGCTTGCGTGGTGGCGGCGGTGTTCGTGTAAAAGTTCGGCTGACCGATGACGTAATCGGGCGTGAAATCGGCCAGCGTGTTGTTGCTCTGCAAGTCGTACACGAGCACGCGGTTGTTGCCGGCGTCGGAGACGAACAGACGATGATGCACGGGGTCGACGAGCACATCCTCCCCCGTATTGAGACCCAATTTGTTGGGGCCGTCATGCGCGACGGACTTCGTAAATACCGGCTGCGGAGCGTTGAAATCGTCGCCGTACTGCCCCAGCCCATCCATGGCCGCCTTGCCGTCGACGGTGTGTTCGTCGAACACCGACACGCGGTGACTGCCTTGCTGCGCCACGAACAAACGCCTGCCGACGCTGTCGTACGCCAGGCTCACGGGAGTGCGCAAACTGGCTTGGGTGTTGGCGGCGGTGGCGACGGTGAAGGTCGTTTGCCCCAAAACGTTGATGGCATCTTCGCCGTTCACGATGGCGGCGGTGTCGAAAATGGTGACGCGTTGGCCCGTACTCTGCGCCACGAAAAGACGATCGTACGTCGCGTCGTACTCCAAATACTGCGGGGCGTTGAGTCCCGCTTGAGTGGAAGCGGCGGCGTTGCTGTAGAAGTTCGGCTGACCGATGACGTAATCGGGTACGCGGTCCGTGGGCACATTGTTAGCGTTGAGCCCGTACACCAACACGCGGTTGTTGCTGACGTCGGAGACGAACAACCGGTGATGCGTACCGTCCACCGCCACGCCCACGGGCGCGCTGAGGCCGAGACGGTTCGGACCGTTATGAGCGGTGAACGTGCCGGTGAACACGGGCTGCGGAACGAGAATGTTGTCGTCATATCGACCGATGATGTTCACGGCGTTCTCGCCGTCGGTAATCGAAGCGACGTCGAAAATGCTCACACGGTTGGCGCCCGACTGTATGACATACAGACGATTCGAATACGGAGCGTAAAACACGCCCTGCGGCGTGGATAACCCCGCTTGCGTATTGGCGGCGGTGGCCGTGGTGAAGCTTGCTTGGCCGAGTACGTTCACGGCGTTCTCGCCATCCGTGATGGAAGCGATGTCGTAGACCGTGACGCGGTTGCCCGTACTTTGCGAAACATACAAAAGCGAGCTGCCAGTATTCACCGCTATGCCTTGAGGTACGTTCATGCCCGCTTGCGTGGTGGCGGCGGTGGCCGTGGTGAAGTTCGCTTGCCCCAAAACGTTGATGGCGTTCTCGCCGTCGGTGATGGCGGCGACGTCGTACACCGTCACGCGGTTGCCGGTGGATTGCGCCACGTACAAATACTGCGTGACGGGATCGAACGCCACGCCCACCGGCACGTTCATGCCCGCTTGCGTGGTGGCGGCGGTGATGGTGGTGAAGTTGGCCTGACCCAGCACGTTGATGGCGTTCTCGCCGTTGGTGATGGCGTTGACGTCGAACACCGTCACGCGGTTACCCGTAGAATGAGTGACAAACAGGTAGCCGCGAGCCGCGTCGTACGCCAAGCGCTGCGGCGTACGCATGCCCGCTTGGGTGCTGGCGGCGGTGGCCGTGGTGAAGGTCGCTTGGCCCAAGACATTGATGGCATTCTCGCCGTCGGTGATGGCGGAGGTGTCGTATACCGTAATGCGCTGACCGGCCGACTGCGCCACGAAGAGGCGGTCGCCCGCACTGTCGTACGCCATGCCCTGCGGCGAGTTCAAGCCCGCCTGCGTGGCGGCGGCCGCATTGCTGTAAAAGTTCGGCTGGCCGATGACATGGTCGGGCGTGTAGTCGGTGAGCGTGCCGTCGTTTTCCAAGTCGTACACCAGCACGCGGTGGTTGCCGGCGTCGGAAAGAAACAGGCGGTGATGCACGCTGTCCACCAGCAAACCCTCGGGCGCGCTTAAGCCCAGTTTGTTCGGGCCGTCGTTGGCGACGGATTTCGTGAACACGGGCTGCGGGTCGTTCCAAGCGTCGTTGAATTGACCCATGCCATCGGAAGCCGCCGCGTTGTTGGAAAACGCCTCCGCCGAAAACGGCACGCTCATGCAAACCGGCACGGCCAACAGCACACCCAATTTCGCCACGCGGAAAGACCAAAGGCTCATTGGCGCCAAGTGTAGCAAAAGACGACATACTCCGACACGCCTTTCCTAAGGCAGCAACGGACGCAGCTGCGAAACATCGGCGCCCAAATCGGCGGCGCGGCTCAGGTGCGTTTTGGCCGCAATCGCATCGTTCAAGTAGTAGAGAACCACCGCCATGTTCAGTTCGGCATCCGCGAACGCGGCATCCTGCTCCAGTGCACGAGCAATGGCCTCTTTGGCTTCCGCGTAACGCTTTTCCCGTATGCGCACGGCGCCCAAATTGTTCCACGCGGGCGCATGCGAAGGGTTGAGCATGACCGCCTCGAGAAAGGCCGCCTCCGCTTCCGGCATGCGCCCCGCCTCGGCCGAAGCCAAGCCTCGTTCAAAAGCGGCCGCGGCGTCCGCGGCCGGATTCGCCATGAGAGCATCGCCGTTCGTGTGCGGCGGTTGCATCTGCGACGGCTGAACGGAGAAACGCCACTCCCCTGCGCGCAGAAGCGTCACGTATGCCTGCAGCGGCCGACCGGCTTTGGCATACACGTCGGCAATGTACGCATAATTCGCATCGGGGTACGCACCGCCCATGAGCGGCAGGGCCCGGTCGAATATCCGGGCGGCGGACCGCCAATCTTCCGCTCCGGCGGCGCACGCGGCCAGAAGGACGAGCGGCTCCGGACGCCGCGACTGTCGCCGATGTGCTTCGTGCAAAAGCGGCGACGCTTCCGCACACTCCCCTTTCCCGATGAGTATTTCCGACAAGACGTTGAGCAGTTTCACGCCCGCGGCATCGTGCGAAACGGCGCGACGCAATTCCTGCTCGAGCACGGGCAAGTCCGCCGGCGAAAGCGCTGCGCGATTGGCACGAATGTCGAGTACGGAGGGGCTCAGCACCCGGTAGGCGTCGCGAGCGATGAGCGCGGCGTTTTCGGGAGTGCGCTTCAAGTACACGGCCGCCAAATCGTCGATGTACGTGAGCGCCCAGTCGGGATTCTTGTCCAAATGCACGCTGTAAGAAACCAGGTCGGCTTCTTTGGCGGCATCGTAATCCACCACCGCGTACGAGAAGTCATACCGACGATCCAATTCGGCGAAAGCGGCGGGGTCTTTGCCCGCCACGTTCGTCATGGCGAGAAAAGCGAAACCGTAATCCACGTTGCGACCGTCGATGTACACCGGTCGGTCCGGATACCCGCGATGCAACAAGTAGCCGCCGACGCCGTACGTGTTGAACATGGGTCCGCGCACGTCGTTGGCTTCAAGATACTCGAACGCTCCCCGCGCGGGTGCGAACGTGCCGTACCCGAACAAGTGGTCTCGCTGGCACAAACGCACGTACGCCGCTTCGGCCCACCACACCGAGCACAACAGCAACGCCAGTCCCGCGAGCATGAACCGACGAGGGTGCGCATGCCGCCGGCGTCGCCACGCCTCCGACGCATCGTTCACGCTCGCAATGACGATGAAGAGACTCACGAACACGAAAAGCACTTCGTGGCGCAGGGCTTGCAGAGAGAGGCAGGCGAAAAGTGCGAACAGCAGGCCGAAGAACACTCGCCGTTTTTCGCTCCGCCACAGCGCCGTGCCGACCAACAACCACCACGCCCAATGGTCGGCCCAGTAGAGCGAAGCTTCGCGCGGCAACCACTCATGAATGAACATGGTCGTTCGGTCCGAAAGGAGCGCCATGGTGTACGACACATTTCCCCATCCGTCGGGCGAGACCAGCAAGGCTAAAAGCAAAACACAGACAATCGACGCCGCTTCCCGGAAATAGGCGAAAGCCGCGGCACGCTCACGCCACAACACACTCACGGCCGTCACGCCGAAAACGGCAAGACTCAGAAGCGCCGCGCCGCCGTGGACATTCACCCACACCACGGTCACGAGTGCCCACCACGCCGCGAGCCGGCGGCGGCGGGTGCCATCGCTCTCGTCGTGCCAAGCCACGGCCAAGCGCAAAACGACGGCCAAACACACGAACGTGAACAACTGCGGTCGCTCCAGAAACGCGGGCAAACCCGTGGCGGCGGCCAAAATGAGCAACGGCGCGGTCACGAACAGGTGCTCGAGACCTTTCTTCCCGAGCAACACCCCCAAGGTCACCAGCACCATGAAGGTGCGAAAGACGATGACGGCCGTCGCGCCGCCCGCGTACCACACGCCGGCGAGCACGAGCTGCGCCAACCACTCGTGCGTGGACACGTACGGCAAACCCGCTCGCGTATAGGCGAAAATATCCGTGCGTAGCAAACCGCCCGTTTCCCACATCAATCTTCCGGCCGTCACGTGCCACCAAAAATCGCGATCCATGACGTTGAACGCGCAGAGCAGGCATACCGTCAGCACCGCCGTCGCCGCCGAAAGCACATTCAGCCGATGCTCCGACCACGCGCGCCGCATGTGCCGGAGTGTAACAGACCGCGAGGCGCG
>CAZWVP010000052.1:5702-8502 GCA_964636635.1 uncultured Candidatus Peribacteria bacterium
TGGTGCCGTTGAGCAGCACCGTCAAACCGCTGCCGGAGAAGGTGCTGCCCACGGTGTTGATGTCGAGCGTAATGATGGACGCCTGCGGCAGAAGCGACGTGGAAAGCACGGCGCCCGTGCCGCCGATCAACGCACCGTTGCTCACGCGCGGCAGAGTGGAGAAGATGCTCGCACCGTCTTTCTTCACGTCTATGAGCACTCCCGTGCCCGTGGGCGCGCCGTTCATGAGCATTTTCACGTCGGTGAGGTTCAAAGCGAACGGCATGTAGACCTTGGCTCCTTGTCCGGGCCCCGTCGACAAGTCCCCGTCTATATACCACACCATGCTCGTGGTGGCCGATTTCCACTGCGGTGCATCCGTACCGCGGCTCACGAGCAGCTGGCCGGAAAGTCCTTTGGCGGTTTCCATAACGGTGTGACCGCTGCCGCCGTAGAGCACGCCGCCCGAGTGCGTGAGGTTGTCCAAGCGCAGTCTGGAACCCGAAAGCGTACCCACGATGTGCGAATTTGCCTCCACGCGCAGCGCGCCGGAAACGGATAGCGGGCCGTGAATGTCGGCCGAGCCGCTCACGCGAAGCGCCTGTCCGGACATGGTGCCGAGCACATCCACCGACTGCGAGAACGTGAACTTCTGCGTGGCATCGGCCAGCTTCAAGGTTTGCGGCAACACGGCGCTACCAAACGTCAGCGTCGTGTCGACGGCGTCGCCGTCGCTGTTCAACGTCACGTTGCCCTTCGCTCGCACGTTCAGTTCCACGGCCAAGCCGCCGCTGGCGGTGAGGTTGTCTTCCACGTGCATGTCGTCCGTCACTTCGAAGCGAGACTTCACAATGTTCCACGTGAGAGTTTCCGCGGTAAGCCCGAAGCGCAGTTCCACGTTGCTCGTCAGGTCGCCGCTGTCTATTTCTTCGAACGATTCGGTGTTCACGAGCAGCGTCGTGGCCGCTTGAGCGGGCAGCGCGGCGCACGTCATCATCGCGCAGATGAGAAGGTATGAGAGGGTGCTGCGCACGAATGCGAGCAATCCGCAGAGCCGATGCTGGAACGGCTTACGGCTCATGACGTTCGTAGGATTGGAAAAGCGTGGCGCGCAAATTTTCGGTTGCTTGTTCAATTTTTATGTTCGTTCCATAGCTTATGGCAAAAGCAAAAAGAAGAGATGCGGCCACGGCTCCATACACAAACTTCCGACGGTGATTGCCCGTTGCGACCGGAACGGAAAGAACCTGGCTTGGCACAGGCACAACCGTCGTTTGCACCGCAGGCATGGCGTGCTGGGCATGCAAACGCTTGCGCCTGTGCAGCGGACTGTCACCGAAGTACAAGCAATCGCGTTCAATGACGCGCCCCACGGCCGAAGCGGAAGCGCGAATGCCATGGTCTCGCAAGAGCGCGACGGCAATTTCCTCCTTGCCCGTTTTCGGCGACGTGCGACGGTACGCATAAATAAGCGCCACCGCCGTCGGCGACAGCTGACTGGAACGAAGCGTTAGCGGACGGCGCGACTTCTCTTCGAGAGAGGCGGGATTCGCGGGATCGAACGCCTGCAACCAGCGGCGCAAGGCGTTGGGCGTGGTGCCGAACAAGGCCGCCGTTTGCGCGGCCGTGGTGTCGTTCTGCAAATAATGCAAAATGCAGCGCAGCTTGTGCGCAGCCTTTTCGCTCAACATTCCCCCTTCCAGCCAAGACTGGAATTGCGCGATGTGCTCGATGTGGATATCGGGAGCCCGCATGGGGTGTGAATGTTTGTTTTGCGAAGTATTCGTAACAGTATAGCGCAAACCGGACTTTTTCACCAGTACCGAACGAACGTTTGCGTCACCAAGCAACGCTCGACCCCTGCCACCATGCCTTTCGGCATCGGCTTCAAGCCAAAGCGCTCTGCTTTACAAGCAAAACACGACGGTTCCACCCGAACGTTTGCACGGTATGTATCCGAACTTTTACACACCCGATGAACGAAAGTCTCTATACTCCGCACATGCAAAGCATCTCCCCCTTCCTTTGGTTCAATACGGAGGCCGAAGCGGCCGCCACGTTCTATACGACGCTCTTCCCGAATTCGTCACTCGGCGCCGTGGCGCGCTACCCCGAAAACAGCCCCGGTCCGGCAGGCAGCGTGATGACGGTGGCGTTTACGTTGGACGGACAAGAATACGTCGCCCTCAACGGCGGACCCGTGTTCACATTCAACCCATCGGTTTCGTTTTTCGTGCGTGTCACGTCTGCCGCACAAGCACAAACGTTGTGGAATGCCCTCAGCGAAGGCGGCAAAACGCTCATGGATTTCGGCTCGTACCCCTTCAGCAAGCAGTACGGTTGGTGCAACGACCGCTTCGGAGTGTCGTGGCAAATTTTCACGACTGACGAGCCCGGGCCCATAGCGCCCATGCTCATGTTCACGCAAGATTTGTGCGGGAAGGCCGAAGAAGCCATGCGTTTCTACGCATCCGTATTCCCTCGCTCTTCCATCGTGTCCGTCGCTCACTACGAAGCGGACGCACCGAACCCCGGCGAGGTGGTGCACGGCACGTTCGAATTGCTGGGCAGACGTTTTCTCGCCATGGACGCCGCCGGGCCGCATGCCTTCACGTTCAACGAAGCCGTTTCGTTCGTCATCAACTGCGACACCCAAGCGGAGATAGACGCGTTGTGGCAAACGCTTTCCGCTCACCCCGAAAACGAGCAGTGCGGCTGGGTGAAAGACAAATTCGGCGTGTCGTGGCAAATTGTCCCGGCGAATATGGACGCCCTTATGCGCAACGCCGACCCCGTGAAAGCCAACCGCGTGATGCAGGCC
>CAZWVP010000053.1:0-6690 GCA_964636635.1 uncultured Candidatus Peribacteria bacterium
GACGGCTGCACCGCCTCGGAGGGGGTCGGTGTCGACGATGACGATCTCGGGATCCTGCTCCTCATGATTCGGGTGCGCATGGTGTTCGTTGTGCATGTGCATCCAACTTTCGGCACTCATGCCTATGCAAAACGCGCACGGATACATGATCCAGTTGTTGAGAGTCGTGCTGCGGAAAATTTGCCTGTGACCGGAGTCATGCCCGAGCAGCCCGATTTGCCCGTACACGAACGCCAGGAAGAAGGCGTCGAGACACGCCAGCCACACGTTTTGGGCGTACGGCAACAGGGCGAACCCCGCGACGAGCATTATCATATTCAGCAATCCCTTGGCGTAGAAGTAGCGTCTTTCATGACGAAAGAGCCCAGCCTCTCTGGCGTGTTTCAGAATGACTTGGAAGTTGTTTGGCTGCGAAGTGGTGTCGGTCATGCCCGGGCAAGATACAGAAACGATGTGCGCTTACGCCAGATATTCGTCGATTTGCGTGTTTCCGATGTACACGGGGAGGTCCGTTTTGTCCTTGCGCGCATTTTTGATGGCTCTGGCGATGCCCACGCGCTCCAGTACGTCCTGGAAGCGCTGCACGGCCCCCGTGGAGGAAAAGTTCGTCATGTTCGTGAACTGTTCCAAGCGCTTGCCGTGAATGATGATGCCGCGCTCGCGAATTTCCAGACGGTAGGCACCCATTTTCGGGGAGTCTTCCTGCGGCTTGAGCACGGGAATGCTCGCCGACGCGTCTTCGGTTTCCACTGTCTGCTTCTCGCGTTGGGCCAAGACCAACGGCAGCAGTTGCTTCTTCAGTTCCTCGGTCCCGATGTGCGAAGCGGCGGAGAGAGAAGCGAACATTTTTACGCCCGCTTTTTCCAACTTCTTCATCACCTCCTCTTTTTCGGACGGAATGAGATCCACTTTGTTCAACACCACCACTTCGCCTTTTTCGGCCAGAGCGGGGGAGTAGGCGGAAAGCTCGTGGCGAATGGTGCGGTAGTCATGCAGCAGAATGTCACAGTCCACCGTGCCTTCCGCGGTGAGCGCGCGCGAAACGTCCAACACGTGCACGAGCATGCCGCAACGCTCGATGTGCTTGAGGAAGGCGTCGCCCAACCCCTTCCCCTCGCTCGCTCCTTCTATGAGACCGGGAATGTCGCACACCACGTAACTGCGGTCGTCGACCATCACCACGCCCAAATTCGGCACCAAAGTGGTGAAGGCGTAGTTGGCGATTTTCGGCTTGGCACCGCTGATGACGGAAATGAGAGTCGATTTTCCGACGTTCGGATAGCCGATGATGCCGCAGTCGGCCACGAGCTTGAGCTCAAGCTTCACCCGACGCACGGTGCCCGGTTCGCCGAGTTCGGCGAAGTCCGGCGCCTGACGGGTGGAAGAAATGAAGTGGGCGTTGCCGAAGCCGCCTCTGCCGCCTTGCCCCATGACGATGCGGTCGCCGTGTACGGCCAAGTCGGCCACCACTTCGCCTTCGTCACCTTCGTCTCCGAGCAATGTAACCACGGTTCCCGGCGGCACGTTGAGGAACAAATCTTCGGCATCGCGCCCGCCGCAGTTTCGGCCGGTGCCGTACATGCCGTTGGCTGCGGCGAATTTCTTGCGGGAAGCGTAGTCGCTCAGAGTATCCGTGTTCTCGTTGGCAATGATGTATACGTCGCCGCCTCTGCCGCCGTCGCCGCCGTCGGGCCCGCCGCGAGGTATGTACTTTTCCCGTCGGTAGCTCACGCAACCGCGTCCGCCGCTTCCGCCGCGCACTTCAATGATGGCTTCGTCTAAAAACATGGGAGTTTTGTTGTCAGTCTGCCAGAGTTTGCCACACTGCGCAGGTACTTTCTCGTTGAAATGAAGCCCTACGTCGCGCGTGCCGTCGGCCTGATGCAAAGTGACCTGAAGTACTGCAAGTTGTCTTCGGAGTGCCAGTCCGGCTCGGAGTTTCGTTCACGCAGAGAGCAGCTTCGCACTTCACTGGATGCGGTAAAGAACGGCGCACGTGAGTGCGATACCGCAAGTGAGAACGCACGTTTCAGCGCGCAGGAAGAGGGGCTTTGCATCATGTTGGCCAAACTGGAGCATGCACGATCGATATCCAGGAAGTCACGCTCTGCGTACGTGAAACTGTTGCAGCAGGATGCGTACGAGTACGCAAAGGTGCTCGCGGGCATGAGTACGTTGGTGAAGAAAGATGAAGAACTGCCCGCTGCGAAATCTCCGGTGGTGTTCGCGATAGTCAAACGCTATTTGCGGACCAGGGAAATGTTCGAAGAGCTCGGCGGCATACTGGAAGTTGCCGAAGAAGAGTTCGGTGTGAATTTGTATGCGGACAGACAGAAAATGCTTCGCCAGGTCGGTTCCTATGTCCGAGAAACTGAGCACTGTGTTTACGGAAAGCGCTATGAAGGGTAGTTGACTGACCAAAATTATCACTCTATACTCTTGAGTGATAAATCTCTTTACCACGCATAATCATGTCCAAAATTATCGGAATTGACCTCGGTACCACGAACTCTTGCGTCGCCGTCATCGAAGGCGGACAGCCTGTCGTCATCCCCAACGCCGAAGGCAACCGCACCACCCCCTCCGTCGTCGGTTTCAAAAACGACGAAGTGCTCGTGGGTGTCACGGCCAAGCGTCAGTCCGTCACCAACGCCAAGAACACCGTCTACTCGGCCAAGCGCTTCATCGGTCACCGTTTCGACGAAGTGAAGTCCGAGTCTTCGAAAATGCCGTTCGCCGTAAAGGCCGGCAAAGAAGGTCGCGCTGTCATTGAGGTGCAAGGCAAGGAAATGATGCCGCAGGAAATAAGCGCGAAGGTTTTGCAGAAATTGAAGAAAGACGCCGAGGCGTTCCTCGGCACCAGCGTGACGAAGGCCGTCATCACCGTGCCTGCCTACTTCGACGACTCGCAGCGACAAGCCACGAAAGACGCAGGTGAAATCGCGGGTCTGGAAGTGGTGCGCATCATCAACGAACCCACCGCCGCCGCGTTGGCGTACGGTTTGGACAAAGGCAAAGAGCACAAAATCGCCGTCTTCGACTTGGGCGGAGGTACGTTCGACGTGTCCGTGCTGGAACTCGCCGACGGCGTGTTCGAAGTGCTGGCCACGAACGGCGACACCCACCTCGGCGGCGACGACTTCGACCAAACCATCATCGAGTGGATGTTGGAGGACAACAAGAACGAGCAGGGCGTGTATTTGGCCACCGACACCATTGCCATTCAGCGCCTGAACGACTCAGCCGAAAAAGCGAATATCGAACTCTCTTCGGCCACCGAGACCGATATCAGCTTACCGTTCATCACGGCCGACGCCTCCGGACCGAAGCACCTGCAACTCAAACTTTCGCGCGCGAAGTTGGAATCGCTCGTGGAGCCACTCATCAAGCGCACGGTGGAGCCGTGCTTGGCCGCGTTGAAAGACGCCGGCGTGAGCAAGTCCGACGTGGACGAAGTGGTGCTCGTGGGCGGTATGACGCGCATGCCCGCCGTCGTTGCCAAAGTGAAAGAACTCTTCGGCAAAGACCCGCACCAGGGCGTGAACCCCGACGAAGTGGTGGCCATCGGCGCCGCCATTCAAGCGGGTGTGCTCGCCGGAGACTTGGACAAAGACATTGTGCTCGTGGACGTGGCCCCGCTCTCGTTAGGTCTCGAAACCCTCGGCGGCGTGGCGACGAACCTCATTGAGCGAAACAGCAAAATTCCGACGAAGAAGAGCCAAGTGTTTTCCACGGCGGCCGACAGCCAGCCTTCGGTGGAAATTCACGTGGTGCAAGGCGAGCGCAAACTGGCTTCGGACAACAAGTCCCTCGGCCGCTTCATTCTGGACGGCATTGCGCCGGCACCTCGCGGCATGCCGCAAATCGAAGTGACGTTCGACATAGACAGCAACGGTATTCTGCACGTTTCGGCCAAGGACAAAGGCACGGGCAAGGAGCAGCGCATTACCATTCAAGGTTCCACCGGTTTGAGTGATGAAGAAATTGAGCGCATGAAGAAGGACGCCGAATTGCACGCCGAGGAAGATGCGAAGAAGAAGGAACTCATCGACGCTCGCAACGACGCCGACTCACTCGTCTTCAACCTCGAAAAGCAAATGCGCGAGCATGACGCACGCTTGGGTGACGACTTGAAGAAGAAGGTGAATACCAAGATCGAGGACCTGAAAACGCTTCTGAAAAACGAGTCCGCCACGGTCGATGAAATCAAGAAGTCAACGGAATCACTCATGACCGAAGCGCAGGAAATCGGCAAGGTCATTTACGAGCAAGCGCAGAAAGACGAAGCAGCCAAAGCCTCAGGCGAAAAGTCTGCCGACTCCGATGCGAAAGTCGTGGACGCTGAAGTAGTGGATGACGACAAGAAAGAATGAGCTTGATAGAGGTTCTCGAAGGCTACTGCAACTTGCGGTCCACGGACGGCAAAGTGACTCTGGAAGGGCTGCCTTTGGCTCAGGCCGAAGAGGCGACCGCAAGCTGGGCCCGCGTCGGCATCGTCCTGGAGGTAACCAAGCAATACAGTCGCAGAGTCCTTCTGGAAGGTGACTGCCTGCACTCCGTACAAATGAGCTCGGCCGACGGCAAAATCGTTTTGGATGATGTCGACGTCAACGATATCGTCGCGGTCTCCGAAGAGTACGAGAGGAAAGGCACCCCTCTGAACATCACGCAGTGGCACTCCTTGGCGGATGTGGCAAAACGAAAGAAGGAGACAGACTAAAGCTTCCCGCCTATGTACTTCGCCAACTCGGCAAGACGGTTGCTGTAGCCCCACTCGTTGTCGTACCAGCCGAACGCTTTCACCATGTTTCCGCCAATCACTTCCGTCAAAGCGGCATCGATGATGCAGCTACGGGGGTCGCCGACGAAATCTTTCAACACCAGCGGACGCGTTTCCACGCCCAAGATGTTTTTCATGGAACCTTCGGACGCTTTCGTGAAAGCGGCGTTCACCTCTTCGGCTGTGACGGGCTTCGTGGTGATGACGGTTAGGTCCGTAATGCTGCCCGTGGGCGTGGGCACGCGAATGGACGTACCGTTGAGTTTGCCTTTGAGGGAGGGGATGACCTCACCGATGGCCTTGGCGGCGCCGGTACTGGTGGGGACCATGTTTACGGCTGCCGCACGGGCGCGACGCAAATCCTTGTGAGGGAGATCCAACAGGTTTTGGTCGTTCGTGTAGCTGTGAATGGTGGTCATGAGACCGTGCTCGATGCCGAAAGAATCTTCGAGGACTTTCGCCATGGGAGCCAAGCAGTTCGTGGTGCATGAGGCGTTGGAAATGACATCCATGGTTTTGGAGTCGTACAGTTCGTGGTTCACGCCTATGCAGAACGTGCCGTCGGCTTTGTCTTTGCAGGGGGCGGAGATGATCACTTTCTTGGCACCCGCCTTCAGGTGCAGCGCGGCGTCGTCTCGTTTGGTGAAGAAGCCCGTGCACTCCAGCACCACGTCCACGTTCAGCTCTTTGTGCGGCAGGGTGGAAGGATCTTTGGAAGCGGTGGCGCGAATTTTACCGTGCTTGGTGGAGAGAATGCCGTCTTTGTAGCAAGCCGTGCCGCAGTCGTAGTGACCGTACGTGGAGTCGAATTCGAAAAGGTGAGCGAGGGTTTCGCCGTCCGTGAGATCGTTGATGAGCACCACGTTCATATCCGGATGTTTTTCCAAAATGATGCGCAACACCTGACGACCGATGCGACCGAATCCGTTGATGGCGATGTTCATGATGAAGAAGCGAAGAACGTAAAAGGTGCCTTCATTCTACCAGAAATCGCTCAGTTACGCAGCAGCTCGTGCAGTTGCAGGAAGAAATCGCTTCCCTGAAAAGAAAGTTGTGCGAGGAGCGAAAAGACGATGCTGCAGAAAAAGAAGCTGAAGCCGAGAAAGCGCGGCAGCGGTTTTCCTTGGAAAATAAGGCCGAACGCGAGGGTGTACACCGCCGCGTGCAGAAGCAACAGTTGGCCCCAAAGCGGCCAGGCCGTGAGAAACGCCGGCGAGTACATGAGCCAACCCTGCACCGGTGAGACGAGCACGGGCAGGTAGGCGTCGTACTGCCAGTCGTCCGGCGGCACCACGACGTGCGCGTACGTCACGAGTGCGGACACACCGTCGCCGAGAATGACGGCGTAAAGATACCGTCGACGCTTGGCAGCGAAAACAAGGGAAAGCGGGAGCAGGAGAAACGGTATGAGAAAGACGCTCTGCTCGGCCACGCGTTTCACCGTCCAGGTTTCGCCGTACGCAATGCTACGCTTGCAAGCCAAAGCCCTCGGTGCCCAGAAAATGCGGTTGCAGAGAGTTGCGTCGCCGACTTCGAGCGCCAGGGCATACGAGCAAGCCGCATGCGTGTCCACGTTCGGAAGAAGCGCGGCGCAAGCGCGGGCGCGATCGTCAATTTCATTCGCATTCAAAGCCAGTGCACTCGGCGCGAACGTCACCGCCAGCAGAAAGAGCGACAGGCTAAGACAGGCGCGCATAGTGTTTCTGCAGAAGCAGCGTGTCGTCTTCCATGGCGGGAGATTCGCACACCACGGTACCGCCGATGTTTCGGTCTTTGAGCACTTGCAAGAAATCTTGCCAACGAGCGTCGCTCTCGGCAAACGGGAGGTGATTGCGTTCGCCCTTCTCCGTGTAGTTGATGCCCGAATAGTGCATGTGCACGTGAGTCAGCGCTTTCTTCCCCAAGGCTTT
>CAZWVP010000053.1:6700-8409 GCA_964636635.1 uncultured Candidatus Peribacteria bacterium
GTTCCACTCTTCCGTGGTGTTCCAAGCGCCGTTCGTACGCGCGTGCATGTGTGCGGGGTCTATGCAGGGGTAGATATCAAATTCTTTGCAGAGCTTCAGAATTTCCTCGAGTGTTCCGAACTGCGTCACCTTGCCCATGGTCTCGAATGCCAAATTCGCTTTCAGCCCTTTCTTTCTGGCTTCGGTCACTATCAACTCCGTTTGGTTGCGTACGTTGACGAAGGCGATTGACGGTTCGTCACCCACGTAAAATGCGGGGTGCACGCACACCGAAACGGCGCCGCACAAGTCCGCCATGGCCATGGCCGTGAGAATGAGTTTGCGACTGGCGACCAGCTTTTCTTCCTCCTTGGCGTTGAGGTTGATGAAGTACGGCGCGTGCACGGTAAGCGTGACGTCGTTGCTCTCCGCCGCTTCGCGGATTTCTCGCATGCGCTCGGGGTTTTCGGGCACGCGTTGCACCCATTCCAGCTCCATGGCGCGTATGCCGAGTTCCGCCGCTCGACGAATACCCTCCACGCTGCCGCCGGGTGAGGGCGTGGAAAGAGGGGAACCGGCGACCGCAAAACGAAGCATGCCCCGACTATACACCGCTTCTCGAAAGCACTCATATTGTGTAGCGTAGGTCCGTGCCGGTTTCACCGAACATCATTGAACGCTTTCTGGCCTCGCCTCAAGGTGCGGCTGCCTTGGCGGTTACCGAAACTCTGCAGAAAGCCGGCGAGGAAGCCTTCGTCGTAGGCGGAGCGGTGCGCAGTTTGCTTCTGGAGCGCCTGCCCGACGAAGTGGATATGACGACGAGTGCCTTGCCGGAAACCGTTCGTTCGCTCTTTCCCAAGCACGACGACTACGGCGCGAATTTGGGCACGGTGGTGGTTGCCATGGCAGGAGAAACCATAGAAGTGACGACTTTTCGCGAAGATGTGCCCGGCGACAACAACCGCCACCCGGAAGCCGTGCGTTTCTGCGACAAAGAGCAAGACGCCAAACGACGAGACTTCACCGTGAATGCCCTGTATTGGAACGCCGTGACCGGTGAGTTGTGGGATCCTTTCGGCGGAGAGAAGGACATGGAGGAACGACTCGTGCGCTTCATCGGCGAGCCCAAAGCACGCATACAAGAAGACGCTCTGCGCGTGCTGCGGGGCGTGCGGTTGCGCGCGTCGATAGAAGGGCAGTATCACCCCGAAACATATGTGGCGCTGCGTGAAAGCTCGGGTCTTACCAAAAGTCTTTCCGGCAGTCGCATTCTCACCGAGCTGGAACGCATGCTGCTCACGCCACAACCGGCACGCGCTTTGGAAGACCTGTGGGAACTGGGCGTGATGAAAGTCGTGTGTCCCGAATTGCACGACTGCAAAGGCATCGCCCAACCGCTCGATTACCACAACGAAGGCGACGTGTGGGACCACAGCTTGCAGTGCGTGGCTTCGGCCGTGGCGGACAACGGGCCCGATGTGCGTTTGGCCGCCTTGTTTCACGACTGCGGCAAGGTGCGTACGTTTGTTCAGGCCGAACGCATTCGGTTCGACTCGCACGCTTCCGTTTCCGCCGATGTGTGTTCGCAAGTTCTGGCTCGCTGGCAGTGCCCGAAAGCCAGAGTGCAGAAAATCGATTGGCTCGTGCGGCACCACATGATGCTCGGAGATTTTTTCACCATGACCGAAGAGCGAAAATCTCACTGGTATCACCACCCGTGGTTCAGTGAG
>CAZWVP010000054.1:0-2288 GCA_964636635.1 uncultured Candidatus Peribacteria bacterium
TTCCGGCGCTGTGTTTCGGTGACTTGCTGGTACAAACGCACCGGCGGATCGTAGCAGAGCGACTCGATTTGTGGTAGAATGGTGAGATGCTTTCCCCCGAAATTCTTCGGCAATCCGGCGAGGAGGTTTTGGTCGCCTTGCAAACGTGGAGCGTGGAGTCGGGCGTCTCCGACATTCACCTGAGCCCCGAAAAGGAGGACGTGCGCTTGGAAATTCGCCTGCACGGCGTACTCACGGAACTCTCCCGTTTGAGCAAACGCCAGTACGAAGACTTGCTGCGCCGCGTGAAGTTCCTTTCGAAACTGAAACTGAACATTACGAACGTGCCTCAGGACGGTCAGTACACCTTCGCGGCCCCGCGCCGGGAAGTGAACGTGCGCGTGGCCACCATTCCCAGCAGGTTCGGCGAAACCATCACGCTCCGTCTTCTGGACCCCGAACGCGGCATCGTGCCGCTGGCGACTTTGGGCTTTCCGGAAGAAATAGAGAAGGAACTGCGCACCATCATTCAAAAACCCCACGGACTCTTTTTGGTCACCGGACCCACGGGTTCCGGCAAAACCACCACGCTGTACTCGCTGCTTTCCACCGTCATCGGCACGCACCGCAACATCATCACGCTCGAAAACCCGGTGGAATACGAAATTGCGGGCATTGTTCAGAGCGAAATAGACGCCAACCACGACTACACGTTCGCCAGCGGCCTGCGTTCCATTTTGCGTCACGATCCCGACATTATTCTCGTGGGTGAAATACGCGACTTGGAAACGGCGCAGACGGCCATAGACGCTTCGCTCACCGGCCACTTGGTATTGGCCACCTTGCACACGAACTCGGCCATCGACGCCATTCCGCGCCTCCTTTCCATGGGCGTGAGTCCCTACACGTTCGCACCGGCACTCTGCGCGGTGCTGGCTCAGCGCTTGGTGCGCACCTTGAAGCCCGGTGTGAAAGCCGCCGACGTGAAAGACCCCGCCGAAGCCGAGAACTACGGCGGACGCATGTGCTTGCCGGAACTCCTGCCCGTCACCGACACGCTGCGCGAGATGATTTTAACGGGCGAACCCAGCGCCAACATGCTGCGCGAAGCGCGTAAGCACGGCTACAAAACCATGAACGAATGGGGCGACCAACTCGTGGCCGAAGGCAAAACGCACATGGCCGAAGTGGCCCGCGTGACGGCGCCGGTGTAAAACCAACCGAGAGAGGAAGCACGATTTTCCCTCTTGCGGACTGGGGGCTTTTGCCCGTACGATGCTCTGCCCCTATGCGCAGACACCGTCGTCGTTCCTACGCGCTGGCCGACACTCGTTCCGAGTGGCAAAAACACATACCCCTGGCGTTGGGCATCGTCGCGCTGTGCGTGGTGCTGTACTTCGGTTACATGCTCATTCGCAGCATGAGCAGTTCTTTCCTGGAGCGCGAACAGTCCATTGCTTTCCAACATGAACAGAGCGGTGCGGTTTTCGTCTCGCTCGACGGCGCCGACTGGCAGCCGGGAGAAAACGCCAAGCAGTTGTACCCGAACGACGGCGTACGCACTTCCGGCAGAAGCCAGGCGGTGCTGACGTTCTTCGACGGCACTTCCGTTCGTTTGGATGAAAACACCAGCGTGCGTATCGTCTCTTCCCAGCAAGGCTCCGAAGGTGCGGGTCAGCTTTCTCTTTCGTTGCAAGAAGGCAGGGTGTGGCTGAAAGCGCCGACGGACAAAGGAAGCGTGCGTCGCACCATTTCCTCACCTCTGTATTCCGCCGTCACCCCCGAAGGCACCGAAGTTCTGGCCGGAGTGTCTTCTCTTTCCGTCTTGGAAAGCAGTCATTCGCCGGTGGCGGTTTCGCTCGTCAGCCGCTCGGCTTCTCTGGAAATAAGCGAAGGCCAGCGTTTGTCCCTCCCGGGCGAAAGCTCCGCTCTCACCGACTTGGTGCCCTTCCGTTCCGCCTTGCCGGCGGACGTCTACACCGACGCTTTCGTCATGGAGAGCCAGAAAGGTTCCGTGGGCTTGCCCGGAGCCGGTTCCGGCAGCGTCATTGGCAGTAACGAGCTTCTGAACGTGAACGAACCGGCCGAAGGCGCCATGATCGCCGGCAGCACGGCTGCTGTTTCCGGTACGGTTTCTCCCGTCATCACCACCGTCCGCGTGAACGGCTACGCCGCCACCGTGTCGAGCAACGGAGCATTTTCCCTTACCTTGGCATTGCCTTCGGGGGAGGAGAAGACTCAAGTGGTGGTGGAAGGTTTGGACCGCGACGGCGAAGTACGCGAGCGCGTGAGTCGCACCATCATCCGCA
>CAZWVP010000054.1:2298-6236 GCA_964636635.1 uncultured Candidatus Peribacteria bacterium
ACCGCCGCCGCCTGGTCCTTGGTGGCGACGGCGAGCCCCATGGCCACGCCGCACTTCACTTCGCCCGCCAAAGACGGGGAGCGCTTCACCACCACGCAAACGCGGTTGGAGCTGGTGGGTACCGCCCCCGACGGAGCCGCGGGCATTCAGGTGAACGATTACAAGCTGCAACTCTTCAAGCGCGGCGACAAAACGTGGAAGTACTTGGCCGCGGTGGAATTCAAGAACTTGCAGTACGGCGAGAACAAGTTCGACGCCTTTGCTTTGAGCGAAGACGGCAGCAAGAGCGATGCCGTCACGCTCACCGTAGTGGTGGAACAACCGGGAACGTCGTCGGCACCCGCTGCGTCTTCGGGCAGCAATGTCGTGAGCACACCCATTTTGAACAACGACCCGCTGGAACCGGGCACGCTCACCATTACCGGCCCCAGTACGGGCGAACCTTTCGCCGCCAGCGGCACGGGCGAATTGCTCATTGAAGGCAAGTCTCCGCGCGGCGCCTCCACGCTGTGGGTGAACGACTACCAACTCCGTTTGTTTGAACCGAAGAAAGGCTTCTGGAACTACATTGCCAGCACCAAGTTGGGCACGCTCAAGCGCGGCGCCAACACGTACGTCATCGTGGCGCGCAACGACAAGGGCGAAGTCATCGACCGCGTGACATACATCATCAACTTCCAACCGTAAGCGGCCAGGAAATTTCACAGCTGCGCAGAGATTCTTGAAACACGGCAGGCGGGTCCACCGAGACGAGCACTTCTTTTCCTGTTTGCACGGAAACGAACTTCAACCGCCAAGCGTGGAGACAAATGCGCTTCACGCCGAATTCCTCGTTCAAGCGTTCGCTTTGCGCGGAAGAGTACGTCGTGTCGCCGAGAATGGGGTGCCCGATGGCATGGAGATGCACGCGTATTTGGTGCGTTCGTCCCGTATGCAATTCGCAAGAAAGCAGCGCAACGGGACCCTGAACGGCCAACGTACGATACGTGGTGCGGGCTTCGCGCGTACCGCTGGCACCGAGCACGGACATTTTCGTGCGGTTGGAAGTGGAGCGACCCACGGCGGCGTCTATGAGCGCCGTGGCCGGAGAGGGAACGCCCGCCACCAACGCGAGATAGAATTTCTGCACTGTGCGCTCCTGGAACTGCGCCTGCAGTTCTTTATGTGCTCGAGGACTCTTGGCTAGAAGCAATGCTCCGGTGGTGTCTTTGTCCAAACGATGTACCAGCACGTGCGAAGCGTCGAACGGAATTCCTCGCTCCGCAAACAGCCAAGCCGCACCATGGAGAACCGTGTGCTCCGTGCGCGGTAAGCCCGGAGCGGGATGCACGGCCGTGCCGGCGGGCTTGCTTATCACCAAGCAGGTCTCGTCTTCGTAAAGGATCTCCAAATGCAAATTCACTTTCTCCACGTGGGTTTCGCTTACGGGCAACCCTTCGGGATCCACGGCCACGAGCATGCCCGGCTCGGTGAGCTGCGCCGGTTTGTAGAGCAGGCGACCGTTCACCGTCACGCAACCGCGCCGAATGCAGTCGGCGGCTTGCGAGCGGCTCATGCCCGACTGCGCGGCCAGAAACATATCCAAACGGCCGGCGTCTGTGGCTGTGTATTCCATGAACGGGTCGATTCTGCGCGACTTGCAGCCAAGACTCAATGCGTAAGGAAGAGTTTCGCGGCAATCGGCGAACAGGTAGACTGCCGGTCGTGTCTACCGAACTTCTCACTCGCGGCATCGCCAAGGTTCTGCCGAAAGACCTGGCCGAACAGAAACTGAGCGGCAAAAAGCCGTTGCGTTTGTACTGGGGCATAGACCCCACGGGCGCTCAAATCCATTTGGGTCACGCCGTGCCACTGCGCATAATGCAGGCGTTTGTGGAAGCAGGACACGAAGTGGTGTTCTTGGTCGGCAGCTTCACGGCCATGATCGGCGACCCGACGGACCGTGACCAAATGCGCCAGCCCCTCACGCGCGAGCAGGTGGAACAAAACTTTCAAACGTACAAAGAACAAGCGGCGAAAGTGCTCGATTTCTCCCGCGTGCAAATTCGCTACAACCACGAATGGCTGGACGACTTGTGCTTCAAAGATCTCCTTGGTTTGGCGGGCAACTTCACCGTGAACCAAATGCTGGAGCGCGATATGTTCGAGAAGCGCTTGGATGCCGGCAAACCCATAACGCTGACGGAATTTTTCTACCCGCTCATGGTGGGCTACGACTCCGTGGTACTGGACGTGGACTTCGAACTGGGCGGCACGGACCAAGAATTCAACATGCTGGCCGGGCGCACGTTGCAGAAAGCCTTCGGTAAACGCGAGAAGTGCATCATCACCTGCAAACTGCTGGAGGGGACGGACGGCCGCAAGATGAGCAAGAGCTACGGAAATTGCGTCTACCTCACGGATGAAGCCAACGACATGTACGGCAAAATTCTCTCCATCAAAGACGAACTCATCGTCACGTACATGGAGTGCTGCACATCCATTCCTTTGGCCGAAATCAAAGCCGCGGAGAAGGCAATGAAAGCCGGAGGCAACCCGAAAGATTTCAAAATGCGTCTGGCTCGTGAAATCGTCACGCTCTACCACGGCGCCGACGCGGCAGTGAAAGCTGAAGCGCAGTTTCAAAACGTGTTTGCCGGCGGGGGAGTGCCCGACGACATGGAGGAAGTGACTGTGAAGAATGATTCGCTTCTGGCCGATGTCATCATCGGCGCCAAACTTGTTCCGTCAAAATCCGAGTACCGACGCTTGCTTGAGCAAAAGGGGATTCACGTCAACGATGTTGCCGTTACGACGCTGGACGCCAAGGCGGAAGCAGGCATTGTGCGTGTGGGTAAGCGCAAATGGCTGCGCATAGCTTTGAGTTGATTTTTACACTCCGAACACCGCGGGCAGCATGCCAGCGAACGTGCTGACGATAACCACCGTCCAGATGAGAGCCAAGCCGGCGTTTTTCGTATCTCGTGACATTATTCAGGAAGACGGAAGGGTGAAGAAATTCTTACAAACTTATGCCGCGTACTGCACGCGTCGCTTCACCGTGCAACCGAGCGACTGCAACTTGAGTTGCAAACGACGACCCTGCGGCATGCGCGCGGAGGGAACGAAAATTTCCACCTTGTCGCGAGCAGGGGACGTGCTTATCCACTGGAGGAAGTCTTCCACGGCGCCTTCGAGAGCCATGGCCTGAGAAGTGAGTGTGAGAGCGGGTGACATGTGCGAAGTGTACACCCGTACACCTCACATACAAGCAACTGAAGTAGACGATCGTACACCTCTATGCTGTGAACATCTGGCAGCGGGTATACTGCGCAGGTGCATCTTCATTTGTTTGCAGCGGTTTCCCTCTTGGTACTCCCAAGCTTGGTACAGGCGCGGTCTGTTACCGACTTTCCGCAAACAGAAAGCGTGCGCATTCAACGTACCGTCGTTACGACACCCGGCTCTTCTCGCAGGTTCGGACCCGTGTACGGCGGGGAAGTGGTGAAGGTACATACGGGCAACGTGTTTAGCATCCGCACGGCCGAAAATGGCATTCAACATGTACGCATACTTGGTGTGGAAGCGCCTCTGCCGAGCGAAAGCAGCGGCTACGCCGCCGAATGTTACGCACAGGAAGCAAAAAACCTGCTCGCCTCCCGCATACTGGGAAAGGACATTCGTTTGGTGCGAGAGCAGGCCTACAACCGCGATAGCAGGGGACTGCTCGTGCGCTATGCCTACCTGGGTGGTTCGGACGTTGGCGCGTGGATGATTCGCAGGGGAGGGGCGTTTGCGGACCAAGACCCCGAGCAACCGCGCTCGCGCTACTATACGGAACTGATGTACGACGCCTTGAAGGACAAGCAAGGCTTGTGGAGCTACCGCTGCGACTACAACGACAGGACGGGTGAGTACTTCGAACTGCTTGAGGTACGAGAGGTGGACGTACGGGACTA
>CAZWVP010000054.1:6336-8164 GCA_964636635.1 uncultured Candidatus Peribacteria bacterium
TTCCGATGCACCTCTTTGAGTTGGGGATTCGTCACGTGCGTGTAAATTTGCGTGGTGGAGAGATCTTTGTGTCCCAGCATTTCCTGCACGCTGCGTAAATCCGCTCCGTTTCGCAGCAAGTCCGTGGCGAAGCTGTGGCGAAGAGTGTGCGGTGAGGGGTTGCTCATGATGCCCGCCTTGCGCGCGTACTTCTTGACGATGTTCCAAATGGAAATGCGTGAGAGCCGATACTCCTCCCCGGGAGGCATGACGTTCGAGGCTTTCTCCAGCGCGCGAATAAACAGCGGCACCAGATGATCCACTCGTGAATCCAAATACGCCTTGAGCACCGTAATGCAGGCAGGGGAGAGGAATACCACGCGTATCTTCCCTCTTTTTCCGCGGACGGAGATTTCCTGTGTCTCGAAGTTCATGTCGTGCACGTTGAGTGAGCGCAGTTCCGCCAAACGAAGACCGGTGGAGAAGAATGTCTGCAAGATAGCACGGTCACGCTTCCCTTCCCGCGTATCGGCGGCGGGAGCCTCGAGCAAGCGATCCAACTCCTCCCGAAACAGCACTTTTACCTTCCGCTGCTCTTCTTTGAAACGCGTGACCCTGTCCGGCGGGTACACGTTCAGCTCTTCTTCCTTGAGCAAATACCGCAAAAACGCCCGTAAAACCGTCAAATGGTGGTTTTTACTGCGAATGCCGAACTCCCGGCCGTCTTTGGTGCGGTAGGAATGCAGGGCGGACTTGTAGATGCGCACGGACTGCTTATCCAATTGCAGGGGATCGGTGATGCCACCGAGGGTTTCGAACAAATGTAAAGATTGCTTGTAGGCGGAGATGGTAAGCGGCGATTTGTTTTCTTCGGCCTGCAGGAACACCAAGTACCGTGCAATTGCAGAACTCAGAACGGATGCCGCAGGTTTACCTTGCTCATTCATGGCTTCGGAAAGAGAAAAATTGACAGGGGAGAGGGTTTTCCACAATCTCTCCTACTTAACATAATGCATTTTATGTTAACTATTCAATTGACACTTGGTGAAACTGTTCATTTCTAGTACTACAGCCAGGATTCCACGATAACAGCTTCTTCGTGTATGCCAAGAACCGCGTAATACATGAGTGCCAACACTTCACGCAGAACACTCTGCAGTTCAAACAGGGCGTTGGCGGACTGGGCGGAAGGCAGCACTTTCAAATTCCCCCATCCGCCCTGTTGCCAGGCCAGAAAGCGAATGCGAGCCAGGTGATAGCGGTCGCTGATGCCCAAAATACGCTCACAATCGGCCAGCAAGGCCTTGGTGAAGAGCAAATTCTCTTGTGTGGATGACGCCTGTTGCTCCAAAACGATGTTTTCGGCGGGCAGGCCGAGCTCGGCGGCGAAATCGGCCATGACTTTGGCTTCGGAGGCGGGACTGCCGTCGGCCTTGCCGCCCGTAAAGAACCAACGGGTGACGCGACCTTGTTCATACACCTGTACGGCCGTACGTACGCGTCTGGCTATGCCGGGACCCGCCGTGCCGCCGCGATGCACGGCCGCACCGAAGACCACGCCGCAGTCGTAGGAACCGCCGTCATCGGTACCATTGAAGCTCATCACTACGAACAACATGACGAGCGATGTGAGAAACACGCTCACGAGCAGCAAACGGGTGAACATGCGCCAAGCCCAACGCCAGCAGATGAGCAGCTTGGCCTTAAGTGACATGGGGCGCTTGGGAATGCCACGACCGAGGCACGACGAACAAGCACCCGCGCTTCTCCCCTTCGGCTTTGTCGTTGTACCAATACTCGTAGCCGTCCGCTCCGTAAATGGCATCCAAATGTGCCCTCACGTAGTTGA
>CAZWVP010000055.1:0-8126 GCA_964636635.1 uncultured Candidatus Peribacteria bacterium
GCCAGTCACCGAGCAACATGGAAATGACCGTTGCACCCGAACGGAAGTAGCCTTGTTTCCATTTCGTCTGCGCGGTTACTCGGCGGAAGTTGCTGCCCGAGGCGGTTATTTTCACTTGCGTCGTGAAGTCATAGCGCGTGAGCGCGCTGCCCGAAAGCACCCACCGGCCGTTTTCGGAAAGGTCGAACCCTTTGGTGCCGGGCGTCAAACTTGCGAACGCTTCGTCGCGGACGGCTTTGGCTATTTCCAAGCCTTGCTCGGCGTAGTACACGCCGCGAATGCGCGCCGAACCCGTGCGCGAACTTTCTTGCCCCGTGAGCAACGTGAGGAACGTGGCCGTGGCGAAGAGGCCGAAGAGCAAAATGCCCATCAACGCTTCCACGAGCAACATGCCCGGTTTCGCCCCTTGCAGCCGGCGAAGGAATTTTTTGTGCATGTTTCTTCAAAGTATAGCAGAAAAGACCAACGGATGCGAGGGGCATGCCAAAAAACATCTTGAGCTGCTTGGACCCGGAGCCGTCATGTTTTACAGTGCCCCCCTTATGCCCGAAACCTCCCTAACCAACGGTGACATGAACGAGCGTTTGCAACGGTACGACAACGTGCTCGCCTTGGCTTCCATGGAGGAGTGCGAGCGACTGCTGCGTGCGAGCGAATCTGCCGAAACGCATGGGCCAAAGCGCATCGGTGCGGTGTTGGACCGAGTGCGAAAAGGTGTGTTCGGCGTGTGTCGCGATGCCGGGTTGCCTGCGCAGCGCCTGGGCACGTACGAACGCGCCAGTCAGCCTCCGGAATACGACGAAAACTTCCTGCATGCGGAACATACCGTGGCCATGCTTCGCACCTTGCTCGGGTACACCGACGAAACGGCGGTGGGCGGACGTTTGCTTTCGAACGATCCGGCATTCCTGCTCAGGGGCCGTTTGGGCAACCAGTGGTCGAAAATCGCCGCCGAAAAGGCCGACCCCGCCACCAGAGCTTGGCGCGAGGGGTGGGAGAAGGAAAACGCACCGAAAGGCTCGCCGACACATCAGCGCGCTTGGCAGTTGGCCGAAACCATAAACTACAATCACGAATTGCTCGTGTCGCTCGTCGCGTTGGGTTGGAGTGCCGATACCACACGCGAGGTTTTCACACACATCATCGAAAAACTTCGCGAGCCGAAGGGCGAACTGAGCCGTGCGGGCAGCGGCCGCAGCGGTATGGCGGTTTCTCTGAAAACCGTGGCGCACACGGCGTTCTTTCGCCCGGAAGCCGAGGCGTATTTGCGTGGCATCGGCGTGGATGTGGACGCGTTGGCGAAGGCGTCTTCGTAGCGAAGCATCCGCACCGCATCGTAAGATTTTCTCCATGTTCTTGGCGTTGGGTTCTTGGTAATTGAGCCTTCGTTCTTTAGACTGCTTGTCTATGTCCACTCAGCCGTTTCGTCTCGTCGCGCCGTACACGCCCACCGGCGACCAGCCCAAAGCCATAAAACAATTGGTCTCGGGTTTGGAGGCGGGCGAACGCCACCAAACGCTGCTGGGTGCCACGGGTACGGGCAAAACCTTCACCATGGCCAACATCATTGCCCAGGTGCAGCGCCCCACGCTGGTGCTGGCGCATAACAAAACCTTGGCCGCGCAGCTGTGCAGCGAGTTCCAGAGTTTCTTTCCCGACAACGCCGTTTCCTATTTCGTCTCCTACTACGACTACTACCAACCGGAGGCGTACTTGCCAGGAACGGACACGTACATAGAAAAAGACGCTTCCATCAACGAGGAAATTCAGAAGTACCGCCACGCGGCCACCATGAATTTGCTCACGCGCAAAGACGTGCTCATCGTGGCGTCCGTGTCGTGCATTTACGGTTTGGGCGACGTGGACAACTACGAGGCCATGGCCATAACGGTGAAGAAAGGCGAGCCCGTGCAGCGCGACAAGTTTTTGCGCCGTCTGACGGACATTCAATACAAGCGCAGCAACATGGAATTCAAACAGGGTATGTTCCACGCACTCGGCGACACCGTGGAAATTTTCCAACCCGGCGGCGACACGGTCATTCGCATCGAAATGCCGTTCGACGAAATCGAAACCATTCAGGAAGTGGACAGTTTCACGGGAGAGCTCATCAAAGACATGCCGGAAGCCGTCATTTTTCCCGCGTCGCACAACGTGACTTCGCAGGAGAAGATCAACGAGGCGTGCGAGCGCATTCTGGTCGACTTGGCCGTGCGTGAAAAAGAATTGTTGGCAGCGGGCGAGTTGGCCAAGGCCGAACGCATTCGCCAGCGCACGGAGTACGACATAGAAATGCTCAAGGAGACCGGCTACTGCACGGGCATAGAAAACTACGTGCGCTACTTCGGCACCCAAGAACCGGGCAGCCCTCCGGGCACGTTGCTCGACTACTTCCCGAAAGATTTCCTGCTCTTCGTGGACGAGTCCCACATCAGCATTCCGCAAGTCGGCGGCATGTACGAAGGCAACCTCAGCCGCAAACGCACGCTCATCGAGTACGGGTTCCGCTTGCCCAGCTCCATCGACAACCGTCCGCTCACGTTTCCGGAATTCGAAGAGCGCACGCGTCAAGCCGTGTACGTTTCCGCCACGCCCGGCAAGTACGAGTATGCCAATACGAAAAAGGAACACATCGCCGAGCAAATCATCCGCCCCACGGGCTTGCTGGACCCGGTCGTGACGGTGAAGTCGAGCGAACACCAAATCGACGACATCACGAAAGAACTGAACGAAACCATCAAGCGCGGCGAGCGCGCGCTCATCACCACGCTCACCAAGAAAACCGCCGAGCGCGTGACGGATTACCTGAAAGAAACGAACTTCAAAGTGCGGTACCTGCACAGCGACATCGAAACCATGGACGGGGGGGGGATTTTGCGTCAGCTGCGCATCGGCGACATCGACATCATCGTGGGCATCAACTTGCTGCGCGAAGGATTGGACCTTCCGGAAGTGAGTTTCATCGCCATCATGGATGCCGACAAGCAAGGGTTCTTGCGCTCGCGCGACGCGCTCATCCAAACCATCGGTCGCGCCGCGCGCAACTTGCAAGGTCACGTGACGCTCTACTCCACGCCGGACCCCAAAACGGGCGAGCCGATTCGTACCGACGCCATGAAGCAGGCATTGGCGGAAACGGAACGTCGTCGCACCATTCAAGCCGCCTACAACGAGAAACACGGCATAACGCCGAAGGGCATCGAGAAGGCCGTGCACGACATTTCCGAAGAAGCACGCAAGCTGGAGCTGCGCCGTCCGAAGCGCGACCACAAGAAAATTCCGCGCGACGAAAAAAAGCGCCTCATCGAAGAGCTCGAACAGCAAATGGACTTGGCCGCCCAGAACCTGGAATTCGAACGAGCAGCGGACCTGCGAGACGAAGTGGAGCTCTTGAGACGAGAATTATGAGTTAAGGGTTAGGAATTCGGAATGGGAAATGTAGAATCCCGTTAATCCATTAATTCCTACATCCCATCGTCATGTCGTACGTCAAAGACCCGCAACTCGCCGCCCAAGGTTTGCTCAACTTGGAAATTGCCGAAAAACGCATGGGTGCGCTCATGAAAGTGCGCGAGCGTTTTGCCAAAGAGAAGCCGTTTGCCGGCCTCACCATCGGCATGGCTCTGCACGTGACCAAAGAGACGGGTATTTTGGTGCGCACTCTCAGAGATGGCGGCGCCAAGGTGGCCATTACCGGTTGCAACCCCTTAAGCACGCAAGATGACATCGCCGCCGCGCTGGCGCAGGAAGAAGGCGTTTCGGTATGGGCCTACAAAGGCGAAACCAAAGAGGACTACTACAAGTACTTGAACGAAGTCATCGCCACGTCGCCCGACATCACCATCGACGACGGTTGCGATCTCGTCACCGAAATGCACACCAAGCATCCGGAATTGTTGAAGAAGATGATCGGCGGTTGCGAGGAAACCACCACGGGCATCATTCGTTTGCTCGCCATGGAGAAGGAGGGCGTGCTCAAGTGCCCCATGATCGCGGTGAACGACAACAAGACGAAACACCTCATGGACAACTACTACGGCACGGGCCAGAGCACGTTCGACGGCATTTTGCGTTCCACGAACATGCTCATTGCCGGACGCACGGTGGTGGTGCTCGGGTACGGCAGTTGCGGCAAAGGCGTGGCCATGCGGGCCAAAGGCATGGGCGCGCAGGTGATAGTCACCGAAGTGGATGCGTTCACCGCTCTGCAGGCCGCCATGGACGGTCACCGCGTCATGAAAATGGCCGACGCCGCGCCGCTTGGAGATTTGTTCATTACCGTCACGGGGAACTTGCACGTCATTCGCATGGAGCACGTGGAGGTTATGAAAGACGGTTCGGTGTTGGCGAACTCCGGTCACTTCGACAACGAAATAGACATGGCGACTTTGGAAGAGAAAGCCTCTCGCAAGCGTCGCGTCCGCCACTACCTGGACGAGTACCTGCTCAAGTCCGGTCGCGTCGTATACGTTGCCGGCGAAGGTCGCTTGGTGAACTTGGCTTCGGCCGAAGGCCACCCCAGCGAAGTGATGAGTCTTTCCTTCTGCGGCCAGGCCATGGCCTGCGAGTACTTGGTGAAGAACCGCGGCAACCTGAAGCCCACGGTCATTCAGTTGCCTGTTTCCGTCGATGAAACCATTTCTCGCTACCAACTGCAGGCCATGGGCTTGGACATCGACGACCTCACGCCCGAACAGAAGGAATACTTGGGCAGCTGGCAGCACGGGACGTAAGAATTTTTCACCTGTTTTACAAAAGGGTGCTCGCGCATGACGGCACCCTTTTTTGCAGCGTCGCCTCAGGCGGCGACCGCTTCTTCGGCAACGTCTTCTTCCTGCACGTGGTCGGGCGTGCCGAGGAACACCACGTCATCCACCACGATTTCCGTGCGGTACTTTTTGGTGCCCTTCGGCTCTTCCCAACTGCCGGTTTTCAGGTAGCCCGTCACGTAGGCAGGCTTGCCTTTCTTCAGGTATTGGCCGCAAATTTCGGCCAACTTGCCCCACGCGACCAGGTTGTGGAATTCGGCCAGTTCTTGCTTTTCGCCTTTGGCGTTTTTCCACACGCGGTTGGTGGCCAAGCCGAACGAGCAAATGGCACGTCCTTCGGTTGATTGTTTCAGCTCGGGGTCGTGGGTCAAATACCCGAGCAGACTGACGGTGTTCACGGACTTCATGAGAAATGGGGGAAAGAGAAGTAGAACACGATCAGCGTACGACCCGACACCGCTTGCGGGGGCGGTTCATGGGTGCGCGGAAAAGAGCGTGACGATTTTTTGTCTTCAAAAAGCCATCATCGACGTTCCGTATGAACGAAGAATGCTCAGTGACTCATGCCGTAATCTTTGGTTGAACCCTGTATGCCGCTGGCAATGAGCAGCGCCAACACTTGTGCGTGCGAAAGGCCCTGCAATTCCGTGACTGCCGGTCTCGCATGTTCTTCTCGTCGTTCTTGGCGCGCCATCCAACGCTCGGTATTTCCTTGGTCGTCGTTGCGAAAATTCCTACTCGTTTGATGAATGGAACTGCCGATGTTTACCGCGCCGTTGTGAATGGAGAGAGCCATGTGCTGACTTTGCTCCCACAGGCTTGCCTCGTCAATTCAGCGTTTGTTATGGTGCAAATGAAGTAGAGAAATGTGCGTTTCTGCCCTGTAAACAGAGGAAAAAACATATGCAGAGATGTACTGCCATATCAGTACGAAGCGCTTGACGGTCCAAGACCATAGTTATAGAGTCTTGGCAAGTTTTTTGGATGGTCTTTCAAAACGTCGTACGCATACCACCCTGTCTTGGCGCAATGGAAACGCCGGCCATGCTCACGCGTGGTATACCGGACGGGGGACATTCGAGTTTTTTGGAGGTGCCATCGTGGCAAAGAAGTCCTACTGGGGTCGTACTTCGGTTGTTGCGCGCTCGCGTGAAGCGAATGTGGCTTTGGCGACGGTGGAGAAATCCCCGCCGTCCGAAGCCGCTCTCGCCTTGTTGGAAAAGGCTCGTCTCCGCAAGGAAACGGGCTCCACCAACATCACGAAGGTTCGCCAGAAAGCGAAGTAACGACCTCATGTCGTTTTTCTTTTCTTCCATACCCCTCGAACGCCCGGTCTCTCTAACAGAGAGACCGGGCACATGAAAAAACCGGACCGGGTGGTTTGTGTATGTATTCTTATGTATTTATCCGTCACGCAAAATCAAGGGCTGGAAGATATCCCGCGCGATGTGGATTTGGTGACGATGGGCATAAACCCGTCGAAATCGCAGCTGCACTTGGGGCATTATCTCACCATGTACCAGATGTTTCGCCTCATGGCGGACCGTCCGGAAACGCGGGGCCTTATTTTCGTGGATGACCGCGAATATGACTGGGGCAAGTTTTGTCCCAACGGCTATACGCTGCCCGGAAAACAGCAATCGTTGCACGTCGGTGAGGCGGTTCGTTCTTTCGTCGAAAAATCGCAAAACCAATTGCCGTGCGGCAACTTGGCCAGACGCGTCAACATTCGTCACATGTCTCGTTTCGTCGGCAAAAGGGAAAACCCTCAGCCTGAAGACGTGCGCGGCGAAGACATTTATCGTCTCATTTACGACAACCGCGATGCCATCGCGGAGCGTTTCCCTCTGACGGGACAGGCGGAAACCGATTTCAATACCGTCGCCGGAGGCCTTTCTTTGTTGCGTCCGCAGTGTCCGAATTGCGAGTGTTTGCCCATCAACAACATTGCCGTCGATTACCGCTACCGCGCCATGCAGGCGTTGTGTCCGAACCGCTGCGCGCCCGAAAAATTCGTGGCCGACATCGGCAAGGGTGACATGAACTGGGCCATGCATTACACCATCGATCCCATTCGTGACGTGGCGTTGGCCAGGAGGCGAGACGTCGGCGTAGCGCATGTGTTCGGCGGCGACTACGGCATGCCTTGGGGTCCGGGCAGCATGCCCAAAGCACAACGTCTGTCTTGGCTCATCCGCCAAATTGCCCCAGATGTCACCGTGCATCACTACACGGGGCCGATGATCATCAAAGAAGGCCGCAAGTTGGCGAAGAGTAACGGCGATCGCTGCGAAGAGCCGGAGCTCGATACTCTGGAAATGATGTTGGGGAAACCGCGTTACGAGGTTGCCTAACGAGCTTGAGGCAAGCTTTCGCACGCCACCCCGTCTTTGTCTCCGTCCAGGCGGTGCGGGTCGTTGCCGTCACCGAATTTGCAGTAGTCGTACACCTCTTGCGCTTCCGGTTGCGTGCGGAAGTCGTCGCAGTTGTAGCTGGCATCGCCGCACATGGCTCCCAGAATCACGTTGCCGCTTTCGTCCCGCTGCACGCGCGACTCGGCGAACGAGCCCGTGCGCATCAATTTGCCCAAATCCCAGTCGTTGTTCGTCGTTTCCAGACCCAATGCTCCAAGCATCAGCACCACGACGGCAATCATCAGCCACCGTGTTTTTTCGAAGAAGTACGCAAGCAAAGCCGCCAGTACCAGCACGGCCACGATGGCGACGATGCGAACGGTCTTGCTGCGGCGGAAAGCGCTGACTTCACGCATAGGTTGAGGGTGCAAGGAGGGTTTCGTCCCGCCAGCCGAAGCTCATGGAGCGTAGGCTGGCGGAGAGGGGGGGATTCGAACCCCCGAGACCGGTGAAGGTCTACTCGCTTTCCAAGCGAGCGCACTAGGCCACTATGCGACCTCTCCTTGTCCGGGGGGATTGTAGGGACGGACTTTCGCCCTGCAAAGCAACTTTTCACCTTTTCGCTGCCCCCCGTTGGTTGCATACTGCAGGCATATGAAGATATCGCTCAACTGGCTCGCGCAGCACATCACTTGGGAAACAACGGACCCCTTCGAAATCGCCCGTCGCTTTACGGCTCACGTGGCCGAAGTGGAAGAAGTGGAAGTGCGGGGCAAATACCTGCGCGATTGTTGCGTGGCGAAAATTCTCACGCTAGGCAAGCACCCCAACGCCGACAAGCTTTCGCTGTGCACGTTGCAAACGGACAAAGGCGAGAAACGCGTGGTGTGCGGCGGTTCGAATTTGCGCGAGGGGATGAACGTGGCGTTCGCGCACGTGGGCGCCACCGTGAAGCACGGCGCGGAGGAAATGACCTTGGCACCCGTGAAAATTCGCGGGGAGA
>CAZWVP010000056.1:0-7958 GCA_964636635.1 uncultured Candidatus Peribacteria bacterium
CGGTTCTGTTGCTTGAATTGATTGATTTGCCCGAACATCTCTTCCACGTGGGAACGCAAGTCGACCGGGTCCACCTGCATTTGTTCCAAAATGAGCGTGGCGGCGTTTTTGCCGGTGGATACCAACGCGTGCAAGAGGTGTTCCGTGCCCACGTTGGCGTGGCGGAATTTGTGCGCCGTTATGACGCTCTGTTCAATGACGGTGTGCAGGAAGCTGGAAAGACCGTGGCGCACTTGGTGTGCCTCCACGTCTTGAGACTTCATGGCCTTCAGGACGATGCGCACGTTTTCCAACGTGACTCCCGCTCCGGTAAAAATGGAAAAGCCCAGCGACTTCGGAATGCTGAGGAGTCCCAAGAGCAAATGCTCCGTGCCAATGTAACTGCTTTTGGCAGTCTTGGCTTCTTGCTCGGCAATTTGCAGAGCAAGCTTGGCGTTTGGTGTGAACCGGTCGAACGGGTGCATAAAGAGAAATAAGGAGAGAGTTATCACTCTAGTATGAAGAGTGATAGAAGTCTAATCTTTTCCTGCATCTAAGACGAGGAAGAGATGGAAATCTGAATACTCTAGCAGAATTCACGCGGACGCAGGAGTGCAAAGAACGGGACAATGTGGTGTGGATATTCTATTCGTATACAATTGTTATACAAAAGGTTTCTCCTTGTTGGAAGGAGTGAATTGGGTTCAAGCGTGCGGTAGTCGCTTAGTCGCGACGGCCGCGACTGCGCCAGTCTTCCAAAAACAGCGTGATGATGGTGGTGGTGGGCACGGCCAACATGACGCCGAGCACGGGGTGCAGAGTGTCGGGGAAGCTGATGCCGACCAACATGGCGAAGATGATGGCGACGGGCGAAAGTCCCACGGCACGGCGCATGATGAGAGGTACGAGCAGATTGTTCTCGCACCACTGGATCATGTAGTACACGCCGGCCACGATGGGAATCCAGATGAGGCCTTTCTGCGTGCCTGCGATGAGCAAGGCCGGCAGAGCGGCGAACAGCGGACCGACGGCCGGAATGAGTTCGCAGAAACCGGCGAGCACCGCCAGCGTGAGCGCGTAGTCCAAGCCGAGAATGGAAAGAGCGATGAGCGTGACGGCGAAAATGGAGAACATGAGCAGGAGCTCACCGCGTACCCACTGGCCGATTTTCGTGTGGATGGCTTCGGATTTCGTATCGAAGTACGGCTGCAGCCAGTGCGGCAGGAAGCTGCGGAACCAATCCAAAATGGTTTCCTTTTCCATTTGAATGAAAAAGGCGAGCACCAGTACCACGATGAGGCTGACGAAGAACGTGACGATGGAACCGGCGAGATTGATGGCGAATTGCGCCGGCACCTGCGCGGCTTGGGAGAGTTCGCTGGAGAATTCGGAAATGCGGTTGAGCACTTCCACGAACGAGTTGTCCTTCTGCAGCATGTCGCGCAGCATGCTCATGCCTTGGTCCACGTAGACCTGCGGAACGCCCGGAATAACGATGGGTGACCCGGCGATGACGCTGTCCGTGACGAAGTTTTTGATGATGTTGATGATTTGGCGCACTTGATCGCCGAGGATAGGAATGAAGTTCAGGAGCAGGAACCCGATGATGAAAATGGCGAAAAGGTAATGCAGCACGATGCCGATGCCGCGAGGCACGCGCCAGCGTTCGAGCATGCGCACGCCCGGGTCCACCAGAGTGGCGACGAAAATGGCCAAGAGCAGCAGGAGAATGCTGTGGCGCAGGGCGAAGAGAATCCAAGCGCTGCAAAGCACCACCAACACGGCTACGGTGGCCAGTGCCACGCTGCCCGTAGCCAAGCGCACGTTCACCGTGCTCGGGGTCGCCGTCGCTTCCGTCACGGGCTTCACCAAGGCGAGCTTGCGACGTGCGCCATTCTTGCCTGCTTGGCGCAGCAAGTCCTGTGCCTTGCGGCCGATGGTGCGAATGGTGGCGAACGGGCTTTCGGATTTCTTTTTCATAACGCGGCCAGGGAGGAAATAACGAAGTCGACGATGAAGAATGACAAGGCGGAGAGAATCATGCCGATGATGGCCCACATGATGGTGGCTTGGGCTTTGTCTTTGCCGCCGGCCACGCTGCCCAGCGCCCACTCGTAGCCGCCGATAATGAGCATGATGAGGCAGAGTGCACCCGTGACCGAGAATACTTGCTGGATGAGATAGGCGATGTACAACGGTACGCAATCGGCCGTAATTTCACCCGAACGAAATTTCGCTCCGCAGGGCACGTCGGTCCCGATGAGGGAGATTTGGGCGAATGCTTTGGTTACAAGCCAGGACATGGCTCCTATCTTGCGCGTTTTACGGCTTTGTTTCGATACCGAGAGCGAGATTTTGCTCGTCAGCGCGCTTCGAGTGTGGTCTAATCTCCTGCACGTTCTCATGAGTGTCTCCAAACCTTTTTCTTGGCAGAGCGCATCGCGGCCCATGGTGGCTTTGGCTCCCATGGCGGGCGTCACCGATGCCTCGTACCGTCAGTTCATAAAATCCATCGCGCCGGAAACGGTGTTGTACACGGAATTCTTGAGCACCGACGCCATTCATTACGGAGCCAAGAAAACGTTGGAGATGATTTCCTACGACGCCGATATGGAGCGCCCGTTCATCGTGCAGGTGTTCGGCAAGGACCCCGAGCATTTTCTCACGGCCGCCAAAGTCATAGAGCAGCTCGGGGCCGACGGCATAGACATCAACATGGGCTGCCCCGCGGCGAAAGTGGTTTCGTCTTGCCACGGTTCCGCGCTCATTCGTCGTCCTGATTTGGCCGCCGAACTGGTGCATGCCACGAAGAAGGCGGTGTCCATTCCCGTCAGCGTAAAAACGCGCTTGGGGTGGGACACGACGGAAACGCTCATCGGGTTTTGCAAAAATTTGGTGGATGCCGGCGCCGATGCGTTGGCGATTCACGGACGCCGTTACTGCGACAAGTTCACGGGCCAAGCGAATTGGGACCCCATCTACGAACTCAAGCGCCAAGTGTCGGTGCCGGTCATCGGCAACGGCGACATAGCGACCGCCGCCGACGCGGTGGCGAGGTTGGGGAATTTGGACGGCGTGATGGTGGGGCGGGCGACGTTCGGCAACCCGTGGGTGATGGCGGACATCGAAGAGGCGTTCCGTGAGAAGCGCGCACAGACGGAAACCGGCACGCCGACCGTGCAGCGCCTGACGTTTCAAGAGAAAATTCCGTTCATTTTGCATCACTGTACGTTGGCGGTGAAAACGAAAGGGGAGACGAAAGGCATGCTGGAAATGCGTCGGCACTTGGCCAGTTACGTGCGCGGCATTGAAGGTGCTTCAGAACTGCGCGCCAAGTTGGTGCGCGTGGAAAAACTGCAGGAAGTGGAGCGCATTTTGGCCTCGGTCTAAAAAAACCGGAGCGCTGAGGCTCCGGTTTTTGGAAGGCGAAAGGGAGCGTTACAGCGTCACTTTCAGGCTCGGTCCCATGGTGGGGGCGATGCTGACGGACAAGATGTACAAGCCCTTGATGCCGTTGGGCTGGGCTTCCTTGATGGCGGCGATGAGTGCCTCCAGGTTTTCCTCAAGCTTTTTGGAGCCGAAGGACATTTTGCCGAAGACGGCATGAATGATGCCCTGCTTGTCCATTTTGCATTCGATGCGTCCTTTCTTCAGTTCGGCGATGGTCTTCGCGATGTCGTTCGTGACCGTGCCGGCTTTGGGGTTGGGCATCAAGCCTTTCTGACCGAGGGTCTTGGCGATTTTGCCCAATTCCTTCATGACCGTGGGCGTGGCGACGGCGATGTCGAAGTCGATGGTGCCGTTTTCCACTTCCTTGATGAGTTCCTCCTTACCTGCCTTGTGGGCGCCGGCCTTCAGGGCGACGTCGACTTGATCGTCGGGTACGAACGCGGCGATGCGGACGGTCTTACCCGTGCCGTGCGGCAGGTTGACCGTGGTGCGCACGAGCTGGTCGGCTTGCGTGGTGTCGGCGTTGATGCGGACGTGAATTTCGGCCGTGGCGTCGAATTTGGCTACGGACAATTTCGGCAAAAGCTCGCAAGCTTCGGCAATGCCGTACGCAGGTTTGGTTACCAAGGCGATTTTCTCCGCGTATTTCTTACCGCGGGTCTTCTTGATTTCCTCCGGAGTGAGTTTGACCATGATGAAGGGGGGAATGTGGTAGTGGCGCTCTGAGCGGAGTCGAAGAGCTCCCACAAAAGTAGGCCTATGGTACTCGAGCGTATGCGCTCCGCAAGCAAAAGTCGGGCAAACTACCGAGCTTTGGCCTTGAGAGAGCGGCGCACCATTTTCGGTGCCGGGCGTTCGGGCTTCATGTGAATGATGTCCGAAAGCACGGGAATTTTGTAATCTTCCGAAGCGGTCAGCCATGAAAGCACCGAACCGAAGACGAGCAGCACGAACGGCACCACCCACCAACCGGCGAAGTTTTCAATGCCGAGGGCGACGGTCCAAGCCAGAGCCAATGCCGCGAACACGAGCGACAAATGGCCGACGGCCTTCATGAAGAACAAGTAGATGAGGTCGGGCACGCGGCGAGCGTCTTCGTCGATTTCCTGAATTTGCTGGTCGCACCACAGGAAGAGGAATCCGCCGGTGGAGAACATGATGAGCATGGAGAGGTACTGCTGTGCGGAGTACGACTGGCCCGTGAGGAAGAACGTGTCCAGCACGTTCACCATGGTCTGCATGGCGCTGAGCGACATGAGGAACACGCCGATGACTTCCATGAGGTGGCAGAAGTACGCTCGAGCGGTCAGGTGCGGCTTGCTGCTGCTTTCCAAGAGTTTGGGCAGAAGCAGGAAAGCCACGGCCAGCACCAAGAGCACGGGCAGAGCCATGTCGTAGAGCATGCCGAAGTACTTCGTTATCTGATCGCTGGACATAGAAAAGGGGCGGAAACTGTGCGCACAGTCTACGAATTCGTCCGCACGTACGCACGCAAAACGAATTGCACGCAGGCACAAGCCGTGCTCTAACTCCTACCGGCGAGACACGGAAACTACGCGGCTACGGCTTCGGCTCCGGCCACGATCACGCCCATCGAACGAGCCGTACCCATGACGGTCTTCATAGCGGATTCCACGCTCGTGGTGTTGAGATCGGGCATTTTCGTTTCGGCGATTTGGCGCACTTGGGCCATGGTGACGGTTCCCACTTTTTTCTTGTTCGGTTCGCCGCTGCCCTTTTCCGTTTTCACCGCCTGCAAAATGAGGGCGGCCACGGGAGGCTGCTTGAGTTCGAAGCTGAAGCTGCGGTCTTCGTACACCGTGATGACGGCCGGAATGGTCTGGCCCATGCGGTCTTTGGTCTGGTCGTTGAATTGCTGACAGAACTGCGCGATGTTCACGCCGGCCTGACCGAGCACGGGACCGAGCGGCGGTGCCGGGTTGGCTTGGCCGCCTTTGGCCTGAACTTTGATGACCTTCATGACTTTCTTGGACATGCGACAGTGTGGAACAAAAGCCGGGACACTTTACGTAGTGCGCAAGTCTCAGTCAAACAAGTCTTTGTGATTTCCGTTACAGGGACAGCTGATCGATGAGCTGGAAGAGTGCAGGCTCATGACCGGGTGCCAAGTGGAACTCGAGCAGCAATTCGCGCACGCGTACGAAGACCACGCGTTCTTGGCTCAAGTTGGGGTCCAGAAAGGTGAGATAGTTGCGTACGGGGGTGCCCGGGCGCTCCTGAGTTTCGTCGCGCAGGTCGCGCACGTCCGCGCTGAGCGACTGGTGCAATGCGTCTTTCAAAGTGGTGAGGTACGTTTTTACTTTTGCCGATTGCACCCACGTGACGCTGCCGGCTCGGTCGCCGCCGGAGAGCAGTACCAACGATTGCACCGGTGCTTCGGTGACGATTTGTGCGAGCAGGGAACTTTCACCGGTTTCGAGCAGTTCGAAGCCGAGCCGTTTGGATGTTTCGCGGACGTCGGGGCCGCTCTGTTTGCGCACGCCGCCGGACGTCGGGACTTTGGCAGGTTCCGTGCCCGTTACGGCCACCACAGGCTTCGGTGAGAATAGCGCTTGCCAAGAAGCGCGCGGGAACGGCTGACGAACGAGCGCGTCGGTCGCACCCAAAACAACCATGAAACACAGCAAGCCGGCCGAAAGAAAAATGCTGCGTGAGGGGGTCATGACGCGCGGTGAATTGTGCTACCCTTTATGCATGGCCGTCAAACGAGAACCCAAACGAGAGGGTGCAGTCACTCCCGTGCAGAAGCGCGAGGAGGACCAGTTGGAGCAGACGTTGCGTCCGCGCGACTTGCGCGAGTACGTCGGCCAGAGCGACATCAAGGAACATTTGTCCATTCACATCGCGGCAGCACGGAAGCGCAACGAACCCTTGGGTCACACGTTGTTGCACGGCCCTCCGGGTTTGGGCAAAACCACGCTTGCGCACATCATCGGTCGCGAAATGGGTGCGCAGGTGCGCGTGACGAGCGGTCCCGCCATCGAGAAGCCGGGCGACTTGGCGTCCATGCTCACGAACCTGGAAGCGGGGGACATTTTGTTCATCGATGAAATTCATCGTTTGCGCCCCGTTATCGAAGAGGTGCTTTACAGCGCCATGGAGGACTATGCGTTGGATTTGGTGATAGGCAAAGGGCCCACCGCGCGTTCCATGCGTTTGGAGCTGAAACCCTTCACGCTCGTGGGCGCCACCACGAAAGCCGGTTCCATCAGCGCGCCGCTGCGTGACCGTTTCGTGCAGGTGTTCAAGCTCTCCTTTTATACGCCGGAGGAAATGGAGAAAATCGTCCTGCGCACGGCGTCCATCGTCGGCATGTCGTTCGATGTTGCGGCCGCCAGACGCATTGCCGCCAGTTGCCGCGCCACGCCGCGCATTGCCAACCGCTTGGTGCGCTCGGTGCGCGACCACGCCGAAGTGGAGGGGGAAACCACGGTCACGTTCGACCGCGTGGAGCGCACGCTGAATATGCTCGGCATAGACACCGTGGGCTTGGACCGAACGGACAGACAGATTTTACGGGCCATCGTCGAAAAATTCGGCGGCGGACCGGTGGGTCTTTCCACTTTGGCAGCGGCCACTTCGGAAGAGGAAGACACGTTGGAAGACGTGTACGAACCGTACTTGTTGCAGCAGGGGTATTTGCAGCGCACCGCCAAAGGGCGCATGGCCACGCCGCTGTCGTACGAGTTGCTCGGTGCGAACGTTCCCGAGGCGTTACAGCGGCAGATGTTTTCGTAGTTCGGTAAGAAACACCGTTGCGGAGTACGGAGCCGCCGCCGCTTTCAGCGTTTCTTTTGCATACATATTTTGATCATTATTTATGAATCTGGTAATGGTCTCCTGCAAAGATTCAGCCGTAGGTTCGGCGAAAAATTCCCCCGTAACTCCGGGCGTGACGGTCTCGCACACGCCGCCTTTGCCGAACGCGATGACGGGGCATCCTTGAGACATGGCTTCCACCGGCACCAGTCCGAAATCTTCCTCTCCGGGAATGATGACGGCGCGGGCGTTTTGGTACAGCGTTTTCAATTCCGTTTGTTCGCGGTACCCGAGAAACGTCACCGTCGGTCCGGCCAGAGATTTCAGCCGCGCGGCGTCGGGCCCTTCGCCGACAATCTGCAACGGCAAACGCAGGGCGTTGCAAGCTGCGATAGCCAATTCGATGCGCTTGTAGCGAGCGAGGGTGGAGACGATGAGGAAAGAGGATTGAGGATGAGGATGAGGATTGGGGGCGAACCACACATCATCAATCGGCGGATACAGCACGGTGCTTTCGCGTCGCCAGTAGAGTTCCATTCGCCGTCGCACGGTTTCGGAGGCCGCCAAGAGCACGTCGGCGCGAGACGCGACCGCAGCGTCCCACAGGCGCAGCTTGTGAAACACGCGCGACAGGTACGCACGTTTCAGGCTCCCGAGCATGCCTTTACCTGCCTGCTCTTGCACGTCATGCGTACGATCCCACAAGTAGCGAGCCGGCGAATGCACGTAGCAGACATGCCTGGTGTTGC
>CAZWVP010000057.1:0-7908 GCA_964636635.1 uncultured Candidatus Peribacteria bacterium
GGTCCGGCGAGCGGAACTCAATGCGCTTGCTCTTGGGGTTTTCGCTGTACATGGGAATGCGAATGGCCGCCGAGCGGTTGCGTGCGGAGTAAATGAAGTTCACCGGCGCTTCGAAGCCGGGCACCAAACGTTTATAGCTGTTGGTGGTGGGGTTGCAGAGTGCGCAAAGAGCAGGGGCGTGCTGCAAAATGCCCGCCATGTAGTGCAGGGCCGTCTTGCTCAAGCCTGCGTATTCTTTGCCCGCAAACAGCGGCTTGCCGCTTTTCCACAAGCTTTGGTGCGTGTGCATGCCGGAGCCGTTGTCGCCGAAAATAGGCTTGGGCATGAACGTGGCGCTCTTGCCGTGCTTCAAGGCCACGTTGCGGCAAATGTACTTGTAGCGCATGAGTTGGTCGGCCATTTTGAGCAGTTCGTCGAACCGCATGTCTATTTCCGCCTGTCCGCCCGTCGCCACTTCGTGGTGGAACGTTTCCACGCGAATGCCCGCTTTCTCCATTTCCAGCACCATCTCCGCGCGCACGTCTTGGTGCTGGTCTGCCGGCGAAGCGGGGAAGTAGCCTTCTTTGTGGCGAATTTTGTACCCTAAGGTCGCCCCGTCACACTCACTGCAGCCGCTGTGGCCGCTGTTCCAGGTAGCCTCGCAGCTGTCCACTTCGTAGTGGCTGCTGCCCGTATCCACGTCGTAGGACACATGGTCGAAAATGAAGAACTCCGCTTCGGGACCGAAGTAGGCGATGTCGGCCACGCCGCTTTTCTTCAAGTATTCCATCGCCTTCTTGGCAATGCTTCTGGGGCTTCGTTCATACAGCTCTTTCTTGCCCGGTTCGCGCACGTCGCACAAAAGAGAGAGCGTGGAGTCTTTGGTGAAGGTGTCCACCATGGCGGTGCTTGGGTCCGGAATCAGCAACATGTCGCTTTCCTGAATTTGCTGAAACCCGCGAATGCTCGAGCCGTCGAAACCGGCACCGTTCTCCAGCACCTCGGCCAACTCATGAATGGGCTTGCTCGTGTGGTGCAACGTGCCCGGCACATCCACGAACGTAAGATCCAAAATGGTGCAACCATGTTTTTTGGCCAAAGCCATCACGTCTTTGTTCGTCATGGAGAAGAGAGGGGAAAAGGGGTGAGTAACGTGCGGTTTGTACGCCGCTTACCAATGGCGCGGCAAGCCGTGAATGAGCACAATTTCTGAACTGTACAAAAAAATAACAACAGAACAGAACATTGCATCAAGCTGCTGCCTGTCTTGCGCTTGCGCACCGAACACGGCACACTTGTCTTCTGCTCATCGCGATAGTTGTTCGTGATGATTACACCTTGCTCTCTGCTCGCACTATGGCAAACGATCTCCAGCACATATTGACGGCCGTGGGTTTGGATGAAAGGTCCGCGCAGTTGTATTTGATGGGCCTGCAAATAGGGTCCGCACCGGCTTCCGAGTACGCCGACCGCACGAAGCTCAACCGTATTACCGCGTACAACAGTTTGGAATCGCTCGTGCACCGCGGGCTTTTTACCGTGGAGAAGAAAGTGTCGGGCAAGTGTTACTCGCCCGTGGCACCGGAATACTTGGCCATAGAAGCCAACAAAAGCGTGGCGGCGTTACAGGGGGCTTTGCCGGAACTGCGTTCGTTGCAGGGTGCCGAGCACCGCAAGCCGCACGTGCGCTTCTTCGAAGGCTGGGAAGGTGTGAGGCGTGTGTATGAAGACACGCTCACGGCGCAAACGGAACTGCTGAACTTCGCCAACTCCGCGTTGGTGCGCAGCGAGTGGCCCGCGTACGACGAGGAGTACGTGGCCGAACGCGTGCGTCGCGGACTGCATTTGCGCGGCATTGCGCCCGATGATGCGGCCGGCCGTTTGGTGCACGGGCAAGACAAAAACCGTCTGCGCGAAATTCGCCTGGTGCCTGCGAAAGATTTCGATTTCGGCAACGAGATCAACATCTACGATCATAAAGTCGCCATTTGCTCTTTCGGGTCGTCGCAGGAAATATTCGGCGTCATCATCGAAAGCAAGGAAGTCGCCGAAACCCAGCGGCAGATTTTCGAGATGGCGTGGCGCTACGCGGGGACGAAGAAGTAGCGTGGAGTATTAGGTATGAGGTATTTGGTATGAAGCATGAGAAAAACAACTCCGACTGCATACCTAATACTTCATACTAAATACCTTTCTTCACCACGCCACCCTCCTCCCCATGCCATCCCGGTGGTATTCGGCGAGCCCCAGAACTTTGCGAGCAATGTCACCGCTCACCACGGGGCCTTCTATGCATAGACGCGTGCCATCGGGGTCCAGCACGCAGTTGCCGCACAGGCCGTAGCCGCACTTCATGTAGCGCTCCAGCGCCAGCTGGCAGGGGACATTGTGTGCGTCGCAGGCATCCAGTACGGCTTTCAACATGCGTTCCGGGCCGCAGGCGAACACCGCGTCGATGGGCTTTTCATTCGTGCTTGGGTCTTGGGTCACGGCCAGCATCTTTTTCAGAATATCCACGTTGAACCCTTTGTGCCCCACCGAACCGTCGTTCGTGGCCACGTGCAACGAGACATGCGGCAGCGATTCCAGTTCCTTCAAGTACAGCAGGTGTTCCGCGCCGCGCGCACCCACAATGGCTTCCATGGTGCAGCCGTGCAGCACGCTTTCTTTCGCCACGAAGTACATGGGCGCCGCGCCGTAGCCGCCGGCCACCAGCGCCACATGCATGCCGGGGGACCACTTGTACGTGGTGCCGAACGGGCCGCGCAAACCCACCAAGTCTCCCACTTTGCACTCCGCCAACTTCTCCGTCATAGGTCCCACCGCGAAGAACGTCAGGTGAATTTCCGCACCCGTGTCCAACGCCACACTCAGCGGTTTCTCATCCACGCCCGGCAACCAGCACATGACGAATTGTCCCGGCCTGGCGCCTACGGAGCCGTCGATGACGTACGTTCGCACCATTTCCGTCTCGCGGCGTATGGCCTTGATGCGATACGTTTTCGGAAGCCTGGATTGAATGGGGATGGACATGGACGAGCAGGTAGCAGGTTGCAAGTAGCGGGTAGCGGTTAGATAGGTGATCGTTTCTTGGTACTTGGATCTTGGTACTTCATCACTTGTGCTTCATGCCTATGGCGATGCCACGGGTTTTGAGTTCTTTGTGCATGCCGCCGACAAGGTCGGAGACGTTGTCCACGCCTTCGTTCGTGCACCACTCCTGCATTTCGCTGCAGATGAGCGAGAAGATGTTCTGGCCGCGCTCACCCACCGCCGTGCCCACGCCCACCAAACTGGCGCCCGCGAGCATCATCTCTATGGCGTCTTCGCCCGTGTACACGCCACCCATGCCGATGACGGGCACCTTGCCTTCCGTGGCTTCGTAAATGTCGGCTACGCAACGAACGGCGATAGGTTTGATGCCCGGTCCGGAGAGTCCGCCTTTGTGCGCCGCCAGAATGGGCATGCGGCTGCGCAAATCTATGGCCATGCCGGGGCCGACGGTATTGATGGCGGTAATGCCGTCCGCTCCGCTTTCCACCGCCGCCGCCGCAATTTCGCCGATGTTGGGCACGTTCGGCGTGAGTTTCACGAATACGGGAATGCCGTTGGCGGCGAGCTTCACGGCTTGAATCATGTTTTTCACTTCCTCGCGGTCTTCGGCGAAGAGTTTCCCGCGCAGTTTCAGGAACGTGGGTGTGGAGAGGTTCACTTCAAACAGGTCGGGCTTGAGTGGCGCCAGTTTGCTCGCAATGTCGGCGAAGCCTTCGCTGTCCAAGGCGATGATATTGGCGATGAGCGGCACGGGTTTGTTTTGCATGTAATCGCCGATTTCTTCCATGGCTTTTTCGGGGCCCGCGTCCGGCACGCCCACGGCGTTGAGCGTCCAGTGTTCGGTGCCGATGATGGTGGGGTTGGCGTTGCCTTCGTGCGGCACGGGCCACAGAGACTTGGTCGTTACCGCTCCCGCTCCGCCCGCGGCGCATGCGCGCCAGCTGCCCGCGGTTATTCCCCAAATACCGGAAGCCAGCACAGTTGGGTTTGCGAAGGGAATGCCGAGGATGGTTTGCTTGAGATTCACGGCTTGATTGTAGGCATTTGTTCGTAAAAAAACAGCCCCCCGCGAACGGGGAGCTGCTTCTCGTAGTTTAGGGTTGGGGATGAACCGGGCAATTACTTGCCGCAGCTGCATCCTCCGCAACCACCTTCGCCACCAATCATAGGTAGGGGTGGAAAGAAATAAAACAACCACATCCTAGCAGGCGACACCCCCCTTGTCTAGCACTCTCTCTGTAAGAGTGATAATCCCGTCAAGGCTTGAATTTCGGCTTGCATGCCTGTGCTACCATGCTTGGTGTCTTTCCCCTGCAACTCATGCGCATTCTGCACCGCGAAAAGCACTTCCATTTCCGCTCCGATGAACTCATAGAGGTCGCACGCAAAATCGGCAAAATGGCGACCATTTGCAAGCGCTTGCAAGATGAGGCCTCGCTCATCACCGTGGACGTCGAGGGACGCGATACGAAGAAGAAGAACGATCAGTTGAAGGTGGGCATTACCGTGGAGCTTCCCGGCAAGACGCTGCGAGCAGAGTCACGCCGTTTCGAGGTGGTGGAGGCGATTGATCGTTGCGTGGAGAAGCTGGAGCCGCAGCTGCGCAAGTACAAGGAGCTGCACTCGCGTTTGGGCATCGTTAAAAGTCTGACGCGTAAGAAGAGAAAGACGGTAGGGGATGAGTAAAGTAGCTTGAAAATGATTACAGGATTACATGAGTAATCATCATGTGATCCTGTTTTCCTGTCACCATTTTCATTCGTACGTCACGCGGTCCAATTGCGGCAGCACCGTCATCCACACTTGTCCCGTACCCAGCGGCAGGGGTTCGCCCGCATCGTTCAGGAACGCCCAGCCCAACTCTTCGTCGAAGCGGAACCGGCCGGTTTGCATTTTGCCCTGGCGCATAACCAACAATTTGCCTTCGGGGGCCAAGGGAATGGTGAGACGGCCTATTTCTCCGATGTCCGTTATGGGGAGTTGTGCGAAGAGCAGGGTGGAGGGGCGGGTTTTCGACTCTATGCCACCGGCCGTACGCGCGTATGTTTCGGTGGCGGCATCGTAGGTATACACGGTGTCGTGGCTGGGGCTGAGGAAGCTGACTTTCACGACGTTGGCGCCGCTGCCGCTCAAGTCACCGACGGTCAGGTAGGGCGGCCAAGGCGAAGTTTGCAGCAATGCGCCGCTTAGGAAATTCGGCAGTGCGTCCGTGCGCAGGAAAAAATTGTGCGGTTCGGGCACATTTGCATCGCGCACGAAGCCTTCCGCGTATTTGCCGAAGAGTCCGTTGATGTCCACCACGTCGGCATCCGTCGTCAGTTCCTCCCGCGCCTCCGGGCTGTCGCCTGCATGCACGAAGACTTGCGTCCATGGGCGCAGAGAATGGAAGAAGTAGGGTCGAATGGAGCGCACCGGGCCGATGTGGTGCGGCAACTTGAGAATGTCATACAGAGCGATGAACCGAGAAATGCCGCCTTCCACCAGCCATTCCTGCACGAACAATGCGTCCTCCAGACCCGTTTGATGCGGACGGGCGTAATAGTGATTTTCCACCATCACGGCTGCGAGCAGATGCGGTTCGGGGGTTTTGGGTTTGCGCGAGAACACTCCGCCCAACCCGTAGAGCAGTTGTTGAGCCAAGCTGTCGGCGCGCTGCGGCAAAAGCCACTGCGTATTTTCGGGGTGGAACACCAGCGGCGGCAACGGCGTGGGTTCGGGCAGTTTCGTGCGAGCCAGCATCACCAAGCCTCCAATCAAAAAACCAATCAGCAGCACGGTGCCGCAAAAAGCGATGCCAATGGTGCTGAGCACGCGGAATTGGCGCATAAGCTGAAACAGAATAGCAGTCCGGAAGAATTACTTCTTCTTTTCTTCTTTGGCCGGAGCGGCGGCTGCTGCTGCACCGGGGGCTGCGGCTGCAGCACCTTCGGCACCGGGCACAACTGCGCCGGCGGCAGCTTCGGCCGTTACGACCGGCTGCACTACTTCCAGGGCGCGCGGCTCTTGAGCCATCACCACCAATACGTCCGCATCGGTCACCATTTTCACCTTGGCGGGCAATTTGAGGTCCGAGACGTGGATGGAATCGTGGAATGCCTTCAGGACGGAGATGTCCACCTCGATGTCGTGCGGCAAATCGGCCGGCAAGCACTTCACTTCCACGCTGTCGATAGGCGTCATGAGCACGGCGGCCATGTCTTTCACGGCGAGCGATTCACCCACCAAGCGCAACGGCACGTCGGCCGTGAGCTCTTTCTTCATGTCCACCGCGTAGAAGTCCGCGTGGGTCACGCGGTCCGTTACGGGGTCGAAGTTGATGTCGTGGAAGAGTACCGGCACGGCCTTGCCGTCGATGGAGAGCTCCACGATGGAGCTGTAACCGGCCTTGGTGAAGGCGCCCAAAATTTCCTTGTGACCCACCTCCAGAGGCTGGTTGGGCACATTGTTGCCGTACACCACGCACGGCACGTTGCCGGCGGTGCGGATGTGATGCGGCTTCTGCTTGGAGCGAGCCGAAACGTTCAGTTGGAGGGTGGTGGTAGCCATACGTTGCGGCAGGGTACGGATATGCTCACGCACGGTCAACGAAAAAGCCGCTTTTCTCGCGCCTTTCCCGCTCCTTTTGTACACTGGCTTCGTGCCAAGCAAGCGAGCGGTACCATCGGCAGCTTCGTCTTCGGTGGTCGCACAGACGCAAAAAAACCCGCATCTTACCGTGTTGCGTGAGCAAGTTTCCGCCGTTTCCACGTCGCCGGGTGTCTACAAATGGCTGAACGAAGAGGGGGAAGTGTTATACGTGGGCAAAGCGAAAAATCTTCGCGCCAGGCTGCGGAGTTACGTCTCGCTCACGCCCGACGCGCAATTGGGTCCTTGGAAGCTGGCGCTCATCGGCATCATTGCCGGTTTGGAGGTGACGGTCACCCGCACCGAACTGGAAGCGCTTATTTTGGAAACCAACGTCATCAAGGAGCTGCGTCCGAAATACAACGTGCTCATGAAAGACGACAAGAACTACGTGTACGTGCGCGTGGCCGTGCACGAAGCGTTTCCCACCGTCGAAGTCGTTCGGCAAATGCACGAAGACAAAGCCAAATACTACGGTCCGTATTTGAGCCGCTACGAAACCGAACGGGCGTTGGAGGTGTTGCACGATTTGTACCATTGGCGCAGCTGCAAGAAGGGGTTGGAGCAGGCGAATCGTGCGGGTGCGGCGATGGGGAAAACTCTCTGTACGGAAGGGCAAATAGGCAAATGCAACGGTCTCTGCGGCGGCAAAATGTCGCAGGAGGAATACCGCGCGGCTGTCACGAATGTTCAGGCGTTTTTCCGCGGCGACCGCTCGGAAGTGAGGCGTGAATTGCAGTGGCAAATGCAGGAAGCGGCGAAGCTTAAGCAGTTCGAGCGAGCCGCTCGCCTGCGCGACGCTCTCTCCTATATTGCCACGTTGGACGAGCGGCAAGTGGTTTCGGGGACGGGCGGCGAAGACAGCGACAGCATCGGGTTGGCGCAGTTGGCCGACCGCGCGCACATCGTGGTGCTGCGCGAGCGCGGCGGCAAGGTGGTGGGCGACTTCAGCGTGGCTCTGCGCGGCACGGCCGACGCCGCCGCCGAAATTCTCACGCAGTTTTTGCCGCAGTTTTACTCCACCACCGACGACGTGCCGCCGCAGGTGTACTTGGGCGAAGATTTGCCCGAGGCGGAGCTTTTGGCGGAGTGGCTCACGGAACGCCGCGGTGCGACGGTGAAACTGCGTTTGCCGGAACGCGGACGCAAATCCCAACTGTTGCTTATGGCCGAACGCAACGCCGCGGAGAAACTTCGCCACGAGTTGGCGTCGTGGCAGGCGGCGCAGCAGGCCACGGCCGACGCCCTGGC
>CAZWVP010000058.1:0-7727 GCA_964636635.1 uncultured Candidatus Peribacteria bacterium
GCGTTTCCAGCAAACCGTGGGCGGCGGGCAGCAGGTGGCCGTAGTCGGCGTGCTGAAGCAAGCGAGTAGCTGGTAGTTGAGCTGGTACTTCCGTGGAAGTGGAGTGCTTGTCTGCTGATGTTTGGTGCGTGCCACTTGCTACATGCTGCCCGCTACCAGCTAAAGGTTTCATGAGCGGAAACAACACCACATCACGCAGGTTGCTCTGTTGAGTAAGAAGGGCGACGATGCGGTCTATGCCCATGCCCCAACCGGAGCAGGGAGGGCAGCCGCATTCCAAGGCCAATACGAATTCATCGTCTTTCCCATGGGCTTCGTGGTCGCCTTGGGCTTGAGCTTTGGCTTGGGAATCGAAGCGTTCGGCTTGGTCTATGGGGTCTATCAGCTCGCTGTAGGCGTTCACGATTTCCCAGCCGCCCACCACCAATTGGAAGCGGTCGGTAATGGCGGGGTTTTCGTCGTTCCTACGGGCTAACGGCGAAAGCTCGATGGGGTGGTTGATGATGAATGTCGGCTGAATGAGCTTCGGCCTGGCCACCTTCTTGTACAGCTGGTCCACGAGCGTGCCGAAGCCGAGTGTTTCCACGGGCACATCCAGTTGAATCTTGGCCTTTTTCATGGCTTCCAGAAGGGCTGGAGCGGAATTCGCGGTCTCAATATCCACCCCGCATTCGCGCGCGATGGCCTCGCGAATGGTCAGCTTGGGCCAGGGGCCCTTGAAGTTCACCGTCACGAGCGTGCCGTCACGGTCGGGAATTTGCGTTTCCAGCCCGCCCAAGACTTTGGGCAGAACGGCGGCGAACATGTCTTCCGTGAAACGCATGTTGTCTTGGTAGTCCCAGTACGAGGCGTAGTGTTCCACGCTCGTGAAGTCTTGCAGGTGACTGGGGTCCAAACCTTCGTTGCGAAACTGTCGGCCCAGTTCGAACACACGGTCCATGCCGCCCACCAGGCATTCTTTCAAAAAGGTTTCGGGGGCAATGCGCAGGTACACGTCCATGTCGTAGGCTTCGTGGTGTGTGCGAAACGGTGAGGCCAAGGCACCCGAGGCGGCGTTCACCAGCATGGGCGTTTCCACTTCGGTGAAACCTTGCGCCCAGTAAAACTCACGCAGCGCCCGCACGAAACGGCTGCGCAGTTGGAACCGTTCCAGCGTGGGGCGTTGCTGCAAATCCAAATACCTCTGACGCCAGGCGGTTTCTTGGTTCTGCACGCCGTGCCATTTTTCCGGTGGCGGTCGCAGCGCTTTGCTCAACGGTTGCCACTGCTTCACGGCCAGCGTCGGTTCGCCGGTTTTCGTGTGGAACAACGTGCCCTCGGCACCGAGGAAATCTCCCAAATCCATTACGTCCAACAGCAGGGCGTAGGCATCGGCTCCCAGTACGTCTTCCTTAAAAAGCAGCTGGAACCTGCCCGACTCATCTTGCAGAGTGGCGAAGGTCATCTTGCCCATCTCTCGCCAAAGAACCACGCGCCCCGCCACCGCTGCCGCGGCATCCGCAGGCAAGTTTTTCGCATCGGCCAGCATATGCGTGCGCGAGAATTTGGCGGCGTACGGCACCAAGCCGTGGCTGCGCATGCGTGCCAACGTTTCCAGTCGAACCTGTCGGAGATCTGCCATGCACCGAGCATACGTTGATCAATCCGCCTTGTCACATCGCCTCTTTAGTCTGTTTTGGGATTGAGCAAAGGGTCGCATGTTTGTCATACTGGAGCCATGAAGATCTCTTTCACTACCGGTGTTCTTTGTTGCGCCGCCGTCCTCCCGTTCGGCGCTTTCGCCGCCACCGTCTCCACTCCGGAAGCCGCCGTGGGCTTGCTTACGGACCACCGTCCCAAGGAATTCACGACCACGTGGTTTGCCGATGTCGATGGTGCGGCTCTCACGTTGAAACTCGCGGGAGCTTACGAATTGCCTGCGACCGACAAACAGCCCGCCAAGCTGAAAATCAACGGCACGATGCAGGCCCGTCGCGACGGCATGTCCGCGTCGGTGCCTTTCTCTCTCGTGGCTTTGGGCGGCATGGGCAAGTTGTGGGTGGGTGAACCGGCAGGGTCTTCCGCACTGAGTGCGATGTACTTCGGCGTCGAGCATTCCTATGTGTATCACCAGTCAGACCTCACGCGCGGCGATCTGCTTCACGTGCTTGAGGTGTTTGCCGGCATGCCCGTGACTGCCGACGGTTGGATGGAAAGCACATCCACGCATTTGCCCGGTGCCCGCGTGCTGCAACTGGCCAGTACGGCCGGCCACAAATTGAAGTTCGACCTCACGGCCGACGGCTTCCTGCAGTTCGCGCGTGCGTACGGTGAAACCGCCGGCATGACCTTCCAGACCGAAATCACGCGACGCACGCAGCCGGTATACGTGTCCAAGCCGAAAGCGGAAGGCGAGTGGACGAGTTGTTTGGCCTGCAGCATCGGCATTCTTAGCACACATGCGACGGAAGGGGTGCCCGTGGCGGACCCGGTATCCAGTTGGACGCTGCCCGACGAAGCGGTGATGACCTGGGTGCCTTCCACCGAGTACGCGCAGCCGGCAAAGACGTTCATGCCCGCCCGCGGCACCATTGAATACAACAATCTCATTCGCGCCCGCCGCAACGAAACGCGCTGGCAGGACGTGGAGCGCATTCTGAACGCCGTTGCCGCATATGCCGCAGACAAAGGCCGCTTGCCTTCGGAAATTCCCACCGACGGCAACATGGAAATTTGCCCCAGCTGGGACTTCTGCTACGGCGGAGCGAACCTGGAAGTGTTGGCCGACGGTTACCTGAACACGGTGCCCATGGACCCTCTGCTCAAAGACCGTACGGGGTACCTCATCAGCCAGCAGGCCGACGGCAGCGTGACCGTCACCGCCCCATTGGCGGAACTGAAGGAACAAATTTACGTGACGCGTAAACTGCCCACCACCAACGAAAGCAACCGCACGTTCCTGAAGTTCGCACCCGACCAGCGTTCCAGTCACATGCAGCGCTACGAGGAGCTTCTCCAAATGCGCCAGGCTCAGGACGGAGCCGTACAGATGAACTTCGCCACGAAGCTGCCCGGCATTCGCGTGGAGCGTCCCAGCCGACGCATGATGCAAGAGGAAAAGAAGTCCGACGGCATCGTCCGCACGCTGTGGTTCTCCACGGGCGGACAAATGTGGCGCGTGGACGAATAGCATCGCATGTTTTTCGTTGTTCATCGCAGGGGATTTACGCTCATTGAGTTGCTCGTGGTGCTGGGCATCCTCGGAACTTTGGCGGCCATCGTCATTACGGCCATTTCCCCGAAGAGGCAACTTACCGCTGCCAGCGATTCCTGGCGCCAAAGTGCCGCTCGCGAAATAAAAAATGCTCTCACGCAGTATGTCATAGACGAGGGCAGCCTTCCTGCGGGCATACCCATTGGCAGTTCGAATGCGTTGCCCATTTGCCGCGAAGACCAAGCCGGTGAAACCGGTTGCGTGGATTTGGATATTATTCTGGATGAGGACTATTTGACGGATTTGCCTGTAGACAGCTTGGAAGGTAGCGGTGCGCTTACGGGGTTCACCGTGTACCGCGAAACCGGCGGCTTCATTACCGTTACTCCAAGCTATCTTGGAGTGGAGTAGAAAATATTTATAAAATATAGTATAATATTGTCAAATACACACATCATTCATGAACCACCAAAATCAGCGTTTCTACAAAGCCGTGGCCGTGGGTATTTTGTTGGCCACCGTCGGCAGCGTTTCCTATTTGGGTATGAAGGCCGAGTTGCTCTTTACGCCGCGCCGTTTGGAGCGCCACGGTGACGTGAATACGGAAGGCACCGGAGTCGTGCGTGAGACCAAGAGTTTCCGCGAAGCGGACACGGGTTCTTCGTCCTCTTCTTCCGCTGCCAAACGGTACTACTCCCGTGTGAAGCGTTTCAGCGGCGGCACACTTGAAACGCGCGCGACCGATTTCGCCAACGACGGTCCCATTGTGCGTGAAACCTGGGAGAGCCGCCGCGCGGCCGCCGCCGAGCGCAGGCTTGGCATTGCCGGCAGAACGGGTTCGGGCGAGGTGCGCGAGTACACGTCCGTGCGCGAGAGCATTGAACCTGAAGACTACGAGAACCGTCGCGTCATACGTGTGCTTACGCGCGTGGGCGAGGGAAGCGGCACCACGGGCTCACGGTCCACCATTTCGGTCCGCGACCGCGAAATCGCCCGTACGGCTTGGGAGAAGCGCATGAGCATTCGTGAGAAATTGCTGACGGGGTCAGGTGCCGCCACTTCCGTGCGTGCCACGAACTACCGCGACAGTGAGGAGATTGTTCGCGAAACGTGGACCCCGCGGGTACGTGCGCGCGGCAGCTCCAGCAGCTCCTCGACTTCGTCTCAGTAACACATCTTCGGTTTCACCGCGCCGGTCAAGCTGAAGCTGTCGCAGTATTCCTGCTGCGTAATGCAGCCGCTCACGTAAAGTTCCGTGGAAATGCCCGCGGCGGTTTGGCTGCGCAGCAACGAAGTGCCGGTACGCAGTCTTTCGCAGGTTTGCTCGCGCGTCTCGCTGTAGCCCTTGGTGCGGCGAGCCAGCGGTACGAACAAATGTTCGCGGATGGAGCGGGGGAACAGGTCCGGCGTGTAGGTGAGGCTGTCGTTGAAGAGGGGAGCGCCGCGATCGGCGTCGTCGATGAAGGCGTCCACTGCGCTCACGGCGCCTTCTTGAATGCGCGCCACTCGTGCCCAGTCCGCCGGGGAAAGCGGCTGGCGCAGCGCGCGGTTCGTAATGTCATCCAGCAAACGAATGAGTACCTTCAAATCTTTGAGACGGCTCTGGAGCACGACGTTCGTGTCGCTGTCGAAGTAGTTGGAAATCCAGGTGAGTTCCTCGTAGGCGTGCTGCAAATCACTCTTTTGCTTCACGAGCATGGCGTAGTTCGCGTCTTTGCCCGTTTGCAAACCGGGCGCAAAGGCCTCGGCGTCACGTTCGGCACGCAGTCTCATGGTGGCCAATGGCGAGACGGCGGAGGAGGGCACGGTGTTTTGAATCACGCGTCGGCGTTCCTCTTGCAACTTGCTCAGTTCCAAACGGCGGGCGGCGCGTTTCTGTTCCAACGTGCCGCGACGCGTCTGCCACTGCTCGGGGCAGGCGAGCATGCCCTCACCGCCGTTGTTGCTGAAGCGCACGTCCCACAGCACGCAGGGTGTGGCCAGGGCCAACGCCCCGGTGGGAATCGCCAGCACGGCGCACGAGCACAAACAGAAAAGGAGGTGGCGAGAATGCATCAAACGGAAGCCTACCACTATTTTCTGCTGTTTTTTCATTGACGGTTTCACGTCGTATCCGTAGATTGCGCCCGCAATTTTGCGTACTTCGCGTACGCGCGCCCAAGTTCAAGCCTTCCGTCTCCGCCTTCGGGCAGAGCACGTACCGGCCAGAGGAACCACTGGGCATCTCTTCAACTCTCACTATGTCATCCGGACTTATTGCCAAGAAAGTCGGCATGTCTCGCGTCTTCCTGGACAACGGGGAGATGGTTCCCGTCACCTTCCTGAAGGTGGAGCCGAACACGATCATCCGCCTCAAGACCCAAGAGAAGGACGGCTACAACGCCGTGGTTCTCGGTATGGGCGCTCGCAAGTGGAAGACTCGCAAGGGTCGCGAACTCACGCGCTTCAAAGCCATGAAGGAGTGGCGCGTCGATTCCCTCGACGGCTTGGCCGCCGGCGGTCAGGTGACCGTGGAAATGCTCCCGAAGGACGCTTTGCTCACGGTCGTGGGCGTGTCCAAAGGTAAGGGTTTCCAGGGTGTCATCAAGCGTCACCACTTCTCCCGCGGTCCCCAGTCCCACGGTTCTCACCACAACCGCGAACCGGGTTCCATCGGTATGCGTGAAGAACCGGGTCGCGTTCTCAAGGGCAAGCGTATGCCCGGACACATGGGTAAAGACCAAGTCACCTTGAAGCACCGCGCCGTCATGATCAACGACGCCGCCAACCACCTCGTCGCCATCAAAGGTCCCGTTCCGGGTCCCGCCGGCTCCACGGTGTATCTCACTCGTGAAGCTCCCTCCGCCTAAGTACCTCTTCTCGCATCATGACGATCGACGTCTACTCATCCACCGGCAGCAAAGAGGGGACGATGAGTCTCCCGGCCGCCCTGTTCCAGGCCCCCGTTCGCCAGGACACCATGTTGCAAGCTGTCTTGCGCATGCAGTCCAACCGCCGCAACGCCATCGCTCACGCGAAGGGTCGCGGTGAAATGGCCGGTTCCACGCGCAAGTTGTTCCAGCAGAAAGGCACGGGTCGCGCTCGTCGCGGTCCCGTACGCAGCGCCGTTCTTCGCGGCGGTGGCAAGGCGTTCGGCCCGAAGAGCAACGCCAACTTCACGCGCGAAATGCCCAAGAAAATGCGCCGCGCCGCCTTGTTCTCCACCTTGTCTCTCAAGGCGAGCGAGGGCGTGGTGTACGGCTTGAAGGATTACCCCGAAGCCGCCAAGACGAAGGCGTTCCACGCCATGCTCAAGAAAATGCCCGTGGACATCGGCCGCAACATCCTCGTGGTCACCGCCACGCGTCATGAAGGCGTGTACCGCTCCGCCCGCAACATCGCCGGCGTGAACGTCGTCACCGCTCAGTTCCTGAACCCCGAAGCCGTGTTGAACGCACGTCACCTCATCTTCTTGGTGGACGCCATCAAGAAGGCCGAGGAGATTTTCACCAGCCCGGTTCGCGCCGTAAAGGCTGAGAAGGTAAGGGAGGTGAAGCCGAAGGCCGAGAAGAAAGAGAAGCCCGCCAAGCCCAAGGCCGAGAAGAAGGTTGCCGCCAAAAAGCCGGCTGCCAAGAAAGCTTCCCCCAAGAAATCGTAATCCGTCACTCTCATCCCTAACTCCACAATGGATCTCCGCAATGTCATCGTCGGCCAAGTGGTTACCGAGAAGAGCGAACGTCTCAAGGCATCCTTGAAGACCTACACCCTGCTCGTCCCTCTCTCCGCCAACAAGGTGGATGTGAAATCCGCTCTCGAAAAGTACTTCGACGTGGAGGTGGATGCCATCCGCGTGCACCTCATCCGCCCCAAGACGCGCACCGCCGGTCGCGGCGAAATGCAAAAGCGCCACCGCAGCAAGCGCATGCTTGTTCGCCTCACCAAGAAGAGCAAGCCTCTTGATCTCGCTTCCGCCAAGCTCTCCTAAGCTCCCATGCCAGTACGCACTCTTAAACCAACGACCCCCGGACGCCGCCAGATGATGCTGGCGGACTTCTCCGACCTGGACAAGAAGCGTCCGGAACGCACCTTGGTGCGCGGGAAGAAGCAGAACGCCGGTCGCAACAGCGCCGGTCGCGTTTCCGTTCGCCACCGCGGCGGCGGACACAAGCGTTTGTACCGTGAAGTCGACTTCCGCGGCACCGACAAGCTCGGCATCCCGGGTGAAGTCATGGCCATTGAATACGATCCGAACCGCACCTCTCGCATCGCGTTGGTCCGCTACCGCGACGGTGAGAAGCGTTACGTGCTCTGCCCGGAAGGCCTGAAGAAGGGCGACCCGGTGGTCACGGCCGAACGTGCTCGCGTGCGCATCGGCAATCGCATGCAGTTGGGGAACAGTCCCTTGGGTTACAAGATCTTCAACGTGGAATTGCTCATCGGTCGCGGCGGCGTCATCGTCCGCAGCGCCGGCGCCAGCGCCACGCTCATCGGTTTCGACGGCGACTTTGCCCTCGTGCAGATGCCCAGCGCCGAAGTCCGCCGCATTTTGAAGCGT
>CAZWVP010000059.1:0-7462 GCA_964636635.1 uncultured Candidatus Peribacteria bacterium
CTTGAACTGCGGACCTCGACATTATCAGTGTCGCGCTCTAACCAGCTGAGCTAATCGCCCGGGAAACCCGGGTACGATACTGGCCGGGAAGGCCACTGGCAACCGTGTTTTGAGCTTTTCAATCGGAAGGCTTCAGTGGCGCAGGGCCTCGAGTACGCAGGGAATTTCCCGCAGGCCGTCTCCGCTGCCAAAGTGCCTCATATGTCGTTGCAAACACAAGGTGACGCCCAGGCGTTCGGCCAAACGTTTCGCATACGCCACGGGCACTATGTGGTCATCTTCGGAGTGTATGACATGAAAGCGCGGGCAGGCCGCACGAATGCGCGGCCAGTCGAACGGTGCGGCGGTAAACGGTTGAATTTCCGCGAAATTTGGTCCGAGATCCTCACAAAAGCCTGCCACTAGCACCGTTTCGGGCACGCGAATGTTCGCGGGCAAGGTTTCCAAATACCGCAATATCGTTACGCAGCCCAGGCTATGACCAATGAGCAGGACTTCGTCATTGGCTTCACCGATGGTGCTTCGCAGAGTTTCAAGCCACGCTTCCAAATGCGGGTGCTCCGTGTTCGGCATGGCCGGCAAGTTCACGTCGTAGCCTTGTTTTGCCAGTTGCGTACGCAGCCACGGTCTCCACCCTTCTTCGGGCAATCCGCCCCAGCCGTGAATGATGATGGCTCGTTTGGACATGTCCACATCATACAGCGGGCATCAAAAAAACACCCCCGCACCGGTTGGTGCGAGGGTGATTCCGTGCAAAGCACACAATTACTGACCTTCCACTTCCGTTTCGGTCTCCACTTCCACCGAAGTCTCAGTGGTGGTCGGAGCCATTTGCTTCTTCATTTTGGAAGACTTCACGCGCGTGCTGCGAATGTCTTTGCGCTGCTGCTTCTCCAAAACGCGGGAAGACTTGCGTTCGATTTTGTTCTCTTCGCGCATCGTCTGACGCTCGGAACGCTGCGTGTCGCGCAGGGTTTTCATTTCCATCTTGCAGTTGGCGGCCACGGCCTTCTTGCGACCTTCGCCGGCTTCGGTGGCTTGCATGGTCGTCTTGCAGTCGGCGCGGAGAGCCTGGCGCTCAGCCACGTTGCCGGTGTGCATTTCCTGGCGCTGCGTCTTGTTGGCCATTTTCAAGTTGTTGCGGTTGAGCTTCTGCTCCATGCGCAAGTCGCGCATGCCTTTGTTCTTGGTCTGCAAATGCTCGCGAACGCATTTCACTTTGTCCGCACCGGTCAGGTCGTCGCAGGGGCGCACCTTGTCCATGCCCGTCGTGACGGAGGTCGTCGTCGTTTCCACCGAGCTGCTGGAGCTGGAGGAGGAGACGGAGGCTTCGGAAGAAGCGCTGGAGGAAGAGCCCGTGTCTTCTTGGGCGAAAGCCGAGGCGGAGCCAAGCAGGCTCAAGGCCATGGCGGCGCCGGCGAGGCGGAGTTTCATTTTCATAAAAAAACGGGGAAAAGAATGAAAATACGCGGGTGAGTATAGCAAACCGAGGGGCATTTGTCCTTGCTCCGAGGTTTTTTTTACTTCTTATAGATTTCCGTCACGCTCTGGCCGTGCTGAATGTTCGTCACCACTTCCGCCAAAAGCGGAGCCGTGGGGATGATGGTGAGGCCGGGAAAGAGGTTCGGTGTTTGCGGAATGCTGTCCGTAATCACCACTTCTTTGAACTTGGCAGCGGTGAATTTCTCCACGGCCGCGCCGGAGAAAATGCCGTGCGTGGCTGCCGCATATACGTCTTTGTTGGCGCCGCGCTCCACCAATACTTCCTTGGCTTTGGTCAGGCTGCCGCCGGTGTCGATGAGGTCGTCGAACAGAATGCAGGTGCGGCCCTCGATGTCACCCACGACCCCCACTACTTCCGATTCCTGGTGGCGTGGTCGAGACTTGTGCATGATGGCCAGTTCCGCGCCGATCATGTCGGCGAACTTCTTGGCACGCTTGGCGCCGCCTTCGTCGGGCGAAACCACCGTGAGGTTCGAGAGGTTCTTTTCCTTGAAGTACTTGGCGAAGAGCGGGCGAGCCTCCAGTGCGTCCACGGGAATGCTGAAGAAGCCTTGAATTTGGTCCGTGTGCAAATTCAGCGTCACCACGTGGTCGGCGCCCGACTCCTCGAGCAGCTGGGCGATGAGTTTCGCCGAGATGGGCTCGCGCGGTTCGGCCACGCGGTCTTGGCGGGCGTACGGGAAGTGGGGGATGATGACGTGCACCGAACTGGCGAAGCTCAGCTTTGCGGCTTGAATCATGAGGCAAAGCTCAATGATGTCTTCGTTCACGTTGCGCGTGGCGGTTTGCAAAATGAAGGTTTGTTTTCCACGCAGCGATTCTTCATATTTCACGTAGCATTCTCCGCAGCTGAACTTTTTCAGCGTCACCGCACCGAGCGAGGCGCCAAGACCTTTGGCAAGGGCTTGAGCGAGAGCCGGGTGGGAGGATCCTGCGAAGAGCTTCATTACGCTACTATTGTACCAGATGCACCTGCGTCTCACCACGTGTATCGGCATGGATATCGCCACCGAAGAGTCGAATGTGCTCTTGGGTACGCTGAACGGGGCGTTGATTGATCCCGACACCGGGGAGGTGGTGGGCTTTTTCGTACGCACGTTCGGTTTGCTCAGTGCGCAAACGCTGTTTCTGCCCACGTTTTGCATCGTGCGCTTCGGCACGTCGGTGTGGGTGAATGACGAAGACGCGCTGTGCGATCCGCAGGACATTTTGCGCGTGCAGACCCTGTTGGATGATCCGCGCACGTTGCTCGGTCAACCGGTGAAAACGAAAGACGGTTTACGCTTGGGCACCTGCAAGGACGTGCAGTTCTCCACCACGCTTTTTCGGTTGGAGTGGGTATTCCCCAAAACGTTTTGGAAGTGGGGGCTGCCCGTGCCCGTCACCGATATTTTGGAAGTGACCCCCGAAGCCATTGTCGTGCGGGAGCCGCTGCGGGGCATACCCGAAGAAGCGACGACCGAACCGGTGCAAGAGCGCGTACAGGAATCCCTATCTTTGCCTACGCCGTTGTAAATGCGAGGTACAAAAAACCCCGCCGGAGCGGGGTTTTGAAAGTCGAAAAGAAGAAAGTTTAGACCGCGATTTCGTAGACGAAGTCGACGATGGCGCGAGCCAAGAGAATGAGCACCAAACCGATGATGGCGTACACCACGGAGTTGCGAGCCTTCTCGCGCTGGCCTTCATCCGCACCGCCGATGATGAGGCGAATGCCTGCCACCACGATGACGATGACGGCGACGAGACCGAGGAAGGACAAAATCGTGCGCAGCACGTTGATGGCCGTCTCGCGGATGTCACCCGTGCTGCCGTTGCCGGTAACGTCGGGGATGGGGCCGAAGACGCCGTTGGCGAAGGCGACCTGTGCCTGCAGAGCCAAAAACGGCAGAGAGAGCAGAGAGTTTTTAGCCACGCGGGTGAAAGCAGTGAGCATGAGGGGTTGTGTAGTAAATTCAAACGATATTCTTGCAAACATTGCGCAGTATGCGCAAGAGCCCGTTGCGGCTCTGCTGCTCGACTGTCTTGACTAAGCAATCAAATTATTTATTACTTACAAATCCGACGGCGATCAGCAAAAGAGCCGGAAGTGAGAACCACAAGTCCTGGTAGAGGATCATGGTGCTCATGAGACTGCTTTGCTGCACGATGGCGGCAAAGGTGGCTGAGGAAGCGAGGTTGGCATCCAAAAGCGGTGCGCCTGCCACGAACGTGAGCAGCGTGGAAAGCAGCAAACCGGCAGAGGCGAAGCCGAACACGCCTGTAATCAGGACGTTGGTGAGGGCCGATGCCTCCTGTTTGTACTGAATTTCCAATCCGCTTTTGGAGGCCAGGAACACGATGGTGGCCACGAACACCAGCAGCTTGGTGCCGCCGAGCACAGTGATGTTTATGGAGAGGCCGAACTGCGACAGGAGAATGGAGGAGTTGCTTGTGAGTCGTTCCAGCAACCGTCCCGCGCCCAAGCCCGCCACCGTGGCGATGTACGTACACACGATGACGCGAATGGATTCGTGTTTACCCAAAATGAAGCTGTAGGCGATCACCACGCCGAAGAACACGACAACGAACAGGTCCCAGCTGAGGGTAAGGTCGAGAGGGGTCACGGAGCCCAGTATAGAGTATTTTGTATTCGGTATTTAGTATTTTCGGTCGCGCATCTGATATACCTGATACCAAATACCGTATACCGTATGCCGCAGTTATGAAGCACGGCTTCCTCCTTATAGACAAACCACTCGGGCCCACCAGTCACGACATGGTGGCGCAAGTGCGTCGTGCGTTGCACGAGCGCGGCGTGGGGCACTTGGGCACGCTGGACCCCGCTGCGTCGGGATTGCTCGTGTTGGCCGTGGGTGCAAAGGCGCTCAAAACCGTGGAGCTTTTTACTCAGTTGCCCAAGGAGTACGTGGCCGAAGTGCGGTTGGGTACGGTGAGCAGCACGTACGACAGCCAGGGGGCGTTGGAAAAAGTGAAGCGCAAGCCGGGCTGGGAAGTACCCGATGCCTTGAAGCTTCGTGACGTGTTGAAGCAGCACTTCACCGGCGACATCGCCCAAGTGCCGCCGGCGTACAGCGCCGTACATATAGACGGCGAACGTGCGTATGACTTGGCGCGCGCAGGGAAGGAGGTGAGCATGCCCGAGCGTCAGGTGCACATAGAAGATTGCGAAATACTGTCGTACGACTTTCCCACGGTCACCTTGCGCGTGGCCTGCGGCAGCGGCACGTACATTCGTTCCCTTGCGCACGACTTGGGCGAACGTCTGGGGTGCGGCGGGTACCTCTCCGCGCTGCGTCGTACGCGAGTGGGGGAGTGGACGGTGGATTTCGCCATCACCCCCGAGGCTGTGGATTGGGTGCACATCATGCCGCTTTCGGAAGCACTGCTGCCTCTGCCGCGCTTGGACGTGAGCGAACAAGAGTGGAAGGCGCTCGGCTTCGGCCAGCGCATAGAGAGGAGTGTGCCCGACGATACCCTCGCGTGGTTCGACGAAAAGCCCGTGGCCGTTCTTAAAAAAGTTCCCGGCGGATGCAGGGCGAGGAAGGTGATCGGCTGAGGCGTGTGTTACACTCGGCGTCATGAAATACATCGCTTTGTTCGCCGTGGGGTTCGCGTTGCTTTTGCCATGCACGGTCGCGGTTGCGAGAATTCCCACGACGGTAAAGCCCGGCGATATTCGCTGCCCGCGCATTTCTTACAAACAGACGAAGTCTTTCATGGAGGGGGTGATGGAAATTCCCAGTACGTGGAGTTATTACTATGCGGGGGAGCATTTCGGAGCCACCACCGCCGAAGAGTCCTTTCCTTATCCTCAGCCATATATGAGCATAGCTCAGGACGGTGTGGCTTTTGGCGACATGAATTGGAACCAAGTGGATTTCTTCGCGTTGTCCGGCACCGCAGTCTCCAAGTTGCTTCGTGAAACAAAAGCGCAAGAGCAGCATGGCACGTGGTCGAAACAGTCGGTTGGCGGTCGTCGTGCGGACGTGCTCACGTACAAAACGGACAATGGCGAAGTGAGTAAAGGCGGCACCGGCGGGAAGGCATACTTCTTGAGTTGGAAAGAAAAGGTGAAGGAAGAAGGCGTTTGGAAGACGTACGACGTCGGCTTGCTCATTCGCAAGCAGGCATTGGGAAACACGGAATTCGAATGCGGAGTGGCTCATGCTCTGGAGTCGTTGGACACCGGTCGTTTGTATTACAACTATCCCGAATGGAAAACGCGGAAGTAACTCCAGGCATTTACGAACACTACAAAGGTAAGCGGTACCGGGTGTTGGGTGTGGCCAAACATTCGGAGACGTTGGAAGATGTGGTGGTGTACGAGTGCTTGTACGAAAATGAGAAGTCCAAGCTCTGGGTGCGTCCGCTGGCCATGTTCAACGAAAACGTGGAAGTGGATGGAGTGGTGAAGCCGAGGTTTCGGTTGGTGGAGGCTGTGTCGTAGGTGCTTTATACTGGCGTTATGAAGAGATGTTTCACTGTATTCCTGGCAGCTGCCGTTGCGTTGATGATTCCGCTTGCCTCGGTCCTGGCCGGCGGGCCGGATCCATCACCGCCGAATCCGCATATTCGCCGCGTGATGCAAAACAGAGATGTGAAAGCGGATGTGGCGCGAGCAGTGCATGATGCCGTGCGCAACGGCGGGAAAGTCATGCGCCGGGACAATGTCGTTCCGCGTAACTTGCCGAAGGAAATTCACCCTGAGCAAGCGCAACCCGGCAGCGTCTGGCAGCTTGGTGACATTCTCTTTTTCCTCGCGAAGCAGCAAAGCTCAAATGTGCACTTTGAAGCCTTGAACTACGGGGAAGCCGATTTTTTCGGCGTGTTGGTGAGCGTGGATGACGGAAGCAGCTGGCAGGTTTTTTACCGATTGCGAAATCCCGACATCGTCGATGGTGCTCAGCGCTTGGTGAATGTGGTCGGTCTTTCCGTTTCCAAGCATCATCTGTTTCTGGATGTGATTGACGACAACGGCGCCGGCAGCGGCGAAGGGCACTTGAGTAGGTTTCGAACTCATAACGGCGGCAAGCGCTGGGTGCGTACAGCCTGTACCTATTTCATGCCTGACTATTACAACGCCGAGAACTTCGATGAGTACAGGCGCACGCTCAAAGAACGGTCTTTCATGGACGTGGTGAAATGTACCTATCCGTAGAGACCTTGTTGAATTGTGTGTGGAAGTTGTGGCTTGCCATGAGCGAGTGGCAATGAGGGCCTTCGATTCGCTTCTGAGCTCACTCAGGCTCATTCGCCTTGCTGCCGCGAGTCGAATGGTGGATCGGGTGGGATTTGAACCCACGACCAAGAGATTAAGAGTCTCCTGCTCTACCAACTGAGCTACCGATCCAGCGCGGGTATGATAGTGATCCTCGCGCAGGATTCAAGGAAAACGTGCGCCTACTCCTTCGTGGGGGCTTGCAGGTAACGGTGGATGACTTCGTGATAGAGCATGATGGCGGAGCAGACGTCGGTGAAAACGCTTTGCATTTTCACCTCGGGAGACTCTTCATCGCTCAGTCCAATTTGGCGATACAATTCCAACTGACGACCGGCCGAACGTATTTGTTGGAAGGCTTCCACAATCACCGGAGAGACGCAGGTGCGAACTGTGTGTCTTCGACAAGGGCTCTCGTCGAGAAGCAGATTGCATTGGTTCAGGCGCTCGGCCAAAACTCCTTGCAACTGCTCGGCTTCAAGTGCAGGCAGATCGATATCGCTTTCAAAGGCGGTGACGGCCGCCGAACAGCGTGTGATTTTGTCGCGGATGACCTGAACATGTATGGGAAGCACATATTGTTGCTCTTCCACACTGCGCCAATCCACAGAGGGGCCCGTGTTGAGCAGCCAGCCGTTGAGTACTTGGCGGTCCATAATTAAAGATGTACATCCTAATTTTCAGTTTCCGAATTTGAGTCTCGTAGAGAATGGTAGCCAATGATCATGCCGAATATCTTTA
>CAZWVP010000060.1:0-7371 GCA_964636635.1 uncultured Candidatus Peribacteria bacterium
GACACTTGGCTGAAGAGTCATAAAAAAGACTTGATCGAGAACATAGAACAACCGTTCCGAAAAAATCTGGTCGGCCACAATGAAGCGATGACCGTCAAATTGGCCAAAGAATTGCAAAACCGCATGGCAGAGGGAATGAAAGCCATCAAAGAGTTCCAGAAAAACGAATTGGGTCTTGGTGATGCCAAGCCTGTCTCGAAATCCGGTCTGGTGGATATTTGGAACTCCATCAACTGGGTCAGCATCAACGACATCATCGAAGTGGGCAAATCGGCCTGGGAAGACTTGCAGAGCCAGTGGAAAGTGCGCGGCCAGAAAGCGCAAGCGGCGTTGGGCAAAACCCTCACCGATTTCCTGCCCAACGATATTCCGTACTTGGGTCAGTTGAAACAGGAATTCACGCGCCGCAGCAACAACGCCGAACTGGAAGAAGTGAAACGCTGGAAGGACGGTCTTACCGAGTGCGACAGCTACGCCTTGCTCGACCTCATTCCCACCACGCGCAACAAGTACCAGCTGCGCGCCATCATCGAGCTTCTCACGGAAAAAGGCCGCATGGACTGGAACAATGAAGAGTTCTGGAAGGTGCTCAACGAACTGGGCAACTTCAAAATGCCCATTGACGCCTGCCGCAACAACGACGTGCTGCGTGACAAGTGGCTCATGAAAATGATCACCGATATTTGGGGAGACAAAGAACACTTCTACGGTTACCGCCAAACCAACGACAGCGCCTACAACAGCGGCATGGAAAAATTCACCGCTCAGGTGGACCAGTTGAGCAATGTGCGCGGCGGTATGGCCGGAGAATTGGAGCGGCAATTGAAGGGCTGGGACCTTATAAACAAGAAACGCCGCAACGGCGAATCGCCCGACGTGCCCAACGACATCAACCCGCACAAGTACGAAAAGCTACTCAAATATGCCATCGAAAACGGCAAAATGAGTATGGAAGACAAGCTGTTTTACCTCGTGCAAGGCGTGGCCTCCGGCCTCATGTCCATCGACCGCTTGCGCGCGCTGGCAGGAGAAACCGGCGGTGTGCTGAACGTCTTCCCGCTCATCGACTACTTCTACGGCCACAACAACAGTTTGCCCGAAGTGCAGGCCTTGGCTCGCCGCTTGCGTGAAGATCATGATCCGTATGAACCGGGGCAGAAAACCACTCTCTGGATTCACTTGGAAGTGCTACGTGATGAAAACGTGCGTCAACGCGTGAGTAAAGCCACTTCCGGTGGACGCCTGGAGAAAATCGACCACGAAGACATTCCTACGCTCATCAACGTGCTCACGTACAACGACGTGGAGCGCCTGCTCGACGTCATCAGCGGCTCGCGTCAGCAACTTTCTCCGGAAGCGCAAAAAAACGGTTACGTGGGCTTTAGTAACAAATTCAAAACTCTGGGTCTTTTGGCGGAACTCGACCAAGCCGGCGAAGCCAAGTTCACCACGCAAGATGCCTTCGAACTGGCCAAAACCATCGCCTGCGCCGTGCACTACGACAACATCCTCACACAAAACGCCTTCAACAAAGACAGTCGTCCGAAGCTCACTTGGGAAGACATCAATACGACGGGTGGGCCTTCCATTGCAGGCGGCATGGTCGTGAAAAACATTCGCGATCTCAACAACCAGTTCATTTCCGACATGATCGAAGAAATGGACTTAAATTGGGATGAAATTGTAAAAAGCAAAGTCGAACCGGGTAAGACGCCGGAAAATCCTCAATCGAAAAAAGAGAAGTATCTGCGCAAACCCGGAGATGAGGTCGAACGTCCGCGCGAAAAACAGATTGAAAACTTCGATGCCACCAAACGCTTCTCATTGGCTTTGGCCGAGAAAATGAAAAGTAATTTGCCGGGTGTCATGAAGGTGCTGCGCAAGCATGCCAGCACCCTGATTCACGAAGGCGCTTCCAGCCCTGATGACCTAAAAACAAGCCACATTCGCGAGTTCTTCAAGGCACAAGAAAAATCCCGCAAGGAAGCCCAAACCATGGAATCGCACTTCGTGCTGGGCGCGTAAGTTGCCAAACGGCAGCGCGCACCGCATGCTACGTGCATGGATGTTTCCGTCGTACGCCTAGACCCCTCCCTCCCACTCCCCCGCTACGAAAGCGCCGGTGCCGTGGGTTTGGACCTCATTACCCGCGAAACCACGGTGGTGGAACCGGGCAAAATTGCCCTGGTACCCAGCAACGTGATTGTGAAGGTGCCGGAAGGGTACGCGCTCTTCATCGCCCCCCGTTCGTCCTTGCCCCGCAAAAAGGGCCTGGTGTGCCCCCACAGCTTCGGCGTCATCGATTGCGACTACCACGGCCCGAAGGATGAAATCCTCGTCCAGGTGCAAAACATTACGAATGCGCCCGTCACCGTGGAACGGGGCGAGCGCATTGCGCAGGCATTGTTCGTACCCGTCGGCAAAGCCGATTGGGTGGAAACCGAAGCGCACGGCAGTGAAAGCCGCGGCGGATTCGGTTCCACGGGCACGCACGCGGCGTAACCACGGTTACGCCGAAGAGACGTGCGATTCGCACGTCTCTGCCAAAACCACGGTGGTTTTGGGCGTTCGTGCCTGTTAATCGTTGGACCCCGTCACCTTCTTGCGCATGAAAGCCGGCACTTCCAGCTCTTCTTCGTCCAAGCGCATGGTGGTGGACTTGGCTTCGAGCATGGTGGTACCGCGGTTGTCTTTCTGTTCCTGGCGGTAGTCCGTAGCCATTTTCTGCATGGCGGAAGGTTGAGTTGAAGCGTAGGCGGGCGCGGCCACCGGACGCTTGCCCGGCACGGCGTACCCGGCTGCGGAAGACTGGCGTTCGGTATCGAAGCCCGTGGCGATGACCGTGCACTTGATGGTGCCCGTGAAGGCATCGTCCACCACCGCACCGAAAATGATGTTGGCATCGGGATCGGCGGACTCGGTGATGATGCGTGCGGCTTCGTCCACTTCGAACATGGAGAGGTCGTTGCCACCCGTGATGTTGAAGAGAATGCCCTTGGCACCCGCGATGGAAACGTCCAGAAGCGGGCTGTCGATGGCGGCGCGAGCGGCCTCGGCGGCGCGGCTGTCGCCGGTGCCGTAACCGATGCCCATAAGCGCCGTACCGGCGTCCTGCATGATGGTTTTGACGTCGGCGAAGTCCACGTTCACAAGACCGTGCACCGTAATGAGGCTGGATATGCCTTCGATGGCATGCTGCAACACTTCATCCACCACCTGGAAGGCTTCCGTGAGCGGCGTGGTTTTGTCGATGAGCGAGAGGATTTTGTCGTTCGGGATGACGATGAGCGTGTCGACTTTGTCCTTGAGCAAGGCGATGGCCTCTTCGGCGTTCTTGCGGCGCTTGTGGCCTTCGAAGCTAAACGGCCTGGTGACGACCGCGATGGTCAGAATGCCCATGCCGCGAGCGATGTCGGCGATGACCGGCGCACTGCCGTTACCCGTGCCTCCGCCGAGACCGGCGGTGAGGAAGATCATGTCCGAACCTTCCAAGGCGTTCTTGATTTCCTCCATGCTTTCCTCGGCGGCCTTCTTGCCCACGTCGGGATTGGCACCCGCACCCAAGCCGCGGGTCGTTCCGCGACCGATGGTGATCTTCTTGGCGGCCGGGTTGTGGTACAAAGCTTGAATATCGGTATTCACGGCAATGAATTCCACGCCTTTCACTTTGGTTTCCACCATGCGCTTGATGGCGTTGGAACCGCCGCCGCCGGCGCCGATCACGCGGATCGTGGCACCGAGAGTGATATCGGGACGGACTTCGTTACCCGCGATGGAAGCGGCGGAGTCGTCTCCTTGGGAGGAGCGACCGCCGGTGGCACCGCGTGAGCCGTTGAAGAGGGAACGGAGAGTATCGGACATAAAAAGAAAAGGAAGGCGAGAGAAAGAAGGCTTAAGGAAGGAGGCTGCGGAACCAGCTGCTCATGTGCTTGGCGGTCTGCATGAAGTTGAAGTTGCCGAAACGCGGTGCGGTGCGACCTTCGCGCATACCCCACACGAGCGTACCCAAGGAGGTGGCATAGGCCGGGTCGTCCACTTTTTCAATCACTCCGCCAATATCCACGGGGAAGCCCATTTGCACGGGCAGACCCAAAATGTCGCGCGCCAAGTCGAGCACACCGGGAGCCTTGACGGCGGCGCCGGTAAGAAGTGCACCTGCGGGCAACATGCCGCTGCGACCGAGCTGTGTGAGCTGGTCTTTGATGAGCGTGAAAATTTCGTGGTAACGCGCCTGCATGATTTCGGCCATGTAGCGCTTGCTCACGGTTTGCGTATCGATTTTGCTGACGGCGGACAAGTCGATCATCTCGCGCTCGGCAATTTCCTGCGGCAACACCGAACCGAATTCAATCTTGATCTTCTCGGCCGTGTCGACGGACGTGCGCAGACCGATGGCGATGTCGTTGGTCACGCTCTCCCCTCCCACCGGCAAACTGACGGAGTGCAAAATGCTGCCTTCTTCGAAGACGGCCATGCTCGTGCAACCGGCACCGATGTCGATGACCACGACGCCCAGTTCTTTCTGGCGCTTGGTGAGGACGGCCTCGGCGGCGGCGATGGTGGAAGGCACCAAGTCGTCGATGTCCACACCCGCCTGGTCGACGCACTTCTCAATGTTCTTCACGTGCTGAATGTGACCGGTGATGATGTGCGCCTCCACTTCCAAGCGAATGCCCGTCATGCCGACGGGGTTCTTGATGCCGCGCTGTTCGTCTACGGCGTACGCTTTGGGTTCAATGTGCAGGATGCGGCGGTTGGCCGGAATGCTCACGGCCTGAGCGGCCTCCAACACGCGAGCGACGTCGTCGGGCGTGATTTCCTGACCGGAGATGGCAATGACGCCGCGGCTGTCGAAGGCTTCGATGTGCGAACCGCTGATGCCCACATAGACGTGGTTCACCGGCACGCCGGCCATGCGCTCGGCGTCTTCCAGAGACGAGATGATATTGTGAATGAGTTCTTCCACGTCGATGACGTGACCCTTGCGAATACCGAGCGAGGGGGAAATACCGACGCCGATGACGTTGGGCACTTCATGTCCGCGGTCTCCGTCCACGACGGCGACCACGGTACGAATTTTCGAACTACCGATATCGAGGCTGGAGATGACGCGTTCCTTGGGCATGAGAGGGATGAAAGGCAAATAGGGAGGTTTCGCATGAGTCGCCGCCACTCTCCGACACCACTGTCCTCGGAGACGGCAACGTATGTTAGGAGCAAAGTGTAGGTCGGCTTACGTATGAGCAGCAAGACCCCTTTGTGCACTATGTGTGTACAGTTAAAAGTAATGCAATCTAAAAATGTGTTCAACCTTTTTCCTTTTACAGAAGGACTAAAATCATTAATCAGTCAGATCATAAAAGCACTGAAAAACAGATGAGTAGTAAAATTGATCAATCAAGCTTTCACGTTGAGCCGTTGAGACAAAATCAGAAAAGCGAGAGTTGCGACTTTGCCTGCGGTGCATCATCGACCATTTGCACTTTGTCTTTCTCGCTTACCTCAGCGAAAATCGTCTTGCCATAGGCGGACTGCAGCAGTGATTGCATGCGCCCGAGCAACAAGCGAAATTCCAGGTTCCGGAAAAACCCAAGCATGTCGGCGGCAGGCAGGCCTTGAAGCGAAAGATCGGTGAGAGGTAGGGGCAACGGGACGTCGGTGTGCAGCGTGGCCAAACGTTCGCAGAAGAACGCCTGTTCCTTGTCTCGAATAAGCTTTTCCGCGGTCTTCGGGGCAATATCGGCAATGTGCTCGTAAATACCTTCCAACGAACCGAAGCGTTGCAGTAGCTCGGAAGCGCCTTTCGGGCCTATGCCCTTTACGCCGGGAAGGTTGTCCGAGCTGTCGCCCATCATGCCTTTGTATGCGGGAATTTGCGCCGGGGTCACGCCGTATTTGGCCAACACTTCCGCCGGACCTAGGTACTCCGCAGCTCGGTAGCCTTGGTGGGGAATGGCAATGCGAATGTTGTCGGAAGCCAATTGCAGCAAATCGCGGTCGCCGCTGACGACGGTGACGCGCGCACCCTGCTCCGCGGCTCGGCGTGCGTAGGTGCCGATGAAGTCATCCGCTTCGAACTGCGGGTTGGAAACAGACTGCACATGGCAGGTGCGGATAAGCTCGAACACGCGTGGTATTTGCACGTAAAAATCATCCGGAGTGTCGGCCCGTCCGTCCTTGTACGTCTCCATTTCTTGGTGGCGAAACGTTTCCGAGCCTTCGTCAAAGCAAAAAAGCAGGGCGTCGGGCTCCTCTGCCGCCAGGATGGAAAGCAGCATGGACGCCACGCCAAACACGGTGTTTACCTGTTCCCCTTGCGACGTTTTCAACGTGCGCGGCACCGCCCAATAGGCGCGATACATGAGGTGGTGCCCGTCGATGAGGACAAGATGTTTGATGGACGAAGCATACCAGAATGCGCTATACTGTTTGGATATCTTTTCAAACACCCACACGCATGACCCCCTTCTCTCCTTCCTACGACAACAAGATTCCCAAACGCTACAGCGTGGGAACGTTGGAACAGAAGGTGGACAACAAGCTGGCCCTGCAACGCAAATTGCACTGGGTGGAAGACAAAGAAACGCCGCTCATCTGCCTGCCGAGCTCGGCCTCGCAACACCAAGGCGGCGAACTGCTGAAACTGCTTTTGCCGGGGCTGCTCACGCAGTCGTTGCAAATAGTGGTGCTGGGTCGCGGCAGCCGCGAATTCGGCGAGTTGCTCACGGCGCTCTCCAGAGAGAAAAGTCATAAACTGGCCATTTTGCCCGACGACGAAACCCACCAGCGCCTCATGTACGCCGGCAGCGACATGGCGCTTTTTACAGCCATTCCGAACAAAGACGAAAGCCTGGAACACTGCCTGCAGTACGGCTGCGTGCCCGTGGCTCCGAAAACATCGCCTCTCAAGGACTACAACCCCATTCAGGAAACGGGGAACAGTTTCGTATATGAGCCTCTTTCCGAATGGCATGCCTTCGCGGCAGTGATGCGCGCTTTAGAAACCTTCAAGTTCCCCTACGACTGGAAAACCATCGCCAAACACGCCATGGAAAGTGTGGAGGAAGCGAAAGAGGATTAGGTATTAGGATTAGGAATTACGTATTACGATTACGGACGTTTTCAGGTCGAGCTAGCTTGCCATGAGCTTTGTCATGGTGAGCCTGACGAAGAACTTGCCATGAGCCTGTCGAATGGTTGACTTTTTCTATAAAAGTAGTATTTTGTCAATCCTGCTAACCACATCCAGCATGCGATTGACCCTCTTTGCCATCGGCCTCGCTTCCCTCCTCTGCGCAAACGGCACGACCCACGCGCAGTCGTACGGTCAATCCGCATACGGAACGGGACCCGTGCAGTACGCCCCCGGCG
>CAZWVP010000061.1:0-7371 GCA_964636635.1 uncultured Candidatus Peribacteria bacterium
GCCGAAGAGTTTGCCGGTGCCAAGTTCGTATCCAAGAGTGTGACGCATAAACAGTGCATTACATACGACGTGACGGGCGACTTGCTCCTGCGCGGAGTGACGAAGTCCATCAGTTTCCAGGCAGATCTCACGCCTGAATACCTCACGTTTAGCTTCCCGCTGGACCGCATGGCCTTTGGCGTAGGTGCGCCTCCGGAAGGGCTGAAAGCCATAGATGCTGCGGTGCCTGTGGAAGCCAAGATCGTCTTTGGGAAGTAGTCGTTTTCCCCTCTGGACAAGACGAGCTTTTTTGCTACCATAACACCCTATTTTTTCCTTTTGCCTATGAAGCTTCTTTCTACCATCCGCGTTGTATCCGCCGTTTCCGCTTTGGCTTTGGCTACGCCGGCCTTTGCCGCTGAGTGGCCTTCGTGGATTGACCAGGTGACGTTCGAAAACACCGAATACAAGACCGCCATGCCGATGATGGCAGATGAAATGGTGGAAGAGGTGACGGTAGATGAGATGGCCGAAGACATGGGCTTCGAAGCCGTAGACACCGAAGAGGCTGTGCCTACGCTTATCTCCGCACCTGTCACTTCGTACGGTAACTTCCGCTTCAAGGCCATTTTGGAAGGTACGGGTGGCCGCGCTCGCTTGCAGCGCTACCGCACGCGCGTTCTGGGCCAGGAAGTGCAGCCCGTGTACGTGGAGCCGGTGAAGGGAGAGGAGGAAGAAGGCTACATGCACGAACATGAGAACGGTTACCTGCACGAACACACGGGTGCCATGCCCTACGTGCCTTCCGCCGATTTGACGGAGTGGCCCGAGTGGATTGGTCGCTAATTGACCTGTAATTCTAGGCTTGGCGCACGCTTCGGCTCTGCCGGAGCGCTGCGCCGAGTATGCCTATGCCCGCTGCGGCCAAAAGCAGCAGCGTGTACGTGCTGCCGAGGCCCGTATTTCCGGGTACCACGGGAGTGGCAAGGCTTTCGTCGGGGTTGTTTAGGGGGTTCGGCGGAGCGTTGAGTGCCGATGCCGTGAGCGGCGCGGTGGAAGTGTTCGGCTGGCCGACCACCACCGAGACCGTTTCGCTCCAGGGGCTTTCTTCGTCGTCGGCGCTTACGGCGCGAATGGCGAAGAAGTAGCGGGTGTCCTGGGTGAGTTCGCGCAGCACCAAGCTTTGCGAACCCACGGCCACCGTGCGGCGGCGGGAGTATTCACCGTCTTTGGTGCCGAAGTACACGTTAAAGCCTTTAATGAGCGGGTTCATGGGGGCATCCCAGGCGAGATACACGTTTTGAGCGTCACTCGTAATGCGCAGGTTCTGTACGGAGAGGAGTCCGAAGGCCAAGCGCTGGGCCGAAAGGTCGGCGGCATCGCGGCAGACGTTGCTCAGGCACAGGCCGCTGTCGCACTGCGACATGCCTTCGCAGGCCGCGCCTACAGGCAAGGTCGCTCCGGCCGCCAAACACACGTTTTGGAAGCAGAGGTTCCCGGCGCACTGTTCGCTGGTTTCGCAGGGTTGGGCGCAGCGGTTGTTGTGGCACAGGTTCGTTTGGCAAAGGGTGTTGGCCGTACACGTTTCGCCCACGGAGAGCAGGGTTTCGCGGCACGTACCTTCGCGGCAGAGGTCTTTTTCGCATTGCACGTCTTCCGTGCAAGCGCTGCCGGCCGGGCGTTTGGCGTTTGCCGGCAAACAGGCGCTGTTCACGCATACGCTACCGGGGCAGTCGGCGTCGGTGGTGCAGGCGTCCGAAGCGGCTTCATGTACTTCCGTCTCCGCCGTCGGTGCTGCCACCACTTCTTCCACCACAGTCACATCCACCTGCAGAGCACCCGGGCTCACACTTAAAATGGAGCTTTCCAACGTGCCGCTTTTGGCCAGAATATCGCTTTCGCCTTCGGCAGCGGCATCGGAAAAGGTGACGATAGTGCCGGCGCTGCCGTTCTGTTTTACCGTAAAGCGTACGCGCGCCACCACGATGATATCGTCGGTGATACCCGTTTCGTTCTCGGCGCTCACGTGAATGCGCGCCAAGCCGTCGGCAGGGGAGAAGTCGGCACCGCCCGGGGCCACCACCGTGAGGTCCGCCACGTCGATGCTCGTGCCTTCCAGGTAATAGGGATCGTACGAAAGCAGGGCCTTTACCGTACTGACAGGCGCGCCGGCCGGGTTCAAGGCCACCACGTCCATATCCAGCGTTTCACCCACGTTGAAATGCGCGGTGGTGAGAGTTTGCGGGTCCAACACGGTATAGCTTTCGCAGGCCGTGTCTGTGGCACAGTGCGGGCGCAAAAGCAGCGTGGTGTCGCCGGCGGCCAGGGCGGCCGGAGCGAGGACGCTCAGCACGCAGGTCGTCAGCAAGGGGCCGAAGAAAGCGGTCTTGAACATGGGGTTTAGAGTCGGGAGAGAATGGCCAAAGCGTCATCAACGGTCAAATTCCCGTCGCCGTTTGGGTCCAAGCGGCGCATGGCGGCCGTGCTCGGCTTGTAGCCCTGCACGACTTCCAGAATGAGGCGGGCGTCGGCGGCGTTTACAGTGCCGTCTTCGTTCATATCACCCGCGGTATCGGTGGGGCCTGCTTCCACCAAGTGGAGAGGCTGCACGTTGGCCGTGGACTGAAGGCCGGCCCAGAAAGAAGCGCCGACGGAGGCGATGAGGACGCCGAGTGTGAGCACTTGGCGCGTAGGGGAGTGGTGTGAGGTGTTTGCCATCGAACTATTCTACTTCTTTTTGGTCTTTTCGACAACGGGCGGCAAATTGACTCTGCTTATAAATATGTTGTATTGCGCTTGGCGTTCGCGGTGCCCACTGTAGGCTGTGGCCGTATGGCGCCTTCGGAGCAAGTCTTCCTCTTCACCGGCGAAAACACCTACGCGCTCACGCAGAAAAAGCGCCAATGGCTGCAGGAATTCGGCAAAAAGCACGGAGTCGAAAACATCGTGACCATGCAGGCCGCCGGTTGCACGTACGCCGAACTTCTGGACCACACGTCCGTGGCCCCTTTTCTCGCCGAAAAACGTCTCGTGGTGCTTGAGGGTATACCGCGTTTTACTCCGGAGCAGTGGGCCGGTGTGCTGGAAAATTTGTACCCCGCCACTCTGCTGCTCATTGTTTCTCCCGAAATGGATAAGCGCTTGAGCGGCACGAAGTTCCTGCGTGAGCACGCGCGCGTGGAGGAATTCGCACCTCTTTCCGGCGTGCAGCTCAAGGCCTTCGTCACGCAGTACGCGAGCCAGCAGCAGCTGCTCCTTTCGGCTGAAGCTTTGCCCGCGCTTTTGCTTCGAACCGGAGACGACCAGTGGACGCTGGTCACCGAAATTCAAAAATTGGCTCTGTACTGCGGCTCTCGTGCAGCCACGGCGCAAGACGTGCAGCTGCTTTGCTTGCGCAGTGCCGAGCAGGACAAGTGGGAGCTTTCCAAGAGGTTGTCCGACGGTTCCAAGGCACACATGCTCGCTTTCATGCGCGACCTGGAAGAAAGCGGCGAGGGCATAGGCGGCATGTGGAATATTTTCCTCTGGATTGCGAGCAAGGCGACACTCATGTGTGCCGCCATGCAGGAAGGCGTCACTTCTCTTCCGGCGCTCGTGAAAATGGCGGGCGTGCCTTTTCCTACGGCAGGTGCGCTCATGGCGTTTTGCACGCGCTTCCCTCGGGCACAATTGCACGGTTGGGTGGCGGGACTGGCCGCCTGCGACGTGCAGATGAAAACCGGCATTCTCCGCAGCAGCGCGGAAGAAGGCATAGAGCTCACCGTGGCGGCGGAGCTGCTTCTGCTTCGCGCCTGTCGCTAAAGCGAGTCGATGGATTGCAGCAGAGCTTGTTCCGCTTCGGCTTCTTTGGCCTGCTCGGCGGTTTCGGCTTGGCGCAGCTTCTGTACGTGCTCCTGACGTTTGGAGGAGTCCACGGGTGAACCGGCGGTCTTCTGGTACTTGGCGTCGATGGAGGCCAGTTGTCGTTTCTCGTTCATGAGAATATCTTCCAAGCTTTTGCGTTGCTCCGGAGTCATGATGGTCAAAATGTTCAGCCAGTACTGCCGCTCTTCGTCATTCATGCTTTCGGAGCCCAGCACCAAAGCCGTGAGTTCCGGGAAGTCTTTCTGGGCCGCCGGGGGCACGGTCACATGCGGCGGTGTTTTGGAATCATCTGCCATACCGCTGCAGTGTAGTGGGAAGACCTCCGGTGGGAAAGAGAGCTACTTTTTTTTCTTCGTCGACTCCGAGCTCTTCGGCAAAAGCAGAACCAGGAGCGGGGGCAGAATGAGCGCTCCGGCAATCACGGCGTAAATCCACTTCTTGTTCTTCTCGGCGTGATGCGGGTCCATCAAGTGTCCCAGCTCGTCGTCCGTCAGAGGCTTCTCATCTTTGGGCGGCTTCGGTTCATCACGGCCGGCGGCATCCATTTCGCCGGTCATGGCGCAGAGTCCTTTGTCGGCGAGTGCGCTGCGCACTTTCTGCACATCCAACTTCCAACGTTCGGCCAGAGTTTCGCTGAAGCTCGCTTGCAAAGACTCGCTGTCTTCGCCGGAAGCCTCGGCGCGGCGCTGCACGCGGCAGAGCAGGGTCAGTTGCTCCATGTTGAAGGCATTCGTGTACGCCGGCAGGGGTTGTTTGGTGGGTTTGGAGGAAACTGCGGCGACGTTCGGGCGGCGGGAAGAAGTGCTCGTTGCCGTCGAAGACACGGAGTCGGTCGCTTGCGCTTGAGAGGACGTCGTTTGGGTTGCACCACGTGAAGACGTTGAAGTTGCCGAAGAAGCATTGCCGGTTTGCGTGGGGGGCAGTCTGCGGCAGCGCTGATGTTCCAGAACGTAGAGCGTTTCGGCCGGAGTGAGGTCTCCGCGCATGGACACGCGCACCGCAATGCGCGACCACGTGGCGTCGCTGGGGTCCGTACCGCGCAGGTTTGCTTGTACCTTGCAGGCGAGACGTTCGATGATGGTGTCGCTCTGGGCGGGCACCCTGGGCGTAATGACTTTCGGCTTGGCCGGAGCACTCATGGCTTGCGAGCGAGCCGAACGCGAAGAGCGGGAGTACGAGGAGCGGCTGGAAGACGAGGAAGAAGAAGAGAGAGAGGAAGATGACGAGGACATGCTGGCACTCATGACGCTCAGACTGCTTGAGGAAGAAACGCCGAAGCGGCTGGAAGACGAAGAGGAGCTTTGCGTCATGCGGAAGGCATCGGCCTTGATGGAGCGTTGGCTCGGACGCGATTTGTCCAAGTACAAAGGCTTAGCCACCGCTTCACCGGTACGCGTGTACGTGGGAACGTTGCGGACATGATAATTCTGGCTCGGCGTTTCCGCGGCTGAAACCAGGAGCGATGAGTGCGCACTCAGTCCAAGGACGAGAGCGAGCAGTCCGACGGTGCGCAGAACATTGGTAAACATGGATTTCGGGAAAAAGGGGACCAACATGATTCAGGAACGCAGACGTGTCAAACACTCCGTCGCACCCGACTTCGTGCAACACGCGTCACGGAAGAAAAATGAGCCGTGAAGACGGGGGAGAACCGAATAAATACCATTGAACGGATCCATAAGCCTTTTGCCTTTCCCTCAGGGCTCGAGGCAAATTCCAAAAGCAGATACTCAGACCGAAATAACCAAAAACGCCTCCCGGAGGAGGCGTATATCCATTGAGCAAAAAATTATTCTTGTCGAGTGAGAGAAATATGTTACGAGACCTTGAGAATTTCGTACTTCTGCGCACCGGCGGGTGCATCTACCACCACCGTGTCGCCTTTCTGCTTGCCTACCAAGCTCTTGCCTACGGGCGATTCGTTGCTGATTTTGTGCTCCAACGGGTCCGCTTCGGTGGAACCGACGATGGTGAACGTCTCGGGTTCCGTACCGTCCGTGACGTTGCTGACGGTGACATGCGAACCGATGTCGACGACTTTCACATTCTTCTCCTTCTTGCTGTCGATGAGCTTGGCGCTCTTGATCATTTGCTCCAACTCCAGAATGCGGCCTTCCACGAAGGCTTGCTCGTTCTTGGCTTCTTCGTATTCGGAGTTTTCGGAAAGGTCGCCGTAAGAAATGGCTTCCTTCAAACGCTTGGCCAATTCCTGGCGGCGCTCGGTTTTGAGCAAGTTCAATTCGTCCTTCAGTTTCTGCAGACCTTCTTTCGTAATGAACACTTGGTCATCACCGGCTTGGTCATCGTCGTCGTGGAAGACTGTGTCGTCAGACATGGGGAAAAACGGGGAAAGCCGGAAAATTGTATAGACGGGGCGCGGCTTTGGCAATGAACTTCTCAGGCTTCCTTGGCCCCTTCGCTGGCCAACAGTTTGGGCCAGGACATGAGCGGCAGGGTCTCGATACTCTCTTGGCAAAGGGCCTCGATGATGCGCTTGGCCAACTGGACGTTCGTAATGAGGGCGATGCCGTGGTCGGTGGCGATGCGGCGAATGTAGTAGCCGTCGGTGCGTTCCGTGCTGCTGGAGTGCGTGGGCACGTTAATGACCAAGTCGATGCGGCGCTTTTCCAAATACTCTTTGATGTTCGGCGAGCGCGGCTCGGAAATTTTGTGCAGCAGGGCGGAGTTCACGCCGCGCGCGGTGAGGAACTCGTGCGTGTGCTGCGTGGCAAAGAACGAGAAGCCGCGCTGTTCCAAGGCGCTGATGGCCGGGAGCAAGTCGAGCTTGTCTTCCAAGTTGCCGATGGTGACGAGAATATTTTTCTTGGGCGGCTTGAAGCCGACGGAAAGCAGGGCAATGAGCAAAGCCTGTTCGGCATTCTCTCCGAAGCACGCCACTTCGCCCGTGCTCGTCATTTCCACACCCAAGCGGGGGTCGGCGCCGCGCAAGCGACTGAAGCTGAACTGAGCGGCTTTCACACCCACGTGGTCCAAGTCCAGCGTCTGGTAGCGAATGCCTTCGGGGGCATTGCCAAGCAAGGCTTTGGTGGCCAACGTAATGAAGTTCACGCCCGTTACTTTGCTGGCAAACGGGAAGCTGCGACTGGCGCGTAAGTTGCACTCAATGACTTTGATGCGGTTGTTCGAAGCAAGGAACTGAATGTTGAACGGTCCGGAAATTTTGAGAGACAAGGCGATGGCTTTGGCCGCGGTTTTCACCTGACGCACCGTTTCCATGGTGAGGCGCTGCGGCGGCAGCACGATGGTGGCGTCGCCCGAGTGCACGCCGGCGTTTTCCACGTGTTCCGAAATGGCGTAGAGGAGAACTTTGCCGTTTTGGGCCACGCCGTCTATTTCAATTTCCTTGGCACCCACTTCGAACTTCGAAACCACGATGGGAGTTTCTTTGTTGATGAACGTGGACTGCTGCACGTACGCCTCCAAATCTTCCGTGGAGTGCACCACCGCCATGGCCGCGCCCGAAAGCACGTAGCTGGGACGAACGATGACGGGGTACCCGACCGATTC
>CAZWVP010000062.1:0-7222 GCA_964636635.1 uncultured Candidatus Peribacteria bacterium
GATTTGCACCGGTAGGGACTTGACCGTCTGGCATGAATAGTGTGGAAAGTACTTACAGTGTATCAGTTGCAGAGAGAAACGACAACCCGCAAATCGTCAGGAAACGATGTGAACGGGGCTGCCGATGGCAGGATTGCCGAACTGTCGATACGCCGACTTCTGAAGCTTATCCGTTGCAGTGTCCTGCGGATGCCACTTGCGGACGATGTCCACTCCGCCGTTCAAGTACGCTTGAAGTTCACCCGGTTCCGACTCACCCAAACTGGTGGCAAGGCCCACCGCATGGGAGGCTTCTCCGATGTTGATGCGCACCTTGTTTTCGTTTTCTTGAGCTATACGGTTTGCATTGGCAATCACACGCTGCGGGTCGGGCGACCATGTCACGCAGTTGCCGAAACGATCGACGTACGCCAAGTGCGTCTGCTTGCGGTAAGCAGGAATTTCCTCTCTGCCCACTTCCTGCAACGACAACGCATCGGCTACTTCTCGGTCGAAAAGGACGGGGGTGTAACTGGAACGGAATTGCTCACGGTTTCGGTATAAACCGTTGTCTTGGTTAGGCAGTACGAACAGATGTTCAATGTGCTCGCGTATGCAGCTGAGTGCTTCGAGCGGCGTGCTCACCACCGTGATGTTGTGCTTGAGTTCGGCCAAGTAAAACGGTTGGCCGTTGCTGTGGTTCGTGCGCGGCGCGGCATTCACGAACACGCCGGTGCCCAACCCACGAAGGCTCTTCTTTTTCTCCGGAGAAAAGTAGGCGGCCCTATCCATTTGCTCGTGGAGCTCCACCACGAGGCGCAACAGGTGATCGGTCACTTGTTCTTGGCCGTAAATGTCGAATTCCTTCTGGTACGGCACGCCGGGTCGCGAGCGGAACTGCGAGCAGAGATGCACGTCCGCATCTTCGCGCTCCAGGGGGTCAAGTGGTCCGCCGAACGTGTCGGAGAAAGAGATGACGCGCTGCGGTGTGGTGTTCAAACGATTTGCCATGAGAGAAAAAATGGAAGTGGGATAAAAGAAAAAAACCACTCGCTTTTCTGCGAGTGGTAGGTGGCGTGAGTGAGAAGTGAAGTTACGCGCGCACCTGCCCTCGCATGGAGGACATAAGCATCATGCCGCGCATTTCGAATGCAAACTTCACGCCGCGTACTGTACGCGCGTTTCGTTTCGTGTCAAATACATTGCGCTCAGCTTCCGGCCAACTCGCGTTCCACCGCTCTGCGCGCGCGCACCACGAGCTCGGGGTTCAGAAGTCCTTCCTTCTGGAACTCAGGCAAACCCGATTGTCGTATGCCATACAACTCTCCCGGTCCGCGTATTTGCAAATCTATTTCCGCAAGCAAAAAACCGGAATGCTCTTTCTCCATGGCGCGCAGACGTTCGGACTTCGCCTGCGTGGCATCGGTGGAAAAGAGAAAACAGTGGCTCTGGTCGTCGCCGCGGCCCACGCGCCCGCGCAGCTGATGCAGCTGAGCCAAGCCGAAGCGCTCCGCACCTTCCACGATCATGATGGTGGCGTTGGGCACGTCTATGCCCACCTCAATGACCGAAGTGGAAACCAGAATATCGCTCTCACGCGCTTTGAACTCCGCCATAATGCGCTGCTTTTCATCGGCCGACATTTTGCCGTGCAGCAGAGCGATGCGCCGATGCGGAAACTCCTCGCGCAGTCTTTCTGCCTCCTGCGTCACGTTCTTCACGTCGGAGATGTCTTCCGATTCGCTGGCCGCGATGAGCGGACAAATGACGAAGGCTTGCCGGCCTCTCTTCAATTCTTCGTCGATGAATCTCTCCACCAGTTTGCGGTCTTTGGGCGGCACCACTTTGGTGTGAATGATTTTTCGGTTGCCGGGCTTTTCGCTGAGCACGGAGAGGTCATGATGACCGAAAGCGGTGAGTGCCAACGTGCGCGGAATGGGCGTGGCGGTCATGGACAGGAAATGCGGATTCCCTTTTTCCTTCAAACGCTCGCGTTGCAGCACGCCGAAACGATGCTGCTCGTCCACCACCACGAGCAGAAGATTTTTAAACGCCACGCTTTCTTCGAGCAACGCGTGCGTGCCTACGACCAAATCCAGAAGCCCCGAAGCGAGTCTGCTCTTTATGTCGTCGGCTTCGCCTTTGCTCACGGAACCCGTGAGCAGTCCCACCGTCGGCAGGCGAGTTTGGCCGGAGCGATGCGTGTGCAAAGCCAACAGCAGTCGGGCGATGTTTTCGGCATGCTGACGGGCCAGAACTTCGGTGGGCACCATCAACGCACACTGCCCGCCATGCTCAAGCACGTTCATCATCACCGCGGTCGCGACCAAGGTTTTGCCGGAACCCACGTCGCCTTCGAGCAAGCGTGACATGGGTTTGGACCTCTCCATGTCTTTGAGTATTTCGTAAATGGCGATGCGTTGCCCGTCAGTGGGCGTGAATTTCAGCGAAGCGAAGAAGGTGCGAATGAGTTCGGCGTTCAGGGGCACTTGCAAACGCTCTTGCGTTTCTCCCTGCCACTCAAGTTTGCGCGCCAACGCTTCCTTCTGGAGCTTGTACATTTCCTCGAACACCAAGCGTTCCTTGGCTTTTTTCACCTGTTCGATGTCGTCCGGAAAATGCATGGCCTCCACCGTTTCCGCTCGCCCGAGCAAATGCTCTTCGGCCAAGGTGCTTTCGGGCAGCGTTTCGGGAAGCAGGGCGATGGCTTTTTTCACCAGCAACATTTTTTCGCGCAACCACGCACTGGTCACGATGTCGTGCTGCGGATACACGGGCACCAGTTTTCCGCTGTGCACGGGTGCGGCGGCACCCACGACTCTTTCGAACGCGGGGCTTTGCAGTTGCAGCTTGAAATCTTTCTCCACCAGTTTACCGGTAAGAAGCACCTCCTCGCCTTCGCGCAGCATGCGCATGATGTGCGGCTGGTTGAACCAAATGACTTCCGCCACGCCTTCCTCCATGTCGTGCAGCATGCCCTTCACGAACTTTTTCCCGTGACGCGTGCGCACCAACTCCAAGTCTCGCACCGTACCGCGAATGACGACTTTTTCACCCACCGTCGCCTGGCTCAACGTCTCCACGTTCGAAAGGTCGCTGTGCGCGCGGGGCAAATACAGTAAAAGGTCCTCGACGGTACGAATGCCCATGTCGTCCAGCGCCTGAACGTACGCGGGCGTGGTCTTCAGCCACTCGGCCGGGGAATCGTGCAGTTTGGGTTGTCGCACGGCACCATCCTAAACCACATTCCGCCTCCGCGGCACCTTAAGACGGGTTTAAGAACAAGGCGGTAAGCACTTACATACGAAACGAAGCGTAGTATACTGCGAACATGAAAACCCTTCTTTCTTCAGGACTTGTCTGTGCGTTGCTCGTTGCTCCTTTCGCCGCCTTGGCCGAAACAACCGTGGCGGACGTAGCAACCACCGCTCTCGATGACGCGCAGTGCCGCAAAGAAATGAAGATCGGTGACGAAGAAATCACCCACCCTACCAAGCTGTTCCAGTACCGTCGCTGCCTGAACCACAAACGCATTCTGCGTCTGAAGGCCGAAGAACTGGCCGCGCAGGAGCAATTGAAAAATGACTTCAAGGCCCAAGGGGCCGCTCGTGCCGAGAAAATGCGCACGGACTTGGAAAAGCAGTACTTCCGCAACATCAAAGGCAAGCAGACCATTCAGCAGCAGAGCCGCGCCAAGTTGCCCGACCTTACCTCCAAGAAAGTGATAGCAGGAACGCGCAGCCGCGTTCGCGCTCAGCAGCAGTCTTTGGAAGATTCGCTCTCCAAAGAGTTCATGGCCAAAAAACAGCAGATGAAGTCCACCGCTTGCGCCGCCGTGAAAACTCCGAAAGAACGCCAGCAGTGTTCCATCAACCAAATTCGCATCAAGCAGGGCCTGCCGCCCATCGAAGCAAAGACAAGTGCGGACTCCTCGACGGGCACCGGTTCCACCATGGATGCCGGAACGGGCAGCACGATGCAGTAGAAATTCGTTATTACATGTAGAAAACCAGCGAAGCGCGGGTTTCACGCGTAAAGCTGCTCCGTATTTGAGATGAGCCCATGATTGGGCGGTGGAAACACATTCGTCTACGGATTCGCGAAACCATCCCGGCGTAGTTCCGGCTGCACGCATGCAGACGAACGAAGACGGATGGTCGGGGCGGCGGGACTTGAACTCGCGGCCTCCTGGTCCCAAACCAGGCGCTCTAGCCAACTGAGCTACGCCCCGAACCTTCGGGAGTCTATAGAAGATTGTCAAAATTCAAAACAAAACCCTAAGCTAGTCTCATACCGAAGCACCTGCACCATTACCGGGTGGTCACCGCCAGTCGCAGTCCGCAAATTGGAAACGGACTCACGTATGCGTGGGAGGGCGAATCCATAGCGCCGGGTACGGCGGTGCGCGTGCCGCTGCGCAACAAAATGGTGAGCGGCTTGGTGGTGGAGCGCGACGATACGTTCGATTCCAAGTCGCACCCCTGCAAAGAAATTGTGGAAGTGTTCGGACAAGTGCTTACCCCGGCGCACGTGGCCGTGGCGTTGTATGTGAGCAAGCATTACTGCTGCACGTTGCGCGACGCACTGAAGCCGTTTTTGCCGGGCGAGCAGTGGAAGAAGCTTTTGCCGGAGGCGCCATGCGATCTCCCCTTTCCGTACGTGGAACTGAACGAGCTTTCGCCGCCGCAGCAAAAAGCGTTGGCGGAAATTCGAGCATCGAAACAGCCTTGTCTGCTTTTCGGTTCCACGGGCAGCGGCAAAACGGAGTTGTATTTGCACCTCATCGCCGAGTGTTTCGCGCAAAAGAAACAAGCGATAGTGCTCGTACCTGAAATTTTTCTCAGCGAATTCTTAAGCAAGCGTTTGGCGCAGTCCGTGCCGTCCGAGCGTACGGTTATCATTCACAGTCACCTCACCGAAGCGCAGAAGCGAAAGCTGTGGTTGAAAATCGGCTCAGGCGAAGCGTGTCTCATCATCGGCCCGCGCTCGGCGCTGTTCGGGCCGTGTCCGAATCTTGGGCTCATCATTATGGATGAAGAGCACGAGTGGACGTACAAGAGCGAGCAAACTCCGCGCTACCATGCGCGTACGGTGGCACTGGAGCTGGCGAAGCAAACGGGAGCAAAACTGGTGCTTGGCACGGCCACGCCCTCGTTGGAATCGTGGCATGCCGCCGGCAAAGAAGACCTGACATTGGTGCGTTTGTCCGAACGCTACGGCCACGACGCGCTTCCCAAGGTGCACGTGGTGGATTTGGTTCCCATCGCGAAGTCCAAGCACTACCCGTTCTCGGAACTCTTGGTGCAAAAAATCTCGGAGCGTCTGGCAAAAAAAGAGCAGTGCGTTCTTTTCATCAACCGGCGCGGGTACGCCACTTCCCTCCTCTGCCTGCAGTGCAGGCGCAGAGTGGTTTCGCCGGAAAGCAACCTGCCGCTCAGCGTGCACCACGAAACCGGCGGCAGACCGTTTTTGCTGGACCACGCGACGGGCGTGCGTGGCGCGGTTCCCGATTTGTGCCCTGCGTGCGGCAGTGCGTCGCTTTTGCCAGTGGGCGCGGGCACCCAGAAAGTGGAGAGCCAACTGCAAGCACATTTCCCGCAGGCACGAGTGCTTCGCGCAGACAGAGACACCATGACTTCGCCTGAAGAAATGCACGAAATTTTAGCCAAGATGCAGGCGGGTGAGGCCGACATTCTGCTGGGCACGCAGTTGGTGACGAAAGGCTTGCACTTGCCGCAGGTGACGCTGGCGGCCGTGCTGGTGGCCGACGTCGGCCTGTCGCTGCCCAACTTCCGCATGGGCGAACGTACGTTTCAGTTGCTTACGCAGCTAAGCGGCCGAAGCGGCCGCACCGCACCCGGAGAAGTGGTCATTCAGGCGTTTCGTCCGGAGGCTTCGGAAATTCAATTGGCGGCGGCGTGCGATGTGGAAGGATTTTTGAACCAAGAACAGAAAATGCGCGCGCACTTTCGCTACCCGCCGGCCGCGGAAATGGCGCGCCTCATTTACCGCATGCCCGACGCCGCCGCACGCGCCGAACGCGTGCGCAAGTCCTTGGCAGCCAAGCACGCGCATCTCCTCGTGAACGCGGCGCCGCTGTACGCAAACCCCAAACACTGGCACGTGCTGCTGCGCGGCACGAACATCGCGGAGGCTGTCGCCACTCACGAATTGGAAGGAGCCGTGTTGGACATAGACCCGCTTGACGTGCTCTGATTATCACTCTACCATGTTGAGTGATAACCCTGCCCCATGGATCTCAACCGCTTCACCTCCAAGGCCGCGCAAGCGCTGCAAGACGCCGTTTCTCTCGCTAAAGAGCTGCGGCAACAGCAAGTGGAACCTCTGCACCTGCTGGCGGCTTTGCTGCGCCAAAGTGACGGACTGGTGCCGCTGATGCTGCAAAAAAGCGGGCAGAACCCCGAAACCATGCTGCATGAAACGCTCGCAGCACTCGCCGTTTTGCCCAAAGTGGAAATGGCATCGGACGCTTACCTTTCGGCCGAAGGCAAAAAAATTCTAGACGGTGCCGAGACGCATGCGGCCAACCTGCGCGACGAGTACCTTTCCGTCGAGCATCTCTTTTTGGCGCTGCTGGAAAGCAAGCAAGTGCAGAAACTCGTGAAGCTGGACAAACAAGAGTTGCTGCGCACGCTGGCGGCTGTGCGCGGACGGCAACGCGTGACCGACCAACATCCCGAAGGCAAGTACCAAGCGCTGGAAAAGTACTGCTTGGATTTCACGAAGCTCGCGCGCGAAGGAAAGGTGGATCCCGTCATCGGACGGGACGAGGAAATTCGTCGCATCATGCAAATTCTCTCGCGACGCACGAAAAACAACCCCGTGCTCGTGGGTGAACCAGGTACGGGCAAAACCGCCATCGTGGAAGGGTTGGCGAAGAAGATCATCGACGGAGATGTTCCCGAGCCGCTCAGGAACAAAACCATCCTCGGACTCGACTTGGGCGCGCTTCTGGCTGGTACGCAGTACCGCGGCGAGTTCGAGCAGCGCCTCAAAGCCATTCTTACGGAAATCGAGCAAAGTGACGGCGCCGTCATTTTGTTCATAGACGAACTGCACACCATCGTAGGCGCAGGGGCTTCCGAAGGTTCCACCGATGCCGGCAATTTGCTCAAGCCGGCCTTGGCGCGCGGCAAGCTGCGCACCATCGGCGCCACCACGCTGAAGGAGTACCGAAAGTACATCGAGAAAGACGCCGCGCTGGAACGCCGCTTCCAGCCGG
>CAZWVP010000063.1:0-7034 GCA_964636635.1 uncultured Candidatus Peribacteria bacterium
AAGCGCCCGTACTTTCGTCGCCGAAAGTCCCGGCTACGGAAAAAACTGACGGAAAGAAGCTGAAAAAAATGGCTAAGGGTAAAGGAAAAATTGCAATGCCAGTGGACAGAAACGCCATCGTGATAACCGTGACGATCCACAAGGGCGGCGTGGGCAAAACCACCACGGCGACGAACGTGGCCGGCGTGTTGGCCGCGCTGGGAAAGAAGGTGTTGCTCATAGATTGCGACTCTCAAGGCGACCTGAGCGGCGTGTTCTTGGAAGGCCACGAACAGCTGCCTCTTTCGGTGGCCGACGTGTTCGGCGAAACCGGCGTGGACCCGCACGAACTCATTCAGCCCACGCGCTTTGAAAACATCGACATTATTCCCGCCGACAGACGTTTGGAGGCGCAGGAAAAAACGAGCGGTTTTGAAACGGACGCTCGTGTAACCGCGCTGCAAGAAGTGGTGGAACGCGTGAAAGGGGAGTACGACTTCATAGTGCTGGACAGCGCTACCAGACCGCATTTAACGGGCTTCGCCGCTCTCATGGCCGCAGACATTCTGCTCGTGCCGTTGGAGGGTTCGCAGTTCAGTTTCCGCAGTATCGCCAGCATTCGCAAATACCTCGATACGGTGCAGCAGATAAAACCGTCGCTGAAGGTGCGGTACTTCCTCTCACGCACGAAACGCACGAAGTTGAACGAACTGTACCGCTCCACGCTCACGGAGGTTCTGGGTGAAGGTGTGGTACTCCATCAGGACGTGCCGGAATCGTCGGCCATCACCAGCGCCATCAACCTGAAAACGCCCATCGTGTTCCATTTGAAAAACGCCAAAGCCACTCAGAGCTTGCAACAACTCGTCACGGAACTCCTCTCTTCTCTCGCCTCATAATTCTCCCAAAAATTCGTATGAGCACGAAAAGAGCGAAGATAGAATCGGCCCTGAAACAAGCCCTGAAACGGGTATCCGCTCCCCAATCTTCCACCGTGGCCGCCACCGCGACGGCAGCGGAATTGATGGGTCGCAAGCGCGACACCACGAGCTTCTCCATACTCGCTTCCCGCATTCGTCGCGACGCCGATCAGGTGCGCCAAACCTTCAAGTCGGCCAAAGACCCCGATGTCCGCGCACTGGCGGAATCCATTGCTCGCGACGGACTGCGCGCCTACCCCGAGGTGCGCTGGATGGCCGATGACGAAGTGTATGAACTGGTGACGGGCGAGCGCCGTTTCACGGCCATGACGGAAGTGTTGGGTTGGGAAGAAATTCCCGTTCGCGTCATCAACGTGCCGGAGGCCGATATTCTGTGGTTGCAGCTGCACGAGAACATTCACCGCAAAGCACTCACGCCCATGGAATTGGCGGCTTCCGTTATGAAAGCTTCGCAAGCGGGCATGAGCTTGAAGGAAATTGCAACGAAGCTCTGCAAAAGTGAAACGTATGTGCAGAAAGCCCTTACCATAGGGGAAAAACTGCATCCGAAGGCGTATGAAATTCTGCTCGACTCACCCCAATCGCACAGCCTCGATGCCGTGTACTCGCTGGCCACCGTGCCCGCCGCCGAACAATTGGCGATGGCAAAGATGATTGTAAAAGAAGGGCTGACGCAGCGTGAGATTGCGGCTAAAACCGCCGCAGCCAAGCAAGCCGCTCCGAAGACCGGGAAAACGGGCCGCCCCAAAGGCGCTCGTGGGTTCCGCGAAACGTTCCGTCACCAAGACCTCACCGTCACCGTTTCTTGCCCCAGAGGCACCGTGGCCAAGACGGACGTAGCCGCGGCGCTGAAGGCGGCGCTGGCGAAGCTTCGTTGAGTGACTTCGGCGGTTGCTGCCACGCTTCAACCATGACGTTGGAAACGTCCGCTTGCGATGCGTAATGACGAGCCGACACAAAACAATAGCGCCAGCACTCCTGTGACGTTGGCTACATGTTGCCAAAACGGCTGTTTCCAGCTCACGGGCTCACCGCTGATGAAAGCCATCATATTCGCACCGTCGCTTTCGCGAATGTTGTCGCCGGGCCGGCAATCGTTCGCTTCCGGGTACAGCAAGCAGGCGGGATTGCGCATGTTGTAGGTGCCGTCGGCAACATCGGTCACCAAACCGTCCCGAAGCGGCGGCAAGGAGACAGCGGAGCCCATGGAAAGCAGTGGCACGGAACAATCACCCGTGGACCCTGCCAAGAAGTGTTGCACATCGGACCCGTTCTGCTCCCGCCAGAAACGAACCGGCACCACCGGTTGTTGAAGCCATTGCGGCGTTTTGGCCAACACACCTTCGAACTCACGCACATTGAACGTGAGAGAAAGATGTTCACCTGAAACAGGCAAGCCGTACAGCAAGGCAAAAGACGCCACGCTCGCCGCCGCGCACCAAGCGGGAACATACGTGCTCCATCGACCTGCCCACAGAGCGGACGCCTGCTGCAGGGCGACTACGCCCACGGCACTGAGGAGCAAACCGAACGTGGAAAGATACCGCGCCACCACATGAACGGAGCCATAGAGAGGAAGGTATTCCAGCCAGCCGATGAATACGCCATAGCCGCGTGCCAACTGGACGAAAAACACGACGGTGCACAACGCCAAAAACCAGATGCCGAGCAAACGTGAACGTGAGGCGACGGGCAGATTCTTCAACCAGAGGAACGCCGCAACCACCAAGCCGAGAAGCACCACATGAGAAAGGCCGATGCTGTATTCGTGGTAAAAGCCCCACACAGGATTGCTTTCGTGCAGAAACAACAATGCTTGTTGCGGTGCCGCAAACAGTGCCTTCGTCACAAACCAAAGCGTGCTTCCTTCGGGATTCAACTCGTCGAAGGGAACCGTGCGCGGGAAGAAACGCATGTGGTACCCAAACGCCGTCAGTTTCCCGGCACTACACAACAAGGCTGCCAGTGAACAAGCGGCCAAACGCCCGACAAGCGTGCGCCACGCAGCCACAAACGGCACATTACGCAGCAGGGGATAGCCGATGATGGCGAAGGGGAAAAAGAGAGAAAACACCGTGAGAATCATGGCGCCGCCGGCGTACAAAACCGCAGTAGCAACCAAAGCAAACACAGCCAGACGAGTGGCGAAACGAACCGTGCCCCTCTCGGCAAACACCGCCCATGCGAGCCAGCCGAGCAACGGCCAGTAGTGAAACGTCATATGCCCCACCTGCACATGCAACAGGTAGAACCCCTGAGAAACGCAGCAGAGCGCCAGTACGTGAGCCCAAGAAGCTCGCAGGCCCAGAGCGTCCTTACCCATGCGAAACCAGCCCCAGTAGCCCAAGCAAAGGCAAACAAGCAGCGTGGCTTGGACGGCAGGCCAAACGGGCAGCGCGAAACTGAACAACTGCACGAGAGAGTAGAAAATATCTTCCGGATTGCCGTACAGAGGCACGCCGCCACACAGGTGCGGTGAGTACAGAAGCGGCCAAAGCCCCTGCCTGGCCGCATGCCACTGGCCTGCCATAAGACGCGGTACGAACAAGAAATAGTCGTGACCGACGAAGGGATATGATCGATGCAGGAACGTAAAAAACAAAGTGAGAAAACCCGCGAACGGCAAGAGCGGCAGAAGGCGACGCATTGCCGTGGAGTATGCAGCCTCCGCGGAAAATCTAAAGCCTACTTGAAAATATAAGTAAAATATGTCAATTTACAGCCATATCCGTCAACAAAAATACTTTGGCTGAAAAGCTCGCCGGATTGGCCGAGAAAGCCAAACAGTACCAACTGGAAACCGGCACCACGGCTCCAAGCTTGGATCATTTGTCAGCGACACGAAAAACAACTCGTCAGACCATAAGCTTGGTCATCACTTCCGGCGATACGTTCGTTTTTCACAAGGAAGCCATGCCGAAAAAAGATTCATCGGCACCCACGGTGTACCGAGCAGCGGTGTTCGGCGGAGGGATAGAGTCGGAAGAGGAGGCAAAGCTACGCGAAGACATTGCTCTGCAATCCCCGACCGTAGCAGCGGATTTGACAGACAACGGCAAATACCCGCCGGACGCTTGGTATCGTCTGCAAGGCAAACACATGCTGGCGCATGGATCTCTCCTGCAAATGACGTATCCGCTGACGCCCGAAACGGTTCAAGCATTCATTCGCACGGAAGTGAGCAAGCGCCTGAAAATGGAAGCCGGAGTCGCCGCCGACAAACTGGGCGAGCCTGTGGTACTGGCCGCGGACCCGGTGGAAACACCTGTGCTCAACCGCCGTTTGGGTGACTACACCGAGAGCATTGCCTCGGCACACGGCCTGACCGTGAATGAGCGGGGTGAGTTGGTCGGCATAGGTATATTGGTGCAAGAACGTTTCACCATGGCCACGCTCCGCTGCAACGCACAGGACTTCGAAGCCATGGCCAACGATGCCGCCATCGTTTGGCACGCCGACGAACTGGTGGCGGTGGCGGAACGCGATACGGCCGATGTGCAGGCGTGGAAAAATCGTCTGCAGCATCAAGCGGACCCGCGCGCACTCCCCATACGCAACCACAGCCTGCTGCTGGGAGCGGCTGCGGCTGCGGAACGTCTGTAAATGACTACTGCAACGCCTGCTTCAACAACGCCTGACACGTGGCTGTTTCGCCGGACGTGACGCACGATTTGTTCGTTTCAGTAAGAAGTTTCCACACGTTTTTGGCATGCGTGCAGTTGGGTTCGCGTTTCACGGTTTCGCATGCCCAACGCTTGTTCATGGAAAATTCCTCTTTACATTCCGGCCACAGGAAGCAAGCGGCATTCGGCAGATTGTATTCGTCGTAGAAATTCAAACTTTCCGCCAACTCCCGGACGGCATTGGCACAGTTATGGTCGTAGCGACACTTCGTCCGGCGTTCGGCCGTGGAAATGTACGGTTTCAATCCCAGCTTGTCTTTGCAATCCGCCCCCTCGATGGAAGGACACTTCTGCCAGTCTTTGCTGTAAATATCGTTGATGGTGCGCATGTTGTCGCACCACTTGAACTGATCGCACCACGCGTTCTGCACGAGTGATTCCAGCGCATCCTGACACGCAGAGTAGCGTCGGCAGACGAAATCGCCCTTGCGGAAATTCGCCAGAAACTCGGCGCAAATCGGGGAGCTGACACAATCTTGCAACGCTTTCGGCGCGTCTTTCGACATGATGTATTCCACGCCTTTCATGCAATCTTCGGAACGCGTTTGCAGACACTCCGGAAAGAACACGTTGAACGCCCAGTAACGCTTCTGAATGGCATCACACTCTGCTTTGCTCAAATAACAGATCCAGGCGTTTCTATTGCACTTCTCATCGGCAAAGCAACTATTGTCGCCCTGCAGAACGGCTTTCAACTTCTTCTCACAATCGGTGCCTGCGAATGGAGGACTGTCACATTCTTTGCCTGTCCACACCGCGACCGCAGCTTTCGAAGAAGATGCTTTCGTCGCCACGGAAGACGCTTGCGGCGCGGCGGCATGATTGGCGTCTCTGGCGGCGCGCCTGACGGCGGTGAAGCTCGTCGGTTTTTGTACGGAGACGGTTTTACGTACCGTGGGAGCCTTGCCCGTAGGCAAAGCGCCGTACGTAGGCATCGCCTGGCCTTCCAGCGGCAAGACGTTGGATTGCTCCACCAACAAAAACACGCCTGCGAGCAATGCAGCCATGCCCACGGCAATCACCGCAGGATTCTTTTGGAGGAACGTGGAAACGAGATGACGATCGAACATGTTGGAGGTGTGGGTATTATGAATATAATAACATATTTATTTGATTATGTAAAATTTCCCATACGCTCACAGATACGACAAACCGACCACTTCGTTTCAAACGAAGTGGCGGAGCCAACGGGACTCGAACCCGCGACCTTCCGCGTGACAGGCGGACGCTCTAACCAGCTGAGCTATGGCTCCACAAGAAAACGAATGAACGGAACTCGAGACGCCTCGAGAACTCGCGCACGTTACCGCAGGACACAAGTACTGACAACGAAAAGGGGAGAAAAGTACTCGCCTACTGAATGTAGAGCAGCGGGTTCTTTTTCACACCCTTCTGGCGCACCTCGAAGTGCACGTGAATACCCGTGGCCCCGTACACCAAGCCGGTTTTACCCATCCAAGAAATTTGTTGCCCGCGCTTGACGGTATCGCCCGCTTTGACGAGGAAGGACTTGTTGTGACCGTACAACGTGATGAGTCCGTTGGAGTGTTCGATTTCAATGACGTTGCCGTAGCCGCCGTTCCAGCCGCTGTCGGCACGGATGACCGTGCCGTCTTCCGCCGCGAAAATGGGTCCGCCGCCGCGTTCCTGCATGTCCAGCGCGTAATGACCGGCATGGTAGTACTGAGTGATGAAACACTTGTCGCTGCACGGTTTCTGCAAGACGCCCGGCGTGGGAGCATCGGTGTATGAAGGCGTCACGTCACCGTCGGGAAACACATCCTCCGCCGGACCCGGTTTCGTAGGCACGGGCTTTTTGGGCGAAGCCGGCAACGGCGTTTTCACGTCCACGCGAGCCACTTCCACCGGCTTGCTGAGAAGCGGCGTGGCTCCGGGAATAATGAGTTCGCCGCCCGAGCGAATGAACCCGCCTTTGATTTTGTTCTGACGCTCGATGTCGGCGATGGGGATGCCGTACATCTCGGCAATGCCGAGCAAGGTTTGCCCGCGCGTGACGGTGTGCAACACGCCGTCCACCGGCAGAATGAGCAGTTCCTGACCGGGCTGAATGGAGGCACCCGGCTCCATGTGGTTCGCCCAAAGAATGGTTTCCTTGCTGATGCCGTAACGGTTCGCCAGTTTTTCCAAGCTCTCGCCTTCTTTCACTTTATGGTACGAGCCTTCGCTGTACGCCAAACGCGAACCTTGGTCGGTGAACGACGAAGACTTCATGAGGAAGCCGTCTTCCACCAGCAGAAACTGTTGGGCGCTGGCATCGGCTTCGGGGGGAGCCAGTGCCGCTTGCGGCACGTACGCCGGCAACAAGCCTCCCAACACGAACACCGCCGAACACAACCAGGCCACACGACGACCGAGGCGTCGCACGATCAGATCGGCGGCTGTAGGCGTGGTCATGTTTTTACAAAGAAGC
>CAZWVP010000064.1:0-6991 GCA_964636635.1 uncultured Candidatus Peribacteria bacterium
GATCGCCGGTGCGCACGAGGTTTTCCTCCTCGCGCGGCGTAATCATACGGTAGTCCGGCAAGCGGTCCGGCTCGTGGTACAAGGTGTTTCGGTGCTGTGCGATTTGGGCAATGAGAATTTCTTGGCCCAACTTCTGCGCGAACAGCTTTTCCATGAACTTCACGCGCTCGGCTTTGTTGGGAGCGTTCAAAATGAGCTGCGTGAATTTGTCGAACTCTTTCTTGTTCCATTCGTCGGATTTCGTCGGGTCATCAAAATCCCTTTGCAGGCGCAGGAGCAAACCTTCGTTCAGGGTATGCGTGGAGGCAATGGTGTCGAACACGCGTTTGTAGGCGTCCAACCGAGTTTGTATTTTGGCAAAACCACGACCGTTCATGCTGCGCACTGCACCCATGCCGAAACGCTCGGTAAGCAACGCCTTCAAGCCGGCGATGTCTTCCACGCCGTGCGTGTCGCTGGAAAGCACCAGGACGTTTTTGTTGAGGAAGCGAACGATGCGGTTGATGTTGTACGGATCGCGATCGCCGCTGTTGATCATGGAGTTGAGCGTGGCGTCGGTGATGGGCAAATAGTCTGCATGGAGACCGGCGCTCAAAATGGCGTACTTGCAGTCTTCCAACTTCGCCATTACTTCGCGCAGCGGCGGCTTGCCTTCGTCCGAGGCCTTCCGGAGGTCGGCCAGGACCAAGGTGACAAACTGGGCCTTGCCTTCGGGCGTGAGCACGCCGAGACGCACGTATTCGTCCAAATCCTCTTCCACTTCTGTGAGCAGCAATCCTTTGAGATCGGGATTTCTGGGGTCCAACCCGCCGGTGGTGTTGAGCAGGAATTCACGCGAACCCAAGCCCATGACATGGGGGCGGCGCTGGTACTCGTGCTGCTGCGTCTGGCGGGTCATTTGCAGCACGCCGGGCGGCGGGCCCGGCGCCACTTCCACGTACGGCGAGTCGGAGCGGGCGTTGAGCAAGTTGTCGACGCTGTCGGCGTTGTCGGTCATCTGGCGCATGGCCTCGGGTTCCTTGGTGAACATTTCCATGCTGCTGGCCAAGGTGCCGCTGCTCGTGAGCGCGACTTTCTTGCCCTCGAACACCAAGCGCTTGTACTGGTTTTCCACGAGAATGCGGGCCTCCGCCTCGGCGTCGGGAATGTTGCAGAGATCTTCCGGCACGCGCTTGATTTCGTACTTCTTCATGAGCGCGGCGGTTTCGCTTCCCAGCTTCGGAAGCACGTTCGAACCCATGCGGAAGAACATGTACTTCACGGCGTTCGCCAATTCCTGGCGACGCTCGGGGTTGTCCAATTCCTTGGCGATGAGGTCTTTGTCGCCGGGCGTGGTGCGGAGCAATTCCTCACGCAGCGTGCCGTGCACGCTCAGGTCGATCATGCCGTCTTCGTCCATGCTCTTGGCAATGTTGCTGAGAGGAATGTGCGACAGCGTGGAAAGCAACACCGCCGAATACGGGTCCATGTCGTGGGCACGGGCGTAATCCAGCGCCACTTGCGAACGGTACTGCGGGGAGTTCGGGCCGGGCTTGATGACGCCGAATTTCGTCAGCTGGTCCTTCATGGTGCCGGCCACGTTGTCGTGCATGTCCTGAATGAACTTCGCCTGGGTTTCCAAAGGGTTTTCGTCTTTCAAAATGAAACGCTGGTACATGTAGGTACCCGCGTACAGCATGGGAATGGAACTGAAGAAGCTGTTCTCGGACGTGAGCATTTTGTAGCCCATGTAGCCGATGGCCCCCCAAACCAAGAGCTTTTCGCCTTGGCCCAAACTGTGGTAAGTGTCCAGCATGGTGATTTGCTCTTTGTCCAAACGGTCACGCTCCACGTTGGCATAGAGCTTGTCTATTTTCTTGCGCACGTCCATTTCTTCGCGAACCTGCTCCGTTTCTTTGTTGCTCAATTTTTTCGCAAAATTCTTAAGCAACGGCACGGGCATCAAACCCAAGCGCAAAGCCGCCATGAACATGCGCGGTTCGCGGGGAGCATGCGGCAAAAACGCTTCGGGGTTTTCGCGTTGGAATTCATCCAACTTCAACTGGCGCACCAACGTGCGGTAGTCCTCCATCATTTGCTTGGGCTCCTTGGCGTAGTACGCATTGACGGTTTTCTTGGCGATGTCTTCGGCGAACGCGTCCGGATTCGGCACTTTTTCACCGAAGAGCAACCGCTGCGTTTGCTGCAAGGTGTTGAACGAATAACTGCCGGGCTCACCCATGTCCACGGGCACGCCAGATATCTGCAACGCCGCGGCGCGGGCATCGAAATCGATGCCGTCTTCGAAAAGAGAATCCCGGAACAAATTTTCCTGCGGCTTGGCTTTGGGGGCGGCCTTCGCCGTTTCTTCATCCAACTTGCGAATGGCATCGGCGGTGACGGGCGCCGCTTTAAGCGGACCTTGCAGCTCTCTCACCAACGAAGACCCGTCCGGCTGCACTTCCACGTACAAATGCTTCGCGCCGGGCGCAAGCGTCGCCGTTGCCAAAAGCGTATTCAATTCCATGAGCAAATCCTGACGACTGGCCGGAGTCAGCATGCGCATGTAGGCCTTGTTCTCATCGGTATTCAAATTGCCCCGTATGGTCGTGAGGTCCACGACGCCTCCGCCGATGTGCGGCAAAATGGCATTCTTAATGTTGTTGCTTGCACGCGTGCGCTCGGTATCGGAAGCGGGTACGGCGGAAAGCAGCACATGTTTCACGATGCGAATTTTGGCTTTCGCTCCTTCCATGTACACCTCCACGCGGTACGGCGGGGCGTAGTCCGTGCCGAGCACGTCGTTGATGGGCTTCAGTTTTATGGAACGGGCGTGCTCGTCCAATGCAGCCAAAGTCTCTGCCTGAGGACCAAGGTCGCGCACAATTTCCTCAAAACCGCCGCGGTACTCGTTGCGCACTTCGGGCGGCACGAGGTCGCGCATGAAGCGAGCGAACTCGGCTTTGCGTTGCTCCAACGTGAGCGTCTGCAAGTACTGCACGGGACCGATTTCCTGACCGCGGAAACGCTCCAAAGGCTGCACGGGAATTTTGGGGGTTTCCGTTCCGGTACGAGGGTCTCTGTGCACACGGAACAAGTCGTCGCTGTTGTTGAACGCCCGCATCCATTCCGCCTGGTTCATCAGGTTTTTCTTGGAGCGCTCGTCCAATTTCAAAACGGTATCTATTTTTTGCAGCACGCTGCGGCCGAAGTTTTTCACGGCCTCGGCGATGTCGCCTACCACCACTTCCGCTCGGTTTTTGCCTTCAAACGGCGAAAACCGGCACAAGCGTGCTTCTTTTTCAAAGCCAAAGAAGGAAGGTCGGGAATACATTTAGGTGGCGGAGGCGGATTTGTACCAGTAGTCCTTCATCCAGCGGTAACCCATGTACCCGCCCGCGGCGACGGCGAGGCCGAGGCCCACGGGACCCAAGGCCACCGTACCGCCGGCGGCGGCCAAAGCGGCCGGCACACCGATGGCCGCGGCGCCTGCGCCGGCGGCGCCGCCCAGCAAGGCGACCGGCTTGCCAAGAGGAGCCGTGACCGTATTGAAAGCACCCTTTATCGCACCTCCCGTCCAGTTCAACGCGCCGTGCCACATGTTACCGGCGCCCTCGATGGCGTCTTGCAACGGTTGAGTTGCCAAGTGATAGACCGTCTCCACCCCCAAATGAATGTCGTTGGCAAACCACACCCCCCAATCGCGATCCAAACGCTTTTTTATTTCTTTCTTTTCCTCGGCACTCACATCATTGGAATTCAGCTGAGCGTTTTGGTACCCGCGAGAGAATTTGCCGAGAACCCAAAGCGGGGCGCCAATGCCAAGAGCCCAAGGAGCAGCGGTGGCGGCCGCGGAACCGACGGTGCCGAGTGCGGGGACGTAACTCGAAACCCATGCTCCGGCCGATGTCAGTGCGGAAGAGACCGACGGAAAAGCGACGGCCGACGCAGCTGTGGCCCCCGTACCGACAATTGCCGTATTCGCAGCTAACTGACTGCGCTGCGCCCAAACAGATGGTGCTTGGGCAGATGGTGCGGGAGTGGGTGTAGGCGTCGGTGCAGGAGTAGGCGTCGGAGCTGGAGAAGGGGCAGGTGCCGGAGATGGAGCAGGGGTGGGTGCCGGCGCTGGTGCGGGAGTAGGTGTCGGAGATGGAGCAGGCGCAGCTTGCACATTCGTGTCATCCAACTGGTCGAAAAGCGAACCTAACGCCAAGCGCAAGTGACTGCGCGTCGCGCCGGCCAAACCGGAAATGGTTGTTTCGATGGGATTGCCGGCAAGCTCGGTCGTCAATCTCGTCAACTCGGCATCTTCCAAGCCGCCTTTGCGCGCCGCACCGGCAGACACCAGCGCGGTATTCGTCTGACTTTTTTTCTTGAACAATTCATCCAACGCCAGTGCCAAATGCTGTTTCTCGGCATCTGTTATCGCATTAATATCGACCGAAACCGGATGCGTATCCGTCAGCTTCGCTTTCAACACTTCCAAGTGCTCCAAGCGCAAATCTCTATGCACCAAACGGTGTTCGCATTCGAGCGACAATGCACGGAATTCCCGGAAATGTTTTGTGTGTTTTTGCATGAAATCTCATCATTATAGCAAATTTCCCAAAGTTTGGGTAGGGGGTTTTCGCGCACGATAAAACAAGAGGGGGAGCTCCTGTTTCCAACTGCGAACCGAAGTTCGCAGCCGAGGGTTTTATCACTCACGCTTGCGCATGAGTCCTACTAGTACGGCCGGTAGGGCGGCGGCGGGCTGGTGGGAACCCGACTGAACCCGCAGGGCGTCTTCATTGGCGGAGGCGGCGGAGGCAGCATCATCGGAGCCGGCTGCGGACAGCACGGCTTGAAGATGGTGTAGTTGCTTGTGGCAACCGGCACAGGAGCCTCTTTCTGAACCACCACCGTTACCGGCGGAGCCGGTTTGCTGACAGCCGCCAAGGCCAATTCCACCACTTGCGGATCGCTTTCGTTGTACACGAGAGCGCCCGTAATGATGGAGCCCCCACCCGGTGCGCTGTACACGATATGCCCTTTACCGCCGGGCAAAATCTTCGGCGCCTCGGTGGCGTACACGCCTGGTTGATAGATGACCTGATGGCCAACCATCGTCGGCGTCACGCTGACGGGTTGTTGGATGGTGACCGGGCCAACTCCCGGGACGATTTGGGTCTGCGTCGGACCGTTCGTCTGTGTGACGTTCTGCGGGGGCTGCGGCTGCTGCGGAGGCAGTTGCACCTGCACCAAAGTCCCGTCGGGTTGCACCTGTAACAGTGTCCCCGGGGGCGCAATGGGCGGAGCAGGCGCGGGCTTCGGCGGTTTCAGCTTTTTGGGAGCTTTGACCATCGGAGTCGCGGGCGCGGGATTCTGCGCCATGAGCTGAGCACCGCAGAGCGAAAACACACAGAGCAAAAGCAGAGTCTTCATAACCGTTTACCTCGAAAAACAGAGTGTTGCTCCCCCTCTACGAGATCCTCTTTCTGCATGCACCCTCCCCGGTGCCTGCAAACAGAAGTTCGTAGGGCAAAGGGGGCTTGGGCGGATAAACGCGCTTGCCGGCGCGGTCCTCAAAGCAAAAAGAGGGTCCGTAGAGGAGTATGGGATATGTGAAAGAGCTAGATTTTATTATACTACTATTTATTAATTGTGTCAATTACTACGACGTCGAAAAAACGGCAACAGGGCGAGTGAAAGTGCGAGCAGAAAGAACGAACCGAGTATTTGCGTTTCTTCGGTCCATAGGAGCGCGGAGGCCGAAGAAGAAAACGGGGAAAAACGCAGGGTCGCAAAAAGCGAATGTTCCGGAATCGCCGCTCCAAAACCACCGCTTTCCTCTTTCAACCACGGTGCCAAGGCCACAAGCTTGAGTGCTGTTTGCGGGCCGACAGCGGATGTTTTCTTTACAGTTTTACGAGCTTTCATCACATGTGTCTTCGGCATAAAAGGCTGAGCCAAAGCGAAGGAAAACACGTTTTGCAATACCGTCGTTCGGCCTGCACTGTCCACATACGTCACATCGAATCGGTGCACACCCTCGCTCACTTTCTCCAAAAGTACAAACTGATCCGCTCTCTTCAACTCTTCTCGTTTCACCAAAACTTCACGACCATCCAAAAACACCGTGAGGACCCGAAGTGACGGCTGACGTCGCATTTCCAGCACAGGCCCTTTTGTTTTCAGCAATTTCCCTTTCGGCTGCAGCATTTTAAGAACAAAATTTTTATACAACTTTTCCGTTTCTCTATCTATGCTTCCGGGAACAAGAGGATCCATATCGCTTGCCAATTCGAAGCCATCGAACCAACCGTCGGCATCGGTATCCGGGTCCGCGGGGTCCGTTCCGTACAACCACGCCTCACGCTCATCGGAAACGTAGTCGCCGTCTGCGTCAGCCGTTTCGCCCATAAAGACATGGCAACGATTTTCATGCCCCGGCGTAATGATTTCAGACTGACAACTGACCGCTTGGTGTGAAAAAACCGTCAATATTTCCGGTTCAATATCCTCCGCCTGTGTACGTCCGCCCTGCGCTGAAGATTGTTTTTCCTGCAGCAATCCCGCCTCGCGGTACACCCGACGGGGACTGAGTAAGAGCGGAAGGTGAACTATTTCTTCGTTCCGATATACGGACCGCATGAGCGTTGCTCCACTGCCTGCTGCCAACCTGTCCTGAGCTCTGTCGAAGGACTGCTCACTGCCGACTATCCGCCCTTCATCCGTCATCAGCCCTAAAGAATCCATCGCCTTACGCTTTCCAAACACCACCGACTCCCCTTTCCGCACTTTTCCGTACGTCACGTGCAAACCCACCGCACCGTCGGGAGATGCGAACCATAGTTCGTCGCCGTCGTTGTTCAGGCTCAAGCCCAAGCGTTGAGTGTATAAAAGTACCATGCCGCTGCCGACGGAAACTGTGTCGGCAATCACTTTGGACTTGCTCGTGGCATCACGAACACTCCAACCGAGGAGAGGGTTGGGATTAGGATTAGGATCGAGCAGAAGCTCAACCCACTCC
>CAZWVP010000065.1:0-6959 GCA_964636635.1 uncultured Candidatus Peribacteria bacterium
ATGACGAACACGCGTGCGCTGCGCATGGCTTCCAGCACGGCTGCCTGCGTTGGCAGCCAACCCGTGAAGGTCACGCTGCCGCTGAGGTTGTTGCGTGCGACGTATGCCTCGAGCGACGCTCGTTCCGGGCCGTCCCCTATGAGCAACAAACGGCAGGCAGGCAACATGGCCACCGCGTCTATCACGCTTTTCAGGCCTTTGTTCTTCACCAGTCTGGCGGCGCACACCACGTCGTAGGCAACCGGCGGCACACCCAACGTGCGCAGCATGTCCGTATCCAAATAGAACGACGGAATCACATCGATTTTACTGACAGCTATGCCCCACTCGCCCAGAAGCTGCGCCATGTGCCTGTTCACCACGCGCACTTTTTTCGCACTCTGCGCATCGGTCTTCAAATACCAACGCGAAAGAGCGTACCCCACGCGCTCGGTGAGCGACGCCGGTTCGGGGTAGCCGACGATGTGATGAATTTCCAGCGCGTACGGAATGCCCGTGAGTTTGTGCAGCCACTTGGCCCCGATGCCGTTATAAAACGGCGGGTACTCGTGCACGGTCATGGCGTCGCAGGCGTTGCGTTCGTGTATGGCTTTGCCGCGTTCGAGTATCCACCACGGCTGGAAACAGAGGGCGTGCGGACTGGGATGAAAGGTGACATGTTCAGGCAGACCGAACTCCGTTCCGGAAATCATATTTTCGGCTCGTCCCGCCGCGTTCGGGCAAATAATGTCGATGCGCTGCCAGTGTTTGGAAAATTCCTCCAACGTGTACCAGAACGCACTGCGCTTGTTCTGCAGTATGCTTCTGTCGCCGCTGATCATGAGGAGATGCATGAGGAGGGGATTACGATTACGTATTACGATTACGAATGAGGGAGTTGAAGTAGATGACGTGCTCTTCGGCAACCGTCGACCACGGGCGTGCGGACAGTGCGTTGCTCGCGGACAGTGCCAAGACGTCGTACGTTTTTCGCACCGTCTGCACCGCCGTCACGATTTCCGGCGGCGTGAGGAGAGGCGCTTTGTGCATGCCATTCGTCAGCGTATCACTGAGGCCCGTTTCATTCGTCAGCAGCACGGGCAAACCGTTGGCGCGTGCTTCCAGAGCGGCGTTGGGGCTGATGTCCGTGAGAGACGGCACCACGAGCAAGTCGTGCTCGGCAAAGAGCGTCTGTTTTTCTTTCCCATGAATGGATGCACGGAACGTAACACGATCACTGAGAGTCAAATCTTTCACCTGCGTACGCAGTGATGATTCCAACGGTCCTTCACCCGCAAGCATGAGCGTGCAATCGGGCAGTTCGGTCATGGCTTGCAGAAGCGAACTGAGATTTTTGAATCCGACGAAACGGGAAAACACGAGCAAGCGCAGTGGCGCATGCGCTTCGTGTTTCTGCAGCGACCCGTCGGCCGTGAGGGCATTTTCCAAAACCGTTTGCGGCGGCAACGCGTAAGCTTTGGCGTAAATCTCTTTTTGAAACGCCGTGGAAAACACCAGCGCGTCGAAAGCATTGAGGATGCGCTGAATGCACCGTTTGCCACAGGCACGCGGCAGCGAGGCGGTTTCGTAATATGCTCGCAGGGTTTGTCTGCCGCCGCGGTCGGTGTGGCGCTCCCACAGAAAGTCTCCGCCCAAACGCAGAATTTTCTTCGGTTTCTTCAGTCCGGCCAGCAGCACCGGCACGCCCGCGCTTACGGTGGAAAGCGCGTAGACGATGTCGGCGTCGGCAGCGTGAGTTTTCAGAGCCTGAGCGTAGTGCCACCAGCGCAGCAGGGGGCCGCCTGTGCGAGGGATGAGGATTGGGATTAGGGAATCGGATTTGTCACTTGAGTCTTGGATCTTGGAATTTCCATAAGCAATCACCCTCACCTCGTGCCCCAAGGTCTGCAGTTCCTTTGCCAGGCGCTCCGCATACGTGGCAATGCCGCCGATTTCGGGGGGGTAGATGCCGGTGGCAAGAACGACCTTCATTGTGTTGTAGCATAGCGAAAATATCCCTACAATTCCCATCCAATGCAGGTTGTTCTGTTTTGCGGCGGCCAGGGTACGAGACTGCGAGAAGAAACCGAGTCCCGACCCAAGCCCATGGTGCCCATCGGCGGGCGACCCATTCTTTGGCATATTCTCAAGTATTACGCGCACTTCGGTCATCGCGATTCCGTGCTGTGCTTGGGCTACAAGGGCGAAGCCATCCGGGAGTACATTTTGAACTACCGGGCCATGAACGGCGACTGCACCGTGCAGCTGGGCGGCAAAGAAAGCCACTTGTACCACGACGAGGCCGAAGAACAGCACCTCAACGTCACGTTGGCCGATACCGGTGCGCAGAGCATGACGGGTCACCGTTTGTGGCAGGTGCGCAGGCACATTCAGGGCGACACCTTCCTGGCCACCTACGGCGACGGTTTGTGCGACGTGGACCTCGATGCGCTCGTGCAGTACCACTTCTCACACGGCAAAATCGCCACGGTCACCGCGCCGCGCATCATCTCCCGCTTCGGCATTTTGGGCATTGCCGACGATGACACCGTGGAGAGCTTCAACGAAAAACCCGAAAGCGACGCCCGCATCAACGGCGGGTACATCGTGTTCAACACGCGCGTGTTCGACTATCTCTCCGATGATCCGAGCTTGGTTTTGGAACAACACGTGCTGCCGAAGCTGGCCGCCGACGGCGAATTGAAAGCGTTCAAGCACGACGGCTTCTTCTACGCCATGGATACCTACCGCGAGTATATCCACTTAAACGAGCTCTGGGACGGCGGCAACGCGCCTTGGGCCGTGTGGAACCCGCATGCTATGCTCAACTGCCCATGTCCCACCCCTCAAACTTCTGGCGCGATCGCCCCGTTTTCGTCACGGGCGGTAGCGGGCTAGTCGGGAGCTTCGTCGTCTCCCAATTGCTGGAACACGGAGCGAACGTGGTGTGTTTGTGGCGCGATGACGTGTGGAACTCGTACGTGCACACGCAAGGCCTCACGAACCGCATTACGCGCGTATCGGGATCGCTGGAAGACACGCTGCTCATGGAGCGCATTCTCGGCGAGTATGAAATTCGCACCGTCATCCATTTGGCCGCGCAGGCCATCGTGGGTGTCGCCAATCGCAACCCGCTTTCCACGTTCGAATCCAACGTGCGCGGCACGTGGTGTTTGCTGGAAGCCTGTCGCCGCAGCCCGCTCGTGCAACAGGTGGTGGTGGCCTCTTCGGACAAAGCCTACGGCGACCAACCCAAACTCCCGTACACGGAAGACATGCCGCTTTTGGCCATGAACCCGTACGACGTGAGCAAGGCGTGCACGGACATCATCGCCCAGTCGTACGCCAAGACCTTCGGCCTGCCCGTGGCCATTTCACGCTGCGGCAACTTTTTCGGAGAAGGTGACTTGAACTGGAATCGCATCGTACCCGGAACGCTTCGTTCCATTCTGCGCAACGAAGCTCCGGTTATTCGCAGCGACGGTACGCTCACGCGTGACTACTTCTACGCCGCCGACGGTGCCGCCGCCTACCTGTGTCTGGCCGAAGCCTTGGCCGCCAAGCCCGAGCTTTCCGGCGAAGCCTTCAACTTCTCCACCGACGAGCCGCTCAGCGCGCTCGCCATGGTGGAAAAACTGTTGACGCTCACGGGGTCCAAGTTGCAACCGGTCATTTTGAACCAAGCCAGCCACGAAATCGCCCACCAAAGTCTCTCTTCCGCCAAAGCTCGTTCGGTGCTCGGCTGGAAGCCGAAGTATGCGTTGGATGACGGCCTGAAAAACGCCATCGCTTGGTACGAAAAAATTCTGTGCTCGTAGAAGCTACTCCGCTCGCCGGCCTGTACGTCATTCGTCCGGAACCGCGCGAAGACCACCGCGGATTCTTCGCACGCATGTACTGCCGCGACACCTGGGAAAAGCACGGCTTGAATACCAACATTCAGCAGTGCAATGCGTCCAAAACCAAGCAGGCGGGTAGTATTCGCGGTTTGCACTTTCAACGCGCGCCGCATGCGGAGGTAAAGCTCATTCGCTGCACGCAAGGTCGCATATTCGACGTGGCCGTGGACAACCGTCCCGACTCGCCCACCTACAAACAGTGGCATGGCGTGGAGCTCACCGCCGAAAACCATGTGATGTTCTACGTGCCCGAAGGTTTTGCGCACGGCTTCCAAACCTTGGAAAACAACAGTGAAATTTTCTACCAAGTGTCCGCCGCGTACCACAAAGATGCCGAAGGAGGGCTGCGGTACGACGACCCCGCTTTGGGCATAACATGGCCGTTGCCCGTGGCCGATATTTCGGAAAAAGACGCGGCGTGGCCGCTGCTGGAAGTATGAAGTATGAAGTATTTGGTATAGGGTATTTTGCATGAACTCCATGAGGGTTTTGCTCACTGGCTCGACGGGTTTTATCGGTCGACATGTGCTCACACAATTGGCTGAGAGACAAGATGTGCAGGTGTATGCGGTTTGTACTCGGATACCCGATACTTCATACCAAATACCAAATACCAAATATCATCCGTGCGACCTGCTCGATTCCGCCGCAGTAACCGCATTGATTGAAGCAGTCCGTCCTACGCATGTGTTGCATTTCGCGTGGATAGCCACTCCCGGCGTGTATCAAACCTCACCCGAAAACGAGCTTTGGCTGGAAGCATCGAAGCATTTGTTTCGTGAAGCCGCGCGCTGCGGCGCCAAGCGAATCGTCGGGTCAGGTTCGTGTTTTGAGTACGACTGGAGCAGTGGTACATGCAAGGAAAACGTCACGGCTCTTGAACCGACCACGTTGTACGGCCGGTGCAAGCGCGATTGCGGATTGGAGTTCGTTCGTCTGGGTACGGAATCGGGTGTAAGCAGCGCGTGGGGACGCATTTTCTTCCTGTACGGACCGGGCGAACCTGAGAAGAAATTCGTCGCTTCCATGATCAATTCTTTGCTCAAAAATGAAGATGCGTTGTGCACGCATGGCAGGCAGGTGCGTGATTTTCTGATGGTGGAAGACGTGGCTTCGGCCTTCGTGCGTTTGCTGTTTTCCGAAGTGACGGGCGCCGTGAACATCGCTTCGGGAGAACCCGTCACGCTGGCACACATTGCCGAAACCGTCGGCCGCATTCTCGGTAAGTCCGAACGTATACGACTGGGTGCGCGCGAAGCTCCGGCAGGCGAGCCCGAGCGCATCGTGGCCGATGTGACTCGTCTGCGCGACGAAGTCGAGTGGGTTCCGCGTCACTCGTTGGACGAAGGCGTGCGTCGCAGCATCGAATGGTGGCAAGAGAAATCGGTGACGAGCGGATAGTCGCAAAATAAAGCCTTCTGCTGGCGGCCTCGTGACTGCTACTATTCGGGCGATGGAACTTTCGATTGTCATTTTGCATACGAACAAACCTCAGGACGCCGTGGCGTGTCTGCGGCATCTCCAGCGAGCAAGTTTGCCCGCGGAAACCGAAATTTTCGTCATCAACAACGGCGGCCAGAACGCCAACGAGCGTGTGGATCGTTCCGCAGCCGAGGGCTTGCCCGTGCAGTTCGTGGAGTTGCCGCGCGACGGGTACGTGTATGGCAACAACTACGGGTACAAGCTGGCGAAGGGGCGCTACGTCGCCACGGTCAACGCGGACATTACCGTGGAACCGGACACGATAGAGCGCATGTTGGCGCATTTGCGCGCACATGAGGAAGCGGGCTTGGTCGCACCTCGGTTGTGGTACCCCACCGGCCAGGAGCAAGACGTGGCCCGACCTTTCCCGCGGTTCTTCGAGCTGGTGTTGCGACGTTTGCCCATAGGCTACCGTTCCGCCGAGGCACCGCCGTTCACCGAGGCCGATTTCCGACGCGTGGATTGGGTGACGGGTGCCATTTTCATCATGTCGCGTCGCTGTTTGGAAGCCACGGGCGGCCATGACCCTCGTTACTACTTGTTCATGTCCGACATCGCGCTGTGTCGCGAAACGTGGAATGCAGGCATGGAAGTGCATCAACTGAAAGATGCGCGTGCCACGCACAACGAGAAGCGACTTTCCCAAGGAGTGCTGTGGCGCATGATTCGCAAGCGTACGGGCAGAATTCACGTGAAAGACGCCCTCACGTACTTTTTGCATTATGCCTTGCGTGGCTTGCCGCGCACTTGCCCGTCCGTTTCCGGCACACGCTGAATGGCCAAAGTTTCCGTTCTCCTGCCGTGCTACCACCCCGATCTCACGCACCTTCGTGAGGCGTTGCAGCGGTTGCTGCGGCAGTCGTTCACGGATTGGTCCCTGCATATTTTGCACCAGCCGTGGGACCAAGATGTGCGTGCGGGCATTGCCGATCTCATCGCCGACCCGCGTATCACCTTCATTCAGAGCGACGTGCTGCGCAACATCGGCCAGAACTGGAACGCTGTGCTTGCATATGCCGATGCCGAGTACGTGCAGTTTCTGTTTCACGACGACTTGTGGGGTCCGGAGTATTTGCAGCGGTCCGTGGAAGCGCTGGACGCGCATCCCGATGCGGGTTTCAGTGCAGCCGCCCATGAATATCAGTTCGAAGGCGAGGTGCCGAACAAAGCCTATTACCACTGGGTGAAGGCCGAATCGGACAAAACGCAGCCCGGCGAACGGCCCGGTCGGAAGTTTTTGCTGCAGTGGCTGAAGCGCGGCTTGTACCCCAACCTCATTGGCGAGCCGCCGTTCGTGATGATGCGTCGCGAAGTCATGCTCCGGACGGGCGTGTTTTCCGAAACGTTGCCGCAGTCGCTCGATTACGAGTACTGGGTGCGTTTGCTCTGCCGGGCGAATTTCGTGTGGATTCCCGAATCGCTCGGAGCGTTCCGCGTGCACGGCATGGCCACGACGGCGCTGAATCAGCGAGAAGGGAAGGGTAGGACAGATCGACTGCGCATTTTGCTCCAATTGGCCCGCAATGCCGATGCGCGAGTGGCTTGGGCGGCACGCTTTGCCGTCCTGCGTGAACTGCCGAAAATGGCTTGGAAACAGTG
>CAZWVP010000066.1:0-3938 GCA_964636635.1 uncultured Candidatus Peribacteria bacterium
CGGTGAAACCGTCGACATCGCCGAAGTGGAACATGAGAACGAGCAGGTGCGCAAGCGCACGAAGGGCAAGGGCAAAGGCGCCACGTACGAGCAGTTGCTCCTCGGTATCACCCGCGCCGCCTTGGCCACCGATTCTTGGCTCTCCGGAGCTTCTTTCCAGGAAACCATCCGCGTGCTCGTGGAGGCCGCCACCACGCGTCGCGTGGACATGCTCCAGGGCCTCAAGGAAAACGTCATCATCGGTCGTCTCATTCCGACCGGAGGCGTGTACCGCGATCGTTACTTGGAGAAAAAGCGCGAGGAAGCCGAGGAAGAGGCCAACCGCAAGAAAAAGTAGTTCGTCGACCGGTTTCGAAACGGAGACCCTCCTGTAAAAGGGGAGTCTCCGTTTTTGAGGATTCGCCGCCGAGATTTTTCCTGAAAAACCGCTTGATTCTCTTTACTTTCGACGCTCCGGCTCTTACCATGCCTCGGCTTTTTTCATGAAAACCCGTATTCTCGGGTGCACCAAAAATTATGCCTACCATCAACCAGCTCATCCGCCGTCCTCGCGTCAACAAGCGCTGGAAGTCCAAGTCTCCCGCCTTGCAGTACACGTGGAACTCGCTGAACATGCGCGCCGTGCCGTTGCCGAAAGGCGCTCCGTTCAAACGCGGCGTGTGTTTGAAGGTCACCACCATGACTCCGAAGAAACCGAACTCCGCTCTCCGCAAAATCGCTCGCGTACGCTTGACCAACGGTCACGAAGTGAAGGCGTACATCATGGGTGAGGGTCACAACCTGCAGGAACACAGTGTGGTCATCGTTCGCGGCGGCCGCGTGAAAGACTTGCCTGGTGTGCGTTACCACATCGTTCGCGGCGTGCTCGACACCGAAGGCGTGCAGGGTCGTCGCCAGGGTCGCAGCCGTTACGGCGCCAAGCGCCCGAAGGCGGGTGCCGCCAAGAAGTAGTTCTTTCGTTCGTAATCCTCATACGTAATCTTCATCCTACATCCTAATCTTTCATCCCAACGTCCATGGCTAAGCCCGTCAAAGCATTCATCCCCAGCGACAGCGATCCTACGATCGAGAAGTTCATCAACTGCATCATGATGCAGGGGAAGAAGTCGATTGCTCGCAAGATCTTCGCCGATGCCATTGAAGTGATGAAGACGCGCACCAAGGAAGCGCCGATGGAGGTGTTCGCCAAGGCCGTGTTGAACGTGACCCCGCTCATTGAAGTTCGCCCGAAGCGCGTGGGTGGTTCCGTGTATCAGGTGCCGACGGAAGTGCCGGCCAAGCGTCAGCAGTCTCTCGCATTCCGCTGGATCATCGACGGTGCTCGCGCTCGCAAGGGCATTCCCATGGCGCAGAAGTTGGCCATGGAATTGCTCGATGCTTCCGCCGACCAGGGTTTTGCCTTCAAGAAGAAGCAAGACGTGCTGAAGATGGCTCAGGCCAACAAGGCCTTCGCCCACTTGGCCGCTCGATAGTCCTGACTGCAGTATGGAACGTTTTTCGGCTTCCGGTCGGCAACTTCCCGGTACCGAGCGCGAACTTTTTCGCGAGCTGAACGCTCTGGAAACGGCCATTGATGCGGACGCGCTGATCGATAACAATCGTTGTCTGTTTTTGGCAGACGTATGCGATTTATTGGAGCAAGGTTTGGCCGATTTTCAAGAGTTGCAGGGGCTTTCGTCCGGTGAATTGGCCGCCGTGTTGCGGTCACGGCAGTTGGTGGAAGAGTTGAAATACTGTCTGCCGGAGGACGGTGATTATGAAACGAGAGTGCGCGCTTTCGCTTTGCTGGAAGGCGAGTTGACCTACGTGCTGGAGCACGCGTCCCATCTGCCGCCTTACATGCAAAGCGTGAAGGATTTGCCGGGAAAGGAATTGCAGTCCTTTTACAACGAGTCGTTTCCCGGTACTTGGCAGGAGCTGGAAGAGCAGATTTCCTCTCTGAAAGCCTGTCTTCATCTCACCGATGTTCAGAGTGCCCGTTTGGCATTTTTGGAAACGAGCAAAGCCATGCTCACGCGCGCCGGGCACGCCGGCACCGATAACGCGACGTTGTTGCTCTTTGCCCTCGGTTGCCAAGAAGAGTTCGAAGATTTCCGTCAATTGGCGACGCTTTCCTCCCGTATGGAAGTAAGAACACTCATTTCGGCCGTCATTCACGACGCGTTGGCCGAAAGCGACGATGACGATGACGACGGTGGAGATGTTCTCTTGGGTGCGCCCCACGACGGACCGTCACGAGACGGTTGCCGTCCGTCCGCACCGGCGATGGCTCTGTAATTTACGGTGAATTTCCAACCTTTCCGTTGCCATAAAGCCAGCGTTTGCCTATAGTGCCCGGGCTTTTTTCGTACCACCACTTTTCCCATGGACCTCAAGCTAGTTCGTAACATCGGTATCATCGCGCACATCGATGCCGGTAAGACGACCACCACCGAGCGCATTTTGTTCTACACGGGTCGCAACTACAAAATCGGCGAGGTGCACGAAGGCGAGGCCACCATGGACTGGATGGAACAGGAGCGTGAGCGCGGCATCACCATCACGGCCGCCGCCACCCAGTGTCACTGGAAGGCGAACGACGTCACGGGTAAGGAAGTGGATTGCACCATCAACATCATCGACACCCCCGGTCACGTGGACTTCACGGCCGAAGTGGAACGCAGCTTGCGCGTGTTGGACGGCGGCGTGGCCGTGTTCGACGGGTCGCAGGGCGTGGAGCCTCAGAGTGAGACGGTGTGGCGCCAGGCCGACAAGTACGGCGTGCCGCGCATCGCCTACGTCAACAAAATGGACAAAACCGGCGGCGACTTTTACATGTCGCTCGCTTCCATTCACGATCGTCTGAGCAAGGCCGCCGTGGCCATTCAGCTGCCCATCGGTGCCGAAAGTGATTTCTCGGGCATCGTCGACCTCATCACCAGAAAGGCGTACCGCTTCGAAGGTCCGCACGGCGACCAGCGCATCGAAATTCCCATTCCCGAAGACATGGCTCAGAACGTGAGCGAATACCGCGCCGTGCTCGTGGAGAAGGCGGCCGAATGCACGGATGACCTCATGGACGCGTTCTTGCAGAACGGCGGTTTGTCCGAAGAGGAAATTCGCAAGGGTATTCGTGCAGGCGTCGTTGCCGGCAAATTCTACCCCGTGCTCTGCGGTTCTTCCTTGAAGAACGTGGGCGTGCAGTTGCTCTTGGATGCCGTCGTCGCTTTCCTGCCTTGTCCGTTGGATCGCGGGTTGCAGAAGGGTATCAACGTGGATACGGGCGAAGAGGCCTTCCGCAAGCCGGAAGACTCCGAGCCGGTTTCCGCTCTCGGTTTCAAAATCGCCACGGACCCGTTCGTGGGTCGTCTCACCTTCATCCGCGTGTACTCCGGCGTATTGAAGGCGGGCAGCTTCGTCATCAATGCCCGCACGGGTGAGCGCGAGCGCATCGGTCGTTTGGTCCGTATGCACGCCAACAACCGCGAGGAAATTCAGGAAATCCACGCCGGTGACATCGGCGCCGCCATCGGTTTGAAGAGTGTGCGCACGGGTGACACGCTCTGCGACGAAGCGAATCCGATTCTTTTGGAATCCATCACCTTCGCCGAACCGGTCATCTCCATTGCCGTGGAACCCAAAACGAAGGCCGACCAAGAGAAAATGGGCATCGCCTTGAACAAACTTTCCGAAGAAGATCCCACGTTCCGCGTGCACACCGACGACGAAACGAGCCAGACCATCATCGCCGGTATGGGCGAGTTGCACCTGGAAATCATCGTCGACCGCATGAAGCGCGAATTCAACGTGGAAGCCAACGTGGGCAAGCCCCAAGTGGCCTACCGCGAAACCATTCGCCAGAAGGTCGTGGACGTTGACGGCAAGTTCGTGCGTCAGTCCGGTGGTAAGGGTCAGTACGGTCACGTGGTGTTCACGGTCGAGCCTCAAGAAGCCGGTAA
>CAZWVP010000066.1:3948-5192 GCA_964636635.1 uncultured Candidatus Peribacteria bacterium
CCGGTATGGGCGAACTGCACCTGGAAATCATCGTCGATCGCATGAAGCGCGAATTCAAAGTGGAAACGAACGTCGGTCAGCCGCAGGTGGCCTACCGCGAGACCATTCAGAAGGAAGTCGATCACGAAGAGAAGTACATCAAGCAGTCCGGTGGACGCGGTCAATTCGGTCACGTCGTCTTCCGTCTCTTCCCGCAGCCCCCGGGAACGGGTTACACGTTCGAAAACTCCGTGGTGGGAGGTAGGATTCCCCGCGAATTCATCTCGCCGTGCGACAAGGGCTTCCAAGAAGGCATGACCCGCGGCATCCTTGCCGGTTACCCGGTGGTGGACGTGAAGGTTGAGCTCTACGAAGGTTCCTACCACGACGTGGACTCGTCCGAAATGGCATTCAAAACCTGCGCCAGCATCGGTTTCCAGGAAGCGGCCAAAAAGGCCGATCCCGTCATTTTGGAACCGATCATGCGCGTGGAAGTGGTGACGCCGGAGCAATTCCTCGGCGACGTGATGGGCGACTTGAGTGCTCGTCGCGGTATGATTCAAAGCCAGGGTGAACGCGGTATGGCCAAAATCGTGGTCGCGTTGGTGCCGCTGGCCTCCATGTTCGGATACGCCACCGAAGTGCGCTCCATGAGCCAGGGTCGCGCCAGCTACAGCATGGAATTCGCTCACTACGACAAGGTTCCCCGCAACGTGGCCGAAGAAATCATCGCCAAGCGTTCGGGAGTTTCCCGCCGTTAAGTTTCATTCGTATACGGAAGCAACCCCGCACGCGCTTGCGCGCCGCGGGGTTGTTTTTTTGCTGATGGAGTCGCTTAGCGGATGTCGCCGAATGGCGTGGCATCCTGAGCGTCCGTGATGCCGTCGTTGTCTTGGTCGCCGCGGTCTTGAGAAACCGGCAAGGCGTTGTAGAGCTCGGCAGGGGACACCACCGTAGCCTGGAGAGCCGGGTATCCGACCGAGAACCAGGAGACAACGAGGGCGCCGATGACGGCGGCCAACCCGGTCTTATGTTCGATCTTTTTCCTGAGCATGGGTGTTTGTGTGTAAGAAGTAATTTACATACATCATACCAGAAATATAATTTTTTGACAACTGTCTCTTTTTAGAAGGGCGTGGCGTCCATGGCATCGGCGATGCCGTCGCCGTCGCTGTCGTCATAGAAGTCATGAATGCCATCGCGGTCCAGATCTCCGCCTTGGGCCAAAGGCAAGCTGTGGTAGTAGCGCTGAGGGATGGTGCGTA
>CAZWVP010000066.1:5202-6811 GCA_964636635.1 uncultured Candidatus Peribacteria bacterium
ACCACCTTCAGCAGTTGGTAGGTGGTGCCGAAGCTCATACCCAGAAACGCCAGAACGAGGAAGATGGCAATGCGTGGATAAGACATCATGAAAGTATAGCGGAAATGGCTTCGGGAGTCACTTTTCATATTGATGACGCAGAATTGAATGTAATATTGTTTTAATACATTGACACAGACTGCAACCCGTACTACCATGCCGTTATGTCACGAAGGACCTTCAAAGAAACGGATTGGCGAGATAATGCGGCCTTTCAGTCTCTTTGCGTCGCAATCTGCGCATGCAAAACGCCGGAGCAATTGGCGAGTTTTCTTCGTGATTTGGCAACGCTTTCGGAATTGCAGGCGTGGAGCGAGCGTTGGCTGGTGGTGAATTTGGTGGCGCAAGGCATGTCGTACCGGGACATTGCCAAGAAAACCGGTGCCAGCACCGCAACGGTGACCAGAGTGGCGAAGTTTTTGAATGACGGAGAAGGGGGGTATAGAGCCGTATTGCAGAACACATCGCATCATCACGCTTTGCGCCGTACGCGCGAAGCGGTTGGTGTCGATTAGGTGTTACCGTCGACATCATCCCCTTTGCGTCAAAGGCGCAGAGTTGTTTGTCGTATTTCGACAAACGTAAAACCATCCGGTGCGTTTGTTCCTTCACATCACGGGAGAGTCTGTATGTCTCGGCCATTTCGTTTTCTGTTACCCAAAGGGCGTTTGTATGAGCAAATTCAGCTGTATCTGAAGTCCGTTGGCATTGTTCTGCGTGCGCCCGATCGTCGGGGGTTCTGCGGGCAGGTGGTTCTGCCGGGTGCAGTCGTAGAGTTCTGGGTTCGAAAGCCCGGCACAATTCCATTGCTTCTGGCGGCAGATCACAAAACCTTCGTGCTTGAGCCGCAATGTTCCGGTGAAGAAGAGCAAACACTTGCTCTCGATCGCGTGTTTCATGCGGGCATTACCGGAGAGGATATGTTGCTGGAGAGTGAGACTTCGCTGCAGATCGTGGAGAAATTCACTTTTAGCAGCAGAACGTTTCAGCCGACACGTTGGCACCTCACCAGGCTTCGGACGGATTCGGCTGCGAGTGCGTATGTGAACCGTACGTCGGTCGGCAAGACCGTCATTGGTTGCGAATGTTTGCACTTGGCTAAAACTCTTTTGTTGGCCAAAAATTTCAAGGAAGAAGAGTTTGAGCTCATTCGCTTGCAAGGAACCGAGGAAGCGGCGGTGTTGGACGGTTTGTGCCAAGAAGTCATTTGCCCCGTGGAGACAGGGGAGAGCTTGGAGGAAAACGACCTGTTCAAAGGTTTGCTTCTGTTCACCAGTCATCCTTGTCTGGTGGTGCGTTCCGGCCTGTCTCTAGAGCATATGGGCTTGGCCGAGGGCATCGGTTTGGTCTTGAAGGGTTCGGAAATTGCAGTCAATCGCAAAATGGTTACGTTTGATTTGCCGATGGGCCGACTGGCGGAAATCGTCTTTCCGCAATCCGTCGTCTCGCCGACTCGTTGCGCGCTTCTGAATGAGTCTTGGGAGGCGATCGAAGTTTGCGTACGCAGTGAAGAGCTGTTTCTTCTGCTGCCAAGCATTAAACGTGCGGGTGGACGCTCCATCGTTGTGAC
>CAZWVP010000067.1:0-1549 GCA_964636635.1 uncultured Candidatus Peribacteria bacterium
GACGTGCATGTCTTCACCCTTACGGGTGCCACCAACACTGGTATTTTCAAAATCGGCGGCGGTTCGGGCAATCAATTGCAACTCAACAGCGCCACGCTTTCCAACTCCGGCAACTATCTGGTCACCGTCCGTGCCACCGATTCCGGCGCCCTGTATTTGGACAAAACGTTCACCGTTCAGCTCCTTCTGGACGAAGATGAAGATCTCATCGCCGACAGGGAAGATTCTCTCATTGGCAACCGCACGTACGTCACCACCACCGGCACCACCAGCTTCGCCGTGGAAATAGATGACGATGACGCCGAGGGGACCTACGACGGCACGAAGCTGACCAGGTTCTTCGACGGCGTGACGGAAATGTTGAATTTTACGAACGATTACACCGCCAACACCATTCACTTGGCCAACGTGCTCATCAAACGCGACACGAACTCGCTCGTGGTGAACATGGGTGACGAATTGCCCTCAGGCACGAAAAAAACCTTGTACCTGGAAGACAACAACTTCATATCTCTCTGCGTGAAAGACGCACCCATTACTTCCGTATCCGAAATCACCAGCGGCTGCAACGACGCCGGAGAAATCGATTTCACGTCGTGCATCGGTGCCGGCGGCAGCGGCGTGACTCTCAGTGGCATCATTTGCACCGACGAAGGTTCTCGTTTCCGTATAGATGAACTCACGCACTCCGGCGTAGTAGGTACGCCGGGATCGTCTTCGGGCGGCGGTGTGGGTGGCAGCGGCGGCGGAGGCAGCGGCAGCAGTGGCGGCGGCGGGGGTGGCGGGGGATCGAGGCGCGGTTTTTCCCCCATGACGGCTTATCTGCAAAGCAAGACGGTCATACATGCGGCCGCCGATTCCGAACCTGCCGACTCGGGTAAGCCCGAGTGCTCGACGAAAGATCTCTTCGGCGACGTGCCGGAAGCCGCTTGGTATGCTTTGCCTGTCTGCGTGCTGAAGCGAGACGGCGTGGTATCGGGGTACAAAAACACGCAAGGACAGGAAATATTCCGTTACGGACCCGGCAACAAAGTGACGTACGCCGAGTTGGCAAAAATGGCTTTGTTGGCATCCGGTACGCAGCCAAGCGATGCGGGCGAACCGGCAAACCCCACCTCCAGAAACGATTGGTCCGCCCCGTACATTCGCACCATGGAAGGCCTGAAGAACTCGAAATTCCCGGTTACCTTGAATGTGGGTGCGCCCGCCACCAGAGGAGACGTCATCAGTGTCATGCTGCAAATGTTCGACATTCCTCTCACCAAGCACTCGGAAACAAGTTTCACGGATTTGAATCTTACGGATGTCAACGCCGATGCCCTTCTGACTGCCGTCGATATGGGCATCATGCAGGGTGACACTTCTCCGAAGGGCGAATTGCTCAACACCGTTCGCCCCAATGCCTCCATCAACCGTGCCGAAACGGCAAAAATCTTCCATCTGCTTCTTCAGTACGTCGAATCCCATTAACCATGCCTCGTCATTTCTTTGTTCTCATCGGCTTGCTGGCGACGCTGACTCCCGTCTCGACGTTGGCATGCGTGCCGGG
>CAZWVP010000067.1:1559-6779 GCA_964636635.1 uncultured Candidatus Peribacteria bacterium
GTCGGCGAATTCATCGCGGAAATGAGCTACGACGCCTTTCGCTTGAAACCTTCACAGAAAGTGCGATTCCATTTCGATCTCAACAACGTCACCCATCGATCGTACGGTCCGGGGAATCCCATAGACTACGATTTCGTCCAGGCAAGCTTTCGCAAAGGAGGGAAAGAAGTGTTCAGTGAATCCGTCCGGCGCATCGATTATGGGGAAACGGCCTTCGACTACACTTTGCCCAAAGGCAACGCCCGGTACGTGGTGGATATTCGTTTCGTAAAAGATGATGTCGTCATGGCTTCGCTCTCTTTGCCCGTTCAGGTCGGTCGAACGCCCGCCAATGTTCTCGCGAAGAGCGATGAGTTATTGGCGGGCGTGACCGTGCGTCGACAGTAAAATTTCCGACTATTTGACGTCCGCCGCGGCGCAAGCGGCGCATTTTTCACACTTGGTACAAACCGAGCCGGTGGCTTGGCAAGCGGCGCAGGTGCCTTCGTGCATTTGCGCACTGCAGGCGGGGCAGCTGGAATTTTCCATAAAGAATGGGGGAAGGAAGAGAAAAGTCGCAAGGTTATTCTGCCGATGTGCCCGGGTTAACGGGGTTCGGAATACGTTCGTTCAACTGAATGGTGATTCCGTCTCCTGCTTGCGCGTCGAAGGGGTACATGCGCAGGGAATACAAGGCGGCACCCGCAACGAGCACCAGGAGAATAATGGATACTACGGCGACCAATGCCGTGGAAGATCCGCCGTCTTGGCGTTCGACGATGGTAGTCATATGAAAATGGGGAAGGAAGAAGAAGTGTCTGAGTTGTATGACGTCCGAATGCATGCTCTCTTACCAAGCGACACAAACGACAAGTCCTTCGCAACCGTGTATTCTTCTTTCATGTCGCAGCAAGACGCCTGGGAACGCGAGTACCAACGGCCCAGATTGGTTGCCTTCGGCGATGAGCCGCAGGCGGATGTGAAGAAGTTCTTTGCATACCTGCGACGCAAACAGGGCGTGGAGCTGACAGGTTTGCACGTTTTGGATGTCGGCTGTGGCACAGGAAAAAATAGCAAACATTTGGCTGAATTGGGTAATGATGTTTTAGGCATTGATATTTCTTTTACAGCCCTTAAAGAAGCGGAAAAAAGAGCACAAGAAATTAGTTCAAAAGTGAAGTATGTGCAGGCGGATATGGGGAAAGAGATACCCGCTGAAGACGCAACATTCGACTTGGCTCTGGACGTCATGTCTTCCAATTCGCTTTTGAAAACGGAACTCCTGAACTACGTGAGTGAATTGCACAGGGTGCTCAAGGCCAAAGGCTTCGTGTTTGTCCGAACGTTGAGGAAGGAAGGGGACAAGCATGCTCGCAATTTGCTTGCGTCGCACCCCGGTCCCGAAGTAGATACCTATGTGCACCCCGGCTTGGGTTTGGTGGAGAGGGTGTTTGGCGAGCAAGACCTTCGCGAGTTGTATGGCACGCACTTTTCCGTTCTTTCGCTGGAACCGAAAACAAACTATTCGCGCTTCGACGGCAAAGTGTTCAAGCGAAACTACTGGCTGTGCGTATTGCGGAAATTCTAAGGCAGCAGCGCTCCGCTGGCCTGTTCCGGCTGCAGAAGCGGCGACACGGTGTCGCCCAGTGATGATCCGGAGTCGGTTACGGAAGGCAGAAGCGTACCGCAGCCGCCTTTCATCAAGCGCATCCTGGAGCGGTCTTCCGGCGCCTGCGGCATATCCGCCTCCTGCATCATGGGCATGGCTTTCATCATCATGGGTTCAGCAGGCCCCGCAGGGTCGAGCGCCTCGATTGCAGGTATGGCTTGTCCCGCAGCGTCGAGCGTTTCCATTGCAGGCACGGCTTCACCGGCTTGCACTTCTTCGCCTCCGGCTCGGTAGAGCATCATTGGTTCCGCGGGTGCGTTTTCAGACTCGTTTAAAGCCGGTGCCTGAGGCATGGGCTTGATTGCTTTGGTTGGGTTTTGCAGCGGACGTATTTTTTGGTCCGATTTTTTATCGGGCATTTGCAAAAAATCATCGGGAACCATGTGTTGCGTATCGGGCGCGCCCAAGTCTGCAGGCTCCACGGGTGCGCGCATGGTCGAGTCATCGGTCAGCCAGCGCAAGCTCGTTATGCTACCGGTGGCGAAGACGAGCAGGAAAACGGCCAGCCCCGCTACGGGAAGGGAAAGCTGCGGCAGTTGCAACAGGAACTGCCACCAAGGTTCCGGGCGGCTGTGCATGGCTTCTTTCAGCTTTCTTCGAAACAAAGCTTTTTCGGCCGGGTTCAAATTCAAGTTGCCGCTTGCGGCTTGATGCGCGGCGAGCACGTGACGGACCTCCGTCCGCTCCTCGGGGGAAAGCGAGAGACGTTTGGCTTCGGCCAAAAATGCTTCGGTACGGCTATTCATGAGCGGGGTTCAAAAGCGCGGTCAACTGAGCCAGGCCTCTATGCAGGCGCACCGAGGCCAGGTTGGCGGTTATGCCCAAGGCTTCGGCTATTTCTCTGGGCGGCAAGCCGTCCACGTAGTGCATAACAAGGGCGGTGCGGTAGGGTTCTTCCACGTTTTGCAACGTTTCCAGTACGTGCGTGCCTTCGAATGCGCGCTGCGGATTCGGGGCTTTGTCGGGAACGTCGAAGCCCGTTTCTTCCTGCATGTCTTCCAGCGAGCTTTCCGGGCGAAGTTTGCGACGGCGCGCGTGGTCTATAATCAAGTGGTTGGCCACGGTATAGAGAAACGCACGGATGTTTTCCACGACGGTGCCGTTTTGCAGAGTCTGCCAAGCGCGGAGAAAGGTGTCTTGCATAAGGTCTTTGCCCAGTTCGCGGTCGCCCAGGCGCAGCGCGCAGTGGCGGAAGATGGCGTCGGCGTACAGGTCGTACGCTTCCAGAAACTGCGCTTCGGTAATGGAGGATTTTGCGGGCATGGGTGAGACGATGGCGTCGGCCCATTCTTACACGGAAGGGCAAAGATCGATATTTGACAAAAATATGAAATATTGACATATAACCATATTTCTTTATACTTTCGCCACATTTACGGCCAAAAGAAGCGTCGAACTCGTTGTTCGACCAGTCGTGGATGTGTGTTCCTTTACTTCATAGGCTTTCTGAAAGGAGAAAGACGACACCTATGGAGAAATTCTGCGTCACTTCACTTTTGTAGTATCTCGCTTGGGGAAATGGATCATGAAACGGAAAAATGGATTGCGCCGGCGGTTGGTGGTGGAACGCGTAGAGCGTCGTGACTTGTTTGCGGGTATGCTCGTGCAGGAATTTCTGCCCGAACAAGTCTATGAACAAGCGCATCAGGACGCGGTTATGGCCGAAATCGGGGCGTACAGCACGGGCGGCAACGCCAAGCTGAATGCGCTGATTTTCCTGGCCCAACCCGGGACGCATTTTGGCCGCATCGAAGACTTCGATCTGCGCGCCGATATGCTCCCTCGGGGCCGCCCCGATGGTGTGTACGAGACGGTGTTGCAGCAAAACATTCGTCCCGTGACCAACCACGTGCTTCGGTTCCACAGTATCAACCTTGGCGTGAACGTGCAGGGCGTACCCCTGCAGATTACCGCTGACATCCGCAGCAACGCCTCGCCCGGAGAAATTGGGTTGGGGCGGGCGATTGGCAGCATGTCTTCCACGACCTTCTGGCCGTGGTGGAATGTGCCGACGCCGACGTACACGGTGGGCGCGGATAACCCTCGACACGATGTCGAGGCGGCGGTGAGCTTGATTGTGACGGAAAAATTCGGGCCCAGCGTTGACGTTGCGGTCAGCAACCAGAACAACGTCCCCTTCGGCCGCTTTACCGCGACCGCGGAGAACGATGATCTGCTGGTGACTTCGGTCACGTACGCGGCTCAGGAAGGAAATGTCGTGAACGCCCATAGCTGGACGCTCTGGGCGGATACGGATTTCAACGGTTCCGTGGATACCATCGTCGAAGACAACGTTCAGTCGACCGGCGGCAACGTCGTGTTCGATGACTTGTTCGGCGGCGGTTTTGTGGTCGAGGTGGGTCGGAGCGTTTTGTTCGAAGTTCGCGCCGACATTGCCAGTTCGCTCTCGGGTGACCGTTTGCGCATGGGCATCGTTGATGTGGAAGGCGAACGGTTGAATACGGGGGCGTCGCTGACTACCAGTCAGATAGACGTTTTCCCGGCAAGCCAGACGCTGTGGCACTTGGAACGAAACGGGCAGTTGATCGTCGTGCCCGATAGCGTGCCGGTTCCTTTTCGTGACTTGCTCGCCGGCGGTGCGCCCGAAGTGATTCTGCGGGTGGAACTGCAAAGCAACTTCGAGCAGTCGGCGCCGAATTACATCGGCATCGACATCACCGGCGACAGCTCGTCGATTGACCGTTTGGAGTTGTTCCGCCCGGGCGAGACGGTGGCGTTTGCGATTGCCAGCCGTGTGGGCGCTTTGCTCGGCGATACGTTCGGGGCTCACCTGAACAGCCGTCAACTGTTGGTGTCGAAAGGCGGCCAACAGGACGTCCTTGTTATGGCGCGCATCAAGCCCGACACGGCGGGTGGCGGGCCTTCGGGTTCGCTGTTCTCCGCCGCAGTCGACAGGGTGATGGCGATCGGGGATTTCTCGTCGCGCATCTACGACGGGCAATTTGCCGTCGGACCGGTGGCGAGTCTGGTGCATCGGGTGGTGCTCTCGAAAATCACGAGCATCACCAACGCCAATCCCGATACCAACGGGACCAACGTGCCGACCGGTGTGACGCCGTTTTTTCAGATGAAGATGACGGGGGCGTTCAACGTTAATACCAATAACGCACCGAATCGTTCCCTTCTTCGCCAGGTGCCCGTGGAAGTGGACGCGACCAACGTGGCCATGGATGCGGCCGGCTTTGTCTTGTACAACAAGGCCGACTCCTCCTGGGTTTCGCGGAACTATCGCCTCGAGCGCTTGGATGGTTCCCTGTTGCCCAATACGGGAACGGTAACGGGAATGTTCCGCGTCGTGTTTTTCGATCTCGCCAACTCGGGCGTGAACACGGAAATCGAAAACGGCTCGTATCAAACGTTCGTCGTAGGTGGGAATATCACCAATAGCAAGGTGAACCCGCTTTTGATTTCGCGTTTGCGCGGCAGCTTGCGCCCGGCAATCTGCCCGAGGATCGCTTCCTGCGCCTTCAGCTTGGCGATCTCGAGCTTCTCGCGGCCACGCGCGGCTTCCACATGACGGCGCTCGCTCACTTCCGCCTTGCGCTGCTGCG
>CAZWVP010000068.1:0-6763 GCA_964636635.1 uncultured Candidatus Peribacteria bacterium
CTTCGCTCTTCAGTCGTTCGATGGTGACGAGCGAATCTTTGCCGCCGCCGATGGGCACCAAATACCGTTGCGGTGCGCCTTTTTTCTCCGGCTTCTTCGCACCTTTACCGGCTGTGGAGGGGAAGTTGATCAAGCCGCGGAAATCCAATTTGTTCTTGTAGAAAAATTCTCCCAACCCCTTCGTGTACACCGTATTCCAGAACGAAGCTTGCGCCTCGTCGAGCGTGCCCGAGCGCACATCCAGCTTTTTCGGGCAGCAGGTTTTGTAGTAGCTCACGCCGCCTATAAGGTGCAAAGCGAAAAGTGCGGCTTGCAGGCTTTCACTCGTGGCTTTGGCAGGAGCAATGGCAGGGTGCTTGGGCAGAAGAATGGTCTCTTCAAATCGCACAGCGTCACCCGTGGTGAGCTCTGTCGAACCATCCAACGAGTAGCGCAATACAATGTGTCCGCTGGCGCTATCGTAGCCGTAGGACTCGAAGATGAAGGTGTCGTCCGATTTCACGGACATATTCTAGCTCAGATACTTTTGCACCGAGTGCAAAATCGCTACAGTTTGTCTCGGCTTTTTCAAAAATTGCCGAAGTGGCGGAATGGTATACGCGCGCGACTCAAAATCGCGTTCCCGTAAGGGATTAAGGGTTCAAGTCCCTTCTTCGGCACCACCGGTCAGTCTGTGTCTGTGCGGCTTTGGAATTGTCTTTCGGACTGAATTTTGGTATACTGACTCTCACAAACAACCACTCACAACAATCACGCATGAACGAAGTAGATTTTTCGTTGGCATTGCGCAAAATCGTGAATGTTCCTTGGGTGCTTCGGAATAGGTTGATGGCACTGGCCTCCGCTTTGCAGCCGAAGGTCAGAACGAATATCGTTTCCGCTTTGGCGGAAGCGGAAAAAAAGGAGTGCGACATCGTGCGGCAGGGGTGTGAGGAAGTCGCCAACATAGAACAGCAAGCTGCAGCCGCTTCACGCCGTCTCTCCGCCCATGCGCACGCCTGAGTTCTTCGAGCGTCGGCTGCTTCGTTTTCATGCGGGCGAAATGCCGACGCCCGATGCCGCCGAACCCGTCGGTTCCACGCCAGAATCGGTACACGAGCAGCTGACGGTCAAACATCGCGAATTGCAGCAGCGCATCGAGCGTGCTTCCACGCTTGTTTCCGCTTTGCAGCCGGAGTTGGTCAAGGAGTGGAATGCCTCTCTGAACCGGGCGATTTTGAGCATCAACGCCAAAATTGTCGGAAACCAACAGGAAGCATTGGAGTTGGTGGAGCACTGGCTGGCGCAGGCTGGACAATTGCTTGCATATGAGGAATCCATGAAGGAAAAACAGCGACAGGGGTTGGGACGATTCAACATCGAAATGCGCGATGATCTGTATTACATACACATTCCCTACGGGCCATGCGGTCAAATTCAGGCGTACATCGAAGGTCCGCAGAATTCGTACCGAACGTTCGCGTACGAAAAGGCGAATAACGGCTGGAAATGGCCGGTGCGCGTCAAGCTCGGTACGACCGTCAAAGTTTCCATACCGAACCGCAACGGTTGCTGGTCGCAAATTGCGCTCGAGGGTCGTTTCGGCGCTCTGAATTTGCACACATTGGAGGCCGTGCCCGACGCCCCGCCGCCGGCTGAACGCAAAGCCGAGCGACGCGAGTGGAATGTGGAGCGTTCCAACAGTTCCGCGCCTGCCGCCGTCGATACCGATTCTTCCGTGCCAGCCGCCGTCCAGACCGCTTCGCCTGTTGCAGATGTTTCGTCTGCTTCCGCAGATACGGGCGTGTCGTCTGTCAGGGGTGACAAGTTCGATGCGGAAGTTGTGGCAGGCAAAAAAAGAAAGGTCTCGTATTCCGGAAAGGATTTTGAGCAGGCGGATTACAAGCGTGTCGACTCGGACGAAGGGCAGGCAGAGGGGGAAGGGGGGGGCGGCGGTGGTGGCAGGATACGAACCGAGGATGGAGGCGAGAGTATTAACAGTGTCAGAACCGGCGAAGGCGGCGGCGGTGCCGGTGGTAGCGTGCCCGAAAGCCGGGTGCGCACTTCCGTGGCGCCCGATGCGACGGAAAAACAGCCTGAGATCGACGAAACCGAGCAGCATTTGGAAAATGTGTCCGATGGCATGCGCGCCCAAGGCATTCCGGAACGTGAAATCCGCATCAGAATTCAAATTTTGCGCAACGTCTCCCGAGGCAAGACATACTTTCCCGCAGGGCGAGATAAGCCAGAGGTGCGTAACCCGCAGTTCTGGCGTGAGAACGACAACGGCAGTTACGTGTCCAAGAGTAGCGCGGTGCAGGCCATTCGTGATCTCTGGGAAACGAGTAACGGCATTCAGTGCAACAAGTACTCGCGATTCATCATGATCAAAACCCTCATAGATAACGCGGACGAAGAGCACTTGAAAATGCTGGATGAGCTGTTCACGGGCATAGAAATTCCGAATGATCTGCCTTCAAATGGCATGGGTTTGTTGTTTGAAAATTTGGAGCCGAAGAACGGCGAGTACTTCGCCGAGGATGAGCTTTTGCCGGGAGACCAAATTTGGTTCGAGAACCCGTACATGAACTACCTGACCGACGAGCAGAAAGATGTCGTGAGCGTGGAAAGCGGAGAGGAAACGGTTGAGCTGGGTGCGCTCGCGCCCATCAACAAGCAAATGGCCGAGGCGGAGTCCGCCGGCGCGGTGTGGGGCACGGAGGTGAGGGTGCAAACGGAGCTTGAGGGCGAAGTGCTTTGCAAACGCGACCCGCAGAAGAATGGGGCGCTCTTTTTCAAAATCAACGGAGTATGGGAGGGGCCGGCGGATGTAGGTTTGAACAAGCGTTACAGGGGCGAACAGGGCAGCAATCTCTTCTACGCAGGCGACGGCAAAGTCATGGGCATTTACGATCCCGAAGTCAAAACCATCAATACGTACCGTCGAGGTATGTTTGGCTGGAACAGTGTGAAGGACAGAAACAGAGAGCAGTACCCAAGACCGTCGGTGGATGATTTTCAAATAAAAGGCGTGCGTCGCATGAACGTTTCGTGGCACTTCGTGGAGTACATTGTGCAGCAGAAGCGCGCATTCCGGGATATAAACAAGGCCTTGGCGGAAGACAAGTCTTGGAGCAGGCCGATTCCCGGGGATCAGGGATTGAGTATGATAAACTGACGTCGCGATGGCTCTCCTGCAGCGAATGTTCTCTATTTCCCTTATGGAAGCCCTCTTCGAAGCCATCGTCTTTCTTTGCGACACTCTGCTCACGCCTTTCGTGCAGCCGGGCTCTTCGGCGAAGCAAAAGCCTTGGATAATCGTTGTCGGGCTGCTCATTGGCGCGGTAGGCGTTTTGGCCGTCGTGGGATTGATTCTTCCGGTGCTACTCTGACGTCCGCTCAATGTAAACTTTTCTGCATGGCTTGCAGGGTGATTTCCGAACGCATTCGCCAGTCGGCTCGGAGTTTGCGGTAGGCGTTTGCTTCCTCTTCGGTCAGAGAACGCTCTTTTGCAAGGGAGGCGTAGCCGTCTATTTCCTTCAAGCCTTCACTGAGAGATTCCACATACGTCTCCAGTAGGCGATACTGTTTTTCCAGCGTCTCTTCGCCGCGCATGGCATCCAGCAGTTCCACCGCTTCTTGGTAGTTTCCGCGCATTTCCGCCTGTGCTTCTTCTATGTACGGCAGCAAGTTCGCAGCCTTCTGCAAACGCGGCACGCGAGCGGGTACGACCGCGGCGTCCTGCACGGGCGCGCGGGCGCAGCTTGTAAACAGAAGCAGCAGTGTGAGAAAAAGAAATGAGCGGGTGTTGTTCATGCTTTGCGGACGGAAGAAAACAAGCGAAGCGCGTGCATGCCGGAAAATACAACGAAGAAGACGTTGAGCCAGAAGAACACCCAACTGCCGCTGGCGGCGCTGAACGCCGCAATCAGCGCGCTGCCGCACGCCAACGACACTTCGCGTTTCAGCGTCCCCGCAGTCCCGGCATAGCCCACGCTTATGCCCGTGAGTCCGCACACGAAGAGCAGCGTCAGCGCGTGCGGAGAAATCCAAAGAGAGTACGCCGCGAGACACGCGCCCAAAAAGAGCAGAGCAGGGGTATCGAACCGGTCCCTGGTATTGAGCATCATGAATATGCTCGCAATGTTCACCATCACTTGCAGCAGCACGAAGAGCAACGATCCTCCTTCTTGGTACCCCAATACCGAGTACGCGAACATGCAGAGTCCACCCGTGAAAAAGAGCCAGTTCTTCACGGATTGCAGCGGGTGCGACGTCGCACGTTCGGGCCAAGCGGCACCCAGCACCAATATGGCCGACCCTAGTACGCCGATGAAAAATGTGGTTGTCATCTGGCAGTGAGTAGGTAGAGGGTGGTTGGCAATAAGCAGTCTAATCCGTTCGTAATAGTAATTCGTAATCGTAATACGCAATCCTAACCCTAATCCTAACCCTTATCCTCAATCCTCACTACGGTGTCCACTCGTCGTGAATCATGCCTGTTACAAACCATGCCCCTTCGTGCTCTTCCAGTGCCAGTCGCAAGCTGCCCCAGTCCATGCCTTCGTACTTCGGGTCGAAGCCGTCGAAGTGGTATTCCACGATTTGCGCTGCCGGGTAAAACTCTTTCGCATTATCTATCATGGAGCCCTTGGTTTGCGGTTCGTTCCAGCGCACGACGGGTGCCGTGGCGTAGTCGTGGTTGTAGACGTAGCGGGAGAAGTATTCCAGCACGCTCATGCTTATGGGTTCGCCTGAGCCCTCCTGCACGCCCCATGTTTTGTGCGTGGTGTCGGAGGCTGCAGCGGCGATCTCCGCGGCGGTGAGAATGACGTCTGTTTCGGGGTTTACGTAGGTATATGGCGTGAAGCGCACGCCTTTTTCAGGGTGGGCGTACTTCGCTACTTCAGCCGGCTTGCCTTGCTGCAAAGCAGTCACAACGGCTGTGGCCACCTCTTCTTTGGTGCCTGTCGGCAAGACGGCCGCTGCCGCGGAAGAGGGCGTGGGTTCCGGTGGCGGAGTCGGGGTCGGTTCGGATGTGCCGCAGGCTGCAAGGAGCAGAGTGGCCAGAAGCAGGAGTGAGGGGGTGCGCATGCGTCCAGAGTGCTCCCGAAAAACCATGCGGGCAATAGTTGACGCACTGTCGTATGTATTTACAGTATGCATTATGAGCATTCACAAGTTGGAGCCGCACATGCCGAAGGAATTGGGCTCACTCGTCATTCCGGTGGAGGACCGCAAGATGTCCATGGAGCTGGCGGCGGAAATGGATCCCGTATTCACGGAGATGCTCGCGAGCATGGGCGGACACAACAAATTTCGCGGCCTGACGTCTCTGCACACGGAACCGGGAGCAGAGGGCAGCAATGCTATGGATTTGGTCTATCGGCCCGAAAACACGGCTGACGAATACGTTCTGGGCTTTGCGCAAAATGCATTGGCGCAACAGAGGATCACTATCGCAGGTGCACGAACGCGCGAAGAGGTCATCAACGCGTTGTTTCCAAGCACGTTCACGGGCGGCAACCAAGCGAATTTTTTAGCCACGGGCATCGCCATCAACAATGCCGTGGCGCATAACGGCATCCCTGCCGTACCCTCGACGGTCATTTTGCCGGACGGATCGCAGTTGCATAACGAACTTTCCGCTCTGCGCGACAAAACGTTGCGGCTCATGCCCACGGGACTTCTGCAGTCGCGTCGCAGCTTGAATTTGCCGTGCAAAGGCAGGCGTGAAACGGCCTTGCTCGGATCGCCGTACCAAGACGAAACGAAAATTCGCGAGGTGCTGGCGCTGTTTATGGGTGACATGCCGGCAGACGCACATTTGCTGCTGCATGATCGTTTCGATGAGTTGGCAAAAGGACGTCGTCAGTACGTGGTGCCTTCCAACGGCACGCTGGGAAAATTGGCGAAGCAGGGGGTGAAGGAAGATGCGTACATCAACGACGTGGAGTTGAGGGAAATGTACGGTCTCGAGCTTAAGTCCATCATTGCCGGCGGTTCGTTCTCCGTTGCCAATTACCAAGAGACCGTCAATCTCATGCGCACGTTTTGGAGTGCGGAAGGCGAAGACGGGTACGTGGCGAACGTGGGCATGCGCGGGTCCGGAGCGTTGGCCGTGTATCGCGAAGCAGGCAGGTTGTACGGCATAGAAACCAGCCTTATGTCCAAACAGGCGGAAGGGGAATTGGTGAAGTTCGCCAATGTGCCGGACAGACTTTCCTTCGAGCCCATTGACACCGTGGGTCGCGGCGACAGTGCCGCGGCGGGAGCGCACTTCTTCCGTGAGCTCAGTCCGCACATCATCGAGGCCATGATGTCCGACCCCGACGCACCGAATTTGCAGCCGCACCAGAAGGCGTTGGCCGCCATGATCGCTCCCGAACTCTGTGCCCGTGCCGCCGCTTGTCTGGTGTTTCACCAGGAACACTCGCACTTGCTCGGCATGCCGCCGGACCGCCTGCGTGCAGTGTTTGCAAAGCTGCACGAACAAGCCATCGCCTGTGCGCAGGAACTTTCCAAGCCGGCCGATGCTCAACCGCAGCGTTTTCTTTCGGAATACGGAGTGCACGGCGTGGTGTTCGCCGTATAGGGTAGAATCGGGGAGTGCGCGTCGTTTCGCTTTCGCCGGCAATTACGGAAATTCTCGCGGCGCTGGGCAAAGGAAGTTTGCTTGTGCTCCGCGACCAGTTCAGCGATTTTCCTGAAAGCGTGCGCAGTGTGCCGAGCCTGCGCGGGCACACGGCGGTGGAGGTGAGCGATGTGGCGAATGCCAAGCCCG
>CAZWVP010000069.1:0-6760 GCA_964636635.1 uncultured Candidatus Peribacteria bacterium
ACCAGCGGGCATGACGCACATGCCGGCCAGTCCCGACTGTACCAACGTCCCGTTGCCTCCCGTGAGCGGCACCAAGTCCGCCACGGTGCCGATGGCCGCCAGCGCCCTGTCCGTTTCGCAGTCGGGCCACATGTCCCGTTCGTGGAGCAGTCGCAGCAGTTGGTGCGCCACACCCGCGCCCGAAGGGTGCGGCAGAGGGTGCGCCGGCGCCAATTGCGGGTGCAACACGGCCGTGGCGTTCGGCAGCACGTTCCCCGCATGGTGATGGTCCAGCACCAAGACATCGATGCCGGCGTTTCGCAGCGCCGCTATTTCCGCCACGGCACCAATGCCGGTGTCCACGGTTATCATCAGCGTGGTTCCGTCTTTCACACATTCTTCCACCACCGCGGCGTTCAGGCCGTAGCCGTCTTTTTCACGATGTGGCAAACGCACGCGGCCGCTGAGGTGTCCGGCGGCGCGGAAGTAGCGCAGCAATTGGGCGGCGGCGGTAATGCCGTCGCAGTCGTAGTCTCCAAAAATCGTCAGTCGTTCGCGGTTCTGTACGGCCGCGCGCACCCGGGCCACGGCGGTTTCGGCGTGCGGGTACACGTGAGGGTCCACCTGCGCTCGACTTTCCAAGTTCAAACCGCGTCGCTCGCACAGCGTCTGCAGCAGACGTTGCGTCTGCGCAGGTTCGTTCGGCAGGAGCCAGCGTTTGCCCGTAAGCGAGAACACGTTCGTACCCTACCAGACCTTGCCCGCCCGCAGCAGGGCGGTCGGCGAAAGCGCATACAAAAAACGGCGCCGCCTTTGCAGACGAGCGCCGTTTTGCAGTTCTGCGTTACGCGGGAACCACCGTGCGTTGCATGCGGCGTACGCGCCACAGCGTCCCGAGCGTCGCCATCATGAGCATGCAAATGGCGGCCAGGCTTTCCACGCCGGAATGCGCGAGGGTGGAGGCACCGGTCAGCGGTTCGAAGACGGGCGTGCTGCCGTCATCGATCCACGAGGGCTGCGGAATTTGCGGCACGTAACCGTAGTCCATGAGCGGAGCGCCGCTGTGCATGTTTGCTTGCGCTTCGGCGAACTGCTGCTGCAAGGAATACTGTTGGTTCTGAATGTCGCCGAGCTGGGAGAAGAGCAATTCGAATTCGGCGGAATTGTCCGCAGTCGGCACGGGGCCGTAATTCGGTTCGTCCGGCAACGGGGAGTAACGGTCCAACACTTCTTCTTCATCGGGCGTACCGAAAATACTGTCGCCCACCGCCATGTGCTGCGCACCGAACACCATTTGTTGTTCCGTGGCCCTGCGCAACGCACTGTCGGCTTGCTGCTGGGCAATGCGGTCCTCCGCGGAGCGGGGACGCGGCGGCGGTTCGCCGGCCATGAGCACGTCGTACGGGTCTATGTATGCCAGACCGGTTGCCGGCAGAGCCAGCAAGAGGACGGCGACGAGACCGGTGAATGGTGTGGATTTCTTCATAGTTTTTGTGTGAATAATCAGGATATTGTACCACAAAGCTCGGTTACTTACAACCGGCCGTGGTGAGCGTGACCAGACCGTTCTCGCCGTGGCAGAGAATGAATTCCTGTTCGTCCAGAATGCCGTCACCGTCGGTGTCTTTTTTCAGGGGATCCGTGTCGCCGGCGTCGATTTTGCCGTTCACGTTCTTGTCTTCCCATTGTACTTGCTGGCGACTGGCCGGCACGTAGCCTTTGGGGAACTTGTACGTGTTGCGAATGCCTTGCTGAATAATGCAGAAGCCGTCGCACAAGCCGTCGCCGTCGCTGTCTTTCTTGATGGGGCTCGTCTCGCCCACGTCTATGCGGCCGTTGCGATTCTTGTCCTCAATGCCGTCGATGATGCCGTCTTGATCGCTGTCGCGCACGGAGGGGTCCGAACCCATCAGAAGAATTTCTTTGCCGTCATCCAAGCCGTCGCCGTCCGTATCGGATGCGGCAGGGTCGCTTTTGAACAATTCTTCCAACTTGTCATTGATGTTGTCTCCGTCCAAATCTATGCCGATGGGAATGGGTGTTTCCGACATGATGTAACACGTTTCGCCGCCCTGGAACATTTCCTTCTGGTGGCGAATGGGCGCTTCTTTCGCGGGTACGGTTTCCGGCGGAGCCTTGCCGGTGAGCACGTCCAAAATGGTGCGCTGCGGTTGCGTGCGTTGCTTCATGACGGCGCGTTCTTTTTCCGACAGAAAAAACTCACCCGGCAACGTGGTGCGCGGCCCGTTGGCCATTAAACGGCGCATGGCTTCCGTTCCTACCGGGTCGTACGGCGCGGCGTCACCCACGATGGGCGGAAAGCAGTACCCCCAGTAACGAATTTGATCTTTGGGGTCTCCCAAAAGCACCGTGCGTCGAATGCTGCCGATGTCCAACGGCAGGGTGAACGTCACGTTCGCGCTCGCTTGCACCATGGCGCCGTTGAAGACTTTTTCCGCGGAAAGGGAAATCCACGGCATGTCTTTTTCCTCTTGCGGCTGACGAATAACGCGTGCCGTCGCCTCGCTCCAGCCGTCGTAGGGCAGCATGAGCACGCCAAACATGGCCGCCAACGCGAGGTTGGCCAGAATCAGCGCGGTTTGTCTGCGTTTTGGAAACATCGAATCAGTATACCATATCTCGGGGTTTTTTTCGATCCCGATTCCGTTCTCCCTTACAATCGTCTGCGTATGGCTGCGGATTACTACAAAACACTGGGTGTGGAAAAAACCGCGACCGCGGACGAAATCAAACAAGCGTACCGGAAGTTGAGCAAGGAATGGCATCCTGACAAGCACAAAGGCGAGAAGGGTGCGGAGAAGAAGTTCCAGGAAATAAACGTCGCGTACGAAGTGTTGAGTGACGAACAGAAGCGCCGCAACTACGACCAATTCGGCGCGGCCGGAGCGGGCGGCGGGCAGGGCGGGTTCGACTTTTCGGGGTTCAACGGAAACATGGGTGACATGGGCGGATTCGCCGATATTTTCGAAAACTTCTTCGGCGGCGGGGCTCGCGGTCGCGGACCGCGCGAACCGCAGAGCGGACGAGACGTGGAGACGACCGTGGAAATAGACTTGGCGGACGTGTTGAAAGACACGCAGAAAACGCTGCGCTTCGACACCTATGTCGGGTGCAAAGATTGCGTGGGTGAGGGCGTGGCCGCCGGGTCCAAATTCATTCGTTGCGAAGAATGCAGCGGCACGGGCCAAGTGGTGCGCACCAGCAACAGTTTCTTCGGCACCATTCAACAGGCGGCCGTTTGTCCCAAGTGTCGCGGGGCCGGCCAAATTCCGGAGAAGGCGTGTCCCGGGTGCAAGGGCGAGGGCCGCGTGACCGAGCGTGTGGAAGTGAACGTGAACGTGCCGGCCGGCATTGCCGACGGGCAGACGTTGCGCATTCGCAGCCGCGGCGAAGCGGGGCAGCGCGGCGCGGCTTCGGGGGACCTGTTCGTGCATGTGCAGGTGCGTCGCCACGAGCGTTTCGAACGCGATGACAGCCATTTGCGCATGCGTTTGGAAGTGGATTTGTTGGATGCTCTTTTGGGCGCGACGGTTCCCGTGCCGACGCTCGACGGGAGCGTGAACATCAACGTGCCCGCAGGCACCCAGCCGGGCGAGCAGCTACGCGTGAAGGGTCAAGGCCTGCCCGTGCTCAGCAGCAGTCGGAGGGGCGATTTGTACGCCACGGTGGACGTGAAAATACCCAAGAGTCTAAGTCGCAAAGAGAAGCAACTGGTGGAAGACTGGAAAAAACTGCGCGCCTGATTTTCTCATGCATTCCTTCAAGCAATTTCCCGACTCCTTCACCCCGGACACCGTTCTGTTGCTGGAATCTGTGGGTCTGCGTTGCGTGGAAGAATTGGCGGTGACACCTGCGTGTTTGCTGCAGCAAAAACTGGCGGAGTACATTCACGCGCATCGTCTGTCCTTGGAGGTGCAGTTCGCGGAAATTCTCGGCACCCCGTGCGCGCCTCCGGTACACATCGATATGTTTTTGCACGCGGTACAAACCGAAGCCGTTCGGCTGCTTGCGCGGATGAGACGGTAGGCGAAGCGCCTAAATATCCAGGTTTTCCAACCCTTCGTTCGGCGTGTCGTCCAACACGGGAGAGAGTTCGCCGCTGCTTTCGGAAGCGACGGGCATTTTCTTTTCTTCTTTCATGCGCAGCACCACTTGGCGGTAGTCGCCTTCACCCGTGCTCATGGTGGTGAGGTCTTGCAAGGCGGGCGTGTTGGCCACGTGCATGTGCACGATGCGGCGGAAGTACGGACTCATGGGCGGCAGAGCGATGCGACTGCCGGTGCGGCGGACGAAGTCGGCTTTGCGTTCGGCTGCTTGGCGCACTTTGTCTTCCTGCATCAGGCGGTAGCCGTCGGTATCCAACACCAAAAACGGGCTCTTCTCCATCTTCAGCTGCGTGCGCATGATGGACTTGAGCAAATGCTGCAACGAGTTCAGGGTTTCGCCGTGCCAGCCGATGAGCTTGCTCGGTTGGGGGGAGACGATGTCCACGCGCACGAAGTCTTCCTCGTTTTTCGCTTCGATGCGGTCGAACGGCAAATCGAGCTGCTTGAGCAGTTCGCCGAGAGTCGTTTGAATGAGGGCAAAATCCATATCGCAAGGGAGCATAGCGAACACCGGGCCTCCGAACAAATGACTACTGGGGTATCTCCACCCATGTCTTGCGTCCGTGCGGCGTTTGTTCTTCCCACAACTGTCCGTTGTGCAAGCGGACGATCTCATGGCAGAGAGTGAGATCGTTGGAGGGCAGGGGGTGCGGCGGGCCTTCGTCGGTGACGGCGAATTTCATGGAACCGTTGCGCACGCTTACTTCCAGAGCCGCACGTACGCCCGGAGCACATGCGCGCTGCAGCAGAATATCGAGCAATTGGCGGATGAGAACGGCGTCCAACTGATACGACAAGGAAGGCAGCAGAGATTGCGTGAGAGAGAACGCCAAGGCTTGTTCCTTCATACGCGGCAACCACGCTTCGTACACTTCGGTGAAAAACGGGCGCAGACGCACGGGTGCGCGGTTCAGCGTGAGAAGAGTCATGTCGTACCGCGGCTGAGGTTCTTCGGGCAAGGTTTCGGTGGGTGCCGGCGCGGTGGCGGTGGCAGTGGGTGCAGAGGGAGGCGTCACGACGACGGTGGCAGCGACAGGTTCGCTTGTCTCGGCGTGTCCCGGGAAAAGGTTGTGCAGGAATTTGAGCCAGCCGTGGTACAGCACGATGCCTGTGACGACTGCCGCAACCAGCACCGGTCCCGCGTGCAGGTTCCACAATCGCGGTTCCAACGACTGCGCCACCGTGAACGCCGCGAATACGCCGCCACCGGACAACCCGGCGGCCAGAAGACGTTTGAACGTGCCGAGCAGCAGGCGGGGGAGGAACATGGGGAAGGTGGACAATTCTGCTGCCGCTCGCCTTGCGGCACAAGCAAAAAGGCCCCCTTACGGAGGCCTTTTCTGGTAGCCGAGACAAAGACTACTTTTCTTCCAAGGACTAGCGAACTGCGTCCTTGAGGGTCTTACCAGCCTTGAAGGTCGGAACCTTCATAGCGGGGATGGAAATGCGCTGGCTCGGGTTGCGCGGGTTCACACCCTGGCGAGCAGCACGCTTGCTGACCTTGAACGTACCGAAGCCCGTAACCGTTACCGGCTTGCCGGACTTGAGGTTCTTCGTCACGAACGTGATGAAGGCCTCCAAAGCATCAGCGCCTGCGCGCTTCGTAACACCAGCTGCGTCTGCAATGGCGTTGATCAGATCCTGCTTGGACATGAGGATGGGGGGAAAGGAAGTAGATCGCCCACAGTCTGTCCCAAAGAAAACCGCTCAAGCAAGCGGAAAAAACACCTTCGACAGGTAATTTACGGCTTGACATCGTCATGATGGCTTAAAGTAAAGCAAAACGACGATCACAAAAGATGATCGCTTGTTTCGGATTTTTGCCATTCGACCACTGTTTTTCCTCTGCGGGCAAGTGCGTTCACGTGTCCAGTTCACTCGACATTTTTGACAATCTCCCTACTTTCTCACTAGGCTCCTCTCTGTTTTCTCCTTATATATACGAAATGCATCTCGTCATCGTCGAAAGTCCCACCAAGGCAAAAACCATCAAACGCTTCCTCGGAAAGGAGTATTCGGTGCATGCGAGCATGGGCCACATACGCGATTTGCCGAAGTCGAAGATAGGAGTTGATACCGAGGGTGATTTCGAACCCACGTACGAAGTGTCGCCGGAAAAGAAGACGGTGGTGACGGCGTTGAAGAAAGAATTGAAGAACGCGGAGACCCTTTGGATCGCGACTGATGAGGACCGCGAAGGGGAGGCCATAGGTTGGCACTTGGTGGAGGCGCTCAAGCCGGGGAAAATTCCCGTGAAGCGCATCGTGTTCCACGAAATTACGAAGGAGGCCATCATGCACGCCATCGAGCATCCCCGGAAAATAGACCCGAACCTGGTGGATGCCCAGCAGGCGCGCCGCGTGTTGGACCGCTTGGTGGGGTACACGCTTTCGCCGTTTCTGTGGAAAAAAGTGTACCGCGGGCTTTCCGCCGGTCGCGTGCAGTCCGTGGTGGTGCGCATCATCGTGGATCGCGAACGTGAAATTCAGGCGTTCGTGCCCGTGGAGTACTGGAGTTTGACCGCTTCGTTGCAGACGCCGAAAGGCGAGGCCTTCACGGCGTTTTTGAAACAGCGTGACGGCAGCAAGTTCGTGCCCGGAACTCAGGAAGAGAGTGATGCCGTATTGAAAGACCTTCGGGCCGCGAAGTACGCC
>CAZWVP010000070.1:0-2093 GCA_964636635.1 uncultured Candidatus Peribacteria bacterium
TGAAGCGGGCGATCGCGGAAATGAAGGAGCCCGGCCTGTGCGGGCCGGGCTGGTGCGGTGTGGCGCATCGGTGAGCTATTTGTTCGAGCGCCGGGCGACGCGCTTGGGTTTGCGTTTGGTTTTCGACCACCGAGCTTTTGCGAGCGCGGACATCTTAGCGCGCTTCTCCTCAGCGGAGAGTCCGCTCCACCGGGCTTCGGCGGAGCGACGCTGCATCTCGCGCATGTAGTTTGAGATTTCAGTTTTCATTGAGCGCGATAGGAGTCGTTCCAATACCACGCGAGGATTTGGGACTCGTCACCTTCGAGCGCTTCGACGCGAGCGCGGTCATCAGCGGTCGCAACGTTGCGGTGATATTCCTCTGACCATTCCACCTGCTCATCAGAGAAGGTCTGTTTGCCGAAAGCTTTTTGCGCGGCTTTTGTGCTTCCGAACAGTCCACCAGCCCAAGGGTCTTTGTGATTCGTCGTTGTCATTTTGTTTTCTCAGTTACCCAAGACCTTCATTGATCTTGTTGAGAAGACTCTACTTCATGCGTAGCCGCTACGCCAGAGAAATCTGCATTTATTTTCCGATTGTTTGTAAGTCGTTGACCGGACGCTCGAACCACGGGCTGGAGCGAACCCGGCCATCGCGTTTCTCGTGACATTCATGCGTCTTTTGGGCCGGGTCGCTCAGCCCGACCGTTAGGACTCCAAGCCACGCGCCTTGGTTTTCGGACGTTTCAGAAGCGCGGCCATCACGTTGAGTGCTGCCGCTTCCGGTGCTCGGCCTTGCTCCCAGCCTTCGACCGTGCGACGCGAGCATCCGCACGCATCCGCGAGTTGTTGCGTGCTCAGCGTGAGCCGGAGTCTCAGGGTGCGGATTCCGTTATCGTAGGGCATCAGCCTTCCATCGTCGTCGAGGATGACCGGAACTCCGTAGGAGCTTGCCGAGTGTTCGCAGGTGATTTTCACGCGCACACCTCCGCGAGCCGCAGGCATTCCACCGGGAAGAGATAGCCGACCTCGCACCGCAGGGCGGCGCTTGCGATGACCCGATGGATTTGTTCCTCGTTCGTGATTCCCGCTGCCACGCAGGACGGCCGCAAGTGCGGCCATCGCTTTTCGATCTTCGCGAGCGTTTCGGGTGCAATAAGCTTTTTCACAGACCCACCCCTTTCTTCGCGGCTGCGAGCAAATCCCATCCGTAGTTTCCGAGCTTCGCGTAGGTCTCACCGATGCTGCCGTCGGCTTCGACCGTGAGATTCCCCATGTCCTTTCCACCGTTCCGCACGTAGATGCGGACCGTCTCCCCTTTGGTCCACACTTTCGCAGTGTATTCCGGCTTGAAGTCGGGCTGCACGATGCTCCCGTTGTCGTTGATGTGCTTCGCGATTTTGTTCGCGACCTCTGTTCTCTCTGATGTTGTTTTCATTGAGGAGAGATTACGCGTCCGTGCGTATCTTTGCAAGCTTTATTTACGCTTTTCTGCGTATTTCTTTTTGGCCTGGGAATCCACCACACACGAATGAAACCTTTGTCCTAAACTTTTCTGTTGCGGGGTCGATGTTCTACGTGTTAACAGTTCGTAAAGCACAGACCATGGACGAGACAGCGACAATAGAACGGATTCCGAACGTGATCGGCGTCTGTAGCGGCCAATACCCCACAACCGGGTCGGCCGCATGAATCCTGACCCGCTCAGCGTGCGGCCGGCCCTTCTTTTTTGCGCGGCTTTTTGTCTCTCGCACACGCAACGCCGCCCGAGCCGCACCACCGGGCCGAGCCCTTCACGTCCACCCGTCCGCTGCCACAGCTGCACCCACCTTGAGACCGTCGAACGGTCCACCGAAAGGTGCTCCGCGACCTGCGTATCGTGCAATCCATGTCCGACCCTAAAGAGAAGAGGAGCACGAGCGCAGCGACCGAGGCCAAAAGAATGGGATAGGGTAGCGGGAACGGATAGGGTAGCGGGAACGGCGGGCGCAAAGGGGCGCGCGTTGTCCGGCACCGGCGACCAGGGGATCGGGCTGGGGAATGAAGCGTGTGATGTGGTATCAACTGGTTGCCGAGCGCAAGTAGTTGTCGTTCCGGAATGCGGTGCGGCGTGTG
>CAZWVP010000070.1:2103-6025 GCA_964636635.1 uncultured Candidatus Peribacteria bacterium
CCCCCCCCGGGGGGGGCCCCGGGGGGGGGGGGGCCCCCGGGGGTCGCGGGGGGGGGGGCCGATCGACGAGCGATGAGAAGGTAAACAGAAATTTTGCATGGAAAGCGAATCTTCAATCTCGATGGATGGGCTGGGCACCATGGTGGCGGATGACCTGGCGGAGGCGTTGGGCGTTTCGATGAAGGGACTGCGGCTGGTTTGCAAAAACGCGGCGCCGGACCTGGCGTTTGGGTTGCGGGCGGACGCCATTCTGATGCCGCCGGTGATTGTGGCGGTGCTGGAGGAGATGGGACTGGCGCAAAAAACGCCCGAGGGACGCTTGGAAGGGGTGGGAGGCTTCTCAGTGGTGGACTTTGCGCAAAAAACGCGCGGCTCGGCTACAGGGACGCAGGGCGGGGCCGTGGCGGAGGTTGTGGCGCCTGTGGTTTTGCAAAAAACGGCGGCTCCCACGGCGGTGCAGGTGTTGCTGGTGAACCAGTGCCCGAACCCGCTGTTCTGGCGGGCGAAGCTGGCGGGGCGGATGGTGGTGGTGAAGGAGCTGAACGCGACGAAGCGCAGTCGGTTCAAGCCGAACCTGCCGTTGACGGTGTGGCCGCTGCCGGCGCCGGCGGATCATTTTACGACGGTGGAACCGAAATGAGCCATGACGGTGGACAAGAGAAAGGTGAATGGATGACACGGATTTATACGACGCTGGAGGGGCAAACGTGGATTGTGACCAGCTGTGCGGAGCTGCCGTTGCATCCGGGGTTCTTCCTGGGCTTCCGGCATACGGACGGGCAGCAGGTGCTGATTCACGAGCATCGCAGCCGGGAAGTGAGGGAGACGGAGGATCCGCAAGAAGCGACAAAGGGGGAATCGTGAGGATTATGACCACGGAGGAATATGTTGAGAGCATGGCCGGCCTGGGCATCGGGCGCGGGTTGCTCGGCGAGGATTTTGCGTTTCCGCCGGATTTTGGCAGCCCGATTGAGGCCAACGCGGAGCCCGAGCTGCTGAATCCGCGGGCTTCCATGCGGGTGGTGCCGCCCGGGGTGGCCACCTGTGAACGATTGCAGAAGAGGCACGAAGTCAATGCGGTGACGGCCTACCTGCTGGGCGCACGGCGTTACCGCTGGGGCGGCACGCGGCTGACGCATGTGGAGTTGAGCAGGGAAGCGTGGCGCCGGGCCAGGACCCCGCAGGAGAAGCTGTATGCGCTGCTGTTCAAGCGGCATTCGGGATCGCGGCAGCTGGCGCGGGAGGCGGGCTTGAGCGTGCAATACACGCGGGCGGTGCTGGCGGGACGGTCACGGGAATCCGCGCGGCGGGAGGTGGCCAAGTGTTTGACGGCGGAGGAGCTGGCGGTGTTGGGATGGGATTTGGGAGCGGCAAGGAAAGGGATTGGCGGCAATGGAATGGATTAACATACATACCTCGACGATGACGAGTGAATCGGTGTTGGACGCCACACCGGTGCAGCTGGCGACGTGGCTGCGCATGTTGCACTACTGCTGCGCGCAGGAGAACAGCGGGCGCCTGGCGGGGGCCAAGAGCTGGGACGAGCGCAAGTGGCTGCGGACGGCCAATGTGACGCTGGCGGACGTGGCGGACGGCGGGCGGTTGTGGCGCTGGCGCGGCGAGGATTTGCTGCTGGAGTTCTATCCGCTGGACAAGCAGAACATCGTGCAGAAGAAGCGGAAGTTTGGCGGGCTGGGCGGCAAGGCATCCGGGGAACGCCGGGCGCAGGATGCGGCGGCTTGTGCTGCGCGGGATGGTTCCCGTGATGCTTCGCCTGATGGTGGTGTTGGTGCTTGCCCTGATGGTGAAGCATATGCTTCCCGTGATGGTTCAACGGAAGGGAAGGGAAGGGAAGAAAAGGGAATGGAAGAGGAAGGGAACGCGCGCGCGCAAGAGGCGAAAGAGGACCCGCATGTGCCGTCGGAGCGGGAGTTTATGGAAGCGTTCGTGGTGGATGGGATTCCGCCGGAGTATCTGCAACCTCGGTTCACTTGGTTTCAGGGCAGCCGGAAGCGGTGGTTCGACCGGCATGGCGATTTGTTGGACTGGAGATGGCTGGTTCGGCGCTGGTGGATGCAGGACCGGGCGACGTGGACCCCGAACCTTACGGGCCATCCGGCCGGGGGCGCGAACAGCGCCGGAACCGGGGACCAAAAAAACGGCGCGCTCACGGTGCGGCATCAGGTGGTGCTGGTGGACAAGGAGCTGGCCGAGATCGAGGCGGCGATGCAATCCCAGCACGAGCTGGGGCTGCCGGTGAAGCCGGAGGACCGGGCGCGCAAGGCGTTGCTGAAAAAAAGGCGCGTGGAACTGTTGGGGGAGGGGAAGACCGATGGAGCGAAGCCATGACGACCTCTCGAAAACCTGCGGCGTTTAGCGCATCCGGATTGTTAGCCGATTGGCAATGCAATGAATCGGGATGGTGGACTGCCGACAACCCGCCGATTGGGGTCTGCAAAGAACGCGATGGAAAATGGCACTCATACGCACTGAGAACTGACACCGCAGAAAATAGCCCGGCGTTCAAAACGATGAAAGCTGCAATGCTTGATGCGGAGGCGCGACATGTTTCGGTTAACGACAAGCGCAGCGAGCAATCGCAGGCTTCGCTGCCGCGCAGGTGTAGCCTCCTGCCCGGAACCCGATACACAAAAGATGGAATCAGTGTGGACATTGACGCCGTGAAAGACGGTGAAGTGTATGTTCGCCGATGGCCGAAAGGTGTCACCACGCAACCGTTCTTTGCGAACTGCATTCGGATGCCAGTGGCTCAATTTGTCGAACAAGTTCAAGGCGCGACAATGATGCGGGCTGAACGAATTTTATGAAAACTCAAATAATGCTAGACCTTGAAACGCTGGGCAACAAACCCGGCTCGGTAATCGTCGCCGTCGGTGCGGTGAAATTCGGCAACGGTGAAATCCTCGACAGCTTCTATGAGCGTGTGGACGCCGAAAGCTGCGTCAACCTCGGACTCCGCATGGATGTCTCGACGGTGCTGTGGTGGCTGAACCAGAACGATGCCGCCCGCAAGGAGATCACGCAGCCAGGGGAAACTCTCTCCGAAGTGCTGCTGCGCTTCTCGTCCTGGGTGAATGACCTCGACGCCGAAGTGTGGGGCAACGGGGCGAGCTTTGACAACGTGCTGCTCTCCGACGCCTACGAACGCGCCCAACTGCCGCGCCCGTGGAAATACTACAACGACCGCTGCTATCGCACTGTGAAGAATCTGCGGCCCGAAGTGCCGATGATGCGTGGCGGAACTCACCACAACGCGCTCGATGATGCGAAGTCACAGGCGTCGCACCTGATGGCGCTACTTCAGGCTAACGGTGAGCTATGAGACGCCGGACTGAAATCGTTGAATTTTGCGAGCGCGCCAACCGGCGTTCTCATCAGCGATTTGTTCCGCCGTCCGGTCTGAAATCTCCGCTTGACGTGCGCGCACGGCGTGATAATGTGGTGGCGTATGAACGAAACTCCACAAATCGAAACGAAGGTATCCAGGCTGTTCCTGCACGCATGGATAGAAACCGAAAAACGACTACCGCCGGAATCGAAGGCGCTGATCGAGGCTCACGATGCTCTCTACGACCAGTGGCGCAAAGCTGGCTTCAAAATACCGATACCGCCGGAACTAACCGCCGCCTAAAATGCAATCAATGCCGATCCGCTCGCGAAAATACCGTTCGAGTTCCGGCAGCGATGCAACCAAGCGGGCAGCGAAGAATGGCGAAAGGAAAACCCGTGAAGTGCCCCAAGTGCGGCTACGAAATCGAAGTGCAGCAAAACCGCGCTGCAAAATCTCGATGGTCGGGAATGTCGGCGAAAGAACGCGCCGCAGAAATGTCCCGAATCCGGCGCAAGGGTATCAAGAATGGCGCGGAGTGACTAAGATGCCGCAGCGCATGCCTGTGGCTCA
>CAZWVP010000070.1:6035-6686 GCA_964636635.1 uncultured Candidatus Peribacteria bacterium
GGACGTGCGCCACGCGCCCTAACGTGCCGGGTGAGCGAGGGCGGACCTGAGATGTGAACTGCAACTTAGACGCTTGACCGCCCTTCGCTCCACTCGGTGGTTGGGCGACGGCAAACAATCAAAAACTGTGAAAATGAAAATGGCCAAAGCTCCGAAAGATGAATGGGAATCGGTGATGCGATTCGCGCAAGAGCTTGAAGATGAAATCAAATATCGAAACATGACTGATGAGGAACTCGGCGCGTGGGTGCGAAAAGCTCCGTGTCTGTTCCGCGTCGTGTTCGGCTACCAAGTACTTGTGGACAACTGCGCCGATCCAAACCTCGACTACCTGGACTTCAAACCCGAGATCAAGGCGGCTCTCGATGGAACTCAGCGAGGGCGGGACGCTGAGGCAACGACTGCAACTGAGACGCGAACCCGCCCTTCGCTGAAGGGACTTGTTCAGCAAAATTTTATGAATGCAATCAAACTTTATCATCAGGACGGGAAACCGTCTGGCGTCTTCTACTGCGAAAAGTGCCGATGCGTAAAGCGCACTGAAGAAGAAGCCAATGAACGGTCAAGCTCACTGACCGGCTGGCCGCAGGCACATAAAACTTTATGAAACCGAAATCTCACGCAGGCAAAACGGGCGCGAAACTGAAGCGG
>CAZWVP010000071.1:0-1486 GCA_964636635.1 uncultured Candidatus Peribacteria bacterium
TCCGTACAAACTGGCCAAACTCCTGCACGAAAACGGCGGCGATGTCGACGCCGCGATGAAAGAACTGGCTCCTCAGATGGAAGCGCAGAAAAAAGAAATTCACCCCGCGAATTTGCCCGGCCTGACCTTGCAAGAACTCAAGAAACACAAGCCGAAAGAATAAGCTCAGTTTTTAGAGCCTGCGAGCACTAAAATTACCGATGAACCGTCAGTCGCATCCTTGGTTTTCTGGTGGGATCCTCTACAAATAGCTTCAGGAATTTTTCCCCATCAGGATTGTACCCCGCAGAGTGCAGGTCAATTGTGATCATTGCAAAGTTTTTGTCCGCCGGCATGAAAGTGTCGACTGTGAATCCGTATTCTCGGAATCTTTGTGCGACGGCGTTGTAATCAACCCCTTCATCGCTCGCACTTTTCGCCTTCGTCATGCCTATCAACATAGTCCTCAGGCGTCCGCTTTCAAGATCATCCCTTCCCTGCTCCCGTACGATTGAGGAATTTTTGCGGCTCGCCAAAAAAACGGACGTGTCGACGTATTCCGCAGCTTCGTCACTGCACTTCTCCAAAGATGCGCCAATTGCGGAAATCTTGAGAATCGGATGATGGGGACTGTTAATGGCAAAAGCGTCGACATCACTTGAATATTTGCTTAAAAGCTTCAGGTCTTGCGTCGAGCCACCCACCCTTAGGTGTATGATATCCGGAGCCAAGGGCATACCGTTGATTTTCGCCCAAACATCCTTGGCATTGAATGTCAATTTCTCGGAATCTCGCGCATCTTTGATCGCTGCGTTCAGAACATCAAGATCTGCCACGAATTCTTTCTTCATGATGAGGCGGTCATCCGCTCTCGCTGCGCGCTCGTTGTGGTATGAATCGTCCAAGTAGCGCCTGACAGCAAGAATGGGCTCGCGCAGCCGCTCAACTGCTTTTTCCAAATCAGGATTCTCCACGAGACGTTTCGCCTCGCGCTCATCACGTTGCCGGTCGTACAGTTCCCGTGCCTTGCGTTCAAGCTTCTCACGCATCGCTTGTTCATCGGCCGCTTCACGTTCGCGCTTCTCGTTTTCTTCTCGTTGAACTTCCTCCTCGGTTTTTTTCTTTTCACGTGACTCGTCGGTGACACCCGCCCTATCAGGATTTCTGCCTGCAGTTTTCGCGGGCGTGAGCTCCACGTTCGGGCTTGACGGAAAAATATGCGTGGGAACAATTGGCACACGCACACCATCGACGATACGGATGCCACTCCGCGGGTGCGAAGTCACGTTATGAGAACGGTCCGAAGTATTCGGTAGAACCTTGGCCTGAGGAATCTGAACACCATCGATCACCTTGAATTTGGCTCCTTGGCCGTCGTTTTTGTCAGGTGTTCGTTGTTCCGGTGTGTATTTTTCCATTTAATATATTATAGCACATTTATAAATATTATCTAGTTTTAACCGAGGAACTCGACTTCATCACCAAAGAAGTGTGCTTGATGCATGCG
>CAZWVP010000071.1:1496-2322 GCA_964636635.1 uncultured Candidatus Peribacteria bacterium
CTTTCGAGCGAGCTGAAAAAGCACGTTAAAAAATAGAGGCCTTCGAGCACCGCCAGCCACTTGACGCCCAAAATTATCACTCTATACTTTCGACTGCTAGCACTCCAAATTTTGGAATGATAGCATTGACCATGCTTTTCATAATTCATACTTCTTAATTCCTCATTCCCAAATCTCTTATGGCTGACGATGTCAAACTCGCAGTATCCATTGAGCCCATCGGCGACCGCGTGGTCGTTATGCCTCTGGAGCAAGAACAAGTCACCGCTTCGGGTATCGTCATTCCCGACACCGCCAACGGCGAAAAGCCGCAGCAAGGAACCGTCATCGCGCTGGGTTCCGGCGGCATCGGCAAAGACTCCGTGAACCCGAAAGACTTCCTGAAGACCGGTGACACGGTGCTCTTCGGCAAGTACGCCGGCGACGACGTGAAGTTGAAAGATAAATCCGGCAAAGACGTTTCCGTAAAAATCCTGCATCTCGACTCCGTCCTCGGCAAAGTCACCAAGAAGTAGTGCTTAACCGTAATCGTAATCGTAATCGTAATCGTAATCCTCAATCCTAACCCCTAACCCTACCTCCCATGTCCGCCAAACAACTCACCTTCGGTTCCGACGCTCGCGAGAAAATTCTCTCCGGCGTCTCCAAGCTGGCCGCGGCAGTCCGCGCCACCATGGGGCCCAACGGCCGCAACGTGCTCATTGAAAAAGCCTACGGCGCCCCCACCGTCACCAAAGACGGTGTCACGGTTGCCAAGGAAATTGAGCTCGACGACAAATTCGAAAACATGGGCGCGCAGCTCGTGAAAGAAGTGGCTTCGAAGACC
>CAZWVP010000071.1:2332-6623 GCA_964636635.1 uncultured Candidatus Peribacteria bacterium
AGGTAGCCGCCACCCGAACGAACGACGCAGCCGGTGACGGCACCACCACGGCCACCGTGCTGGCTCACGCCATCATGGTAGAAGGTCTCATGCACATCACCAACGGCAGCAACGCCATTTCGGTGAAGCGCGGCATCGACAAGGCCGTGTCCGCCATCTCCGTGGAACTCGAGAAAATGAAGAAAGACGTGAAGAACAAAAATGAATTCGCCGCCGTCGCCACCATCTCGGCGCAAGACCCCGGCATCGGCTCCATCATCGCCGAAGTCATCGACGAAGTGGGCAAGGACGGCGTCGTCACCGTGGAGGCGGGCCAGACACTCGGCATTGAAAAGGAATTCGTGGAAGGCATGCAGTTCGACAACGGCTACATTTCCCCGTACTTCGTCACGGACACCGCCCGCATGGAGGCCGTGTTCCAGAACGCCTACATTCTCATCACAGACAAGAAAATTTCCTCCATTCAGGAAATTCTGCCCGTGCTCGAAGCTCTCGCCCAGAAAGGCCGCAAGGAAATCGTCATCATCGCTGAAAACGTGGAAGGCGAGGCTTTGGCCACGCTTGTGGTCAACAAGCTGCGCGGCACGTTCAACGCCTTGGCAGTGAAAGCTCCGGCCTTCGGCGACCGCCGCAAAGAAATTCTCAAAGACATCGCGGCGCTCACGGGCGGACGCTTCATTTCCGAAGAAGTGGGCTTGAAGCTGGAAAGCACGACGCTGGCCGACCTCGGCACCGCTCGCCGCGTGGTGGTGAGCAAGGACGCCACGCTCATCGTGGACGGCGGCGGCAAGAAAGCCGATATCGAATCGCGCCTGAACCAAATCAAAGCCACCATGGAAACCACGAAGTCCGACTTCGACCGTGAAAAGCTCCAGGAACGCATGGCCAAGCTCTCCGGCGGCGTGGCCGTCATCAAAGTGGGAGCCGCCACGGAAGTGGAGCAGAAGGAGAAGCAGCACCGCGTGGAAGACGCCCTGGCCGCCACCCGCGCCGCCGCCGAAGAAGGCATTCTGCCGGGCGGAGGCACGGCCTACATCCGTGCTCTCGACGTGCTGGAAAAGCTCAAGCTCACGAACGAAGACGAACAGGTGGGTGTGAACATCATCAAAGCCGCTCTCGTCGCCCCGCTCATGAACATCGCCGACAACGCCGGTTACCCCGGCCGCGTGGTGGTGGAAAAAGTGCGCTCCGCCAAGGGCAACATGGGCTTCAACGCCATGACCGGCGAATACGAAGATCTGGTGAAATCCATGATCATCGACCCGAAGAAAGTCAGTCGCTGCGCGTTGGAAAACGCCGCTTCGGTCGCCTCCATGTTCCTCACGTTGGAAGTCGCCATCGCCGACGTGCCGAAGAAGAACGAGCCCGCCATGCCTCAGGGCGGCGGTATGGGCGGTATGGATTTCTAAACCCCCTGCCTCCCAAAAAAAACCCGGGCGTGTGCGCTCGGGTTTTTTTATTGCAAATGATTTCTGTAAGAGTAAAGACCCTTTTCCGTCTCCTGCAGTACTCACGTGCTACGATTTTCACCGATCGTTCACTTCTCTACCCCTCTCCCTCGTATGCAGTATCGCCTCACTGCCTTTCTCGGTTTGGCTGTCGCAGCCGTCATCGGTCTGCACGCCACCGTTCAAGCCACGTTCACCGACACGGCCAAATCTCCGTATCAGCAAGCCATAGAAGCTCTTAAAAGCAGCGGCATCGTCGCAGGGTACGCCGACGGTTCGTTCAAACCCGCGCAGACCATCAATCGCGCGGAGTTCTTGAAAATCGTCATCGGCAGCAGGTTTAGTGCGGAAGAAATCGATGACTGCCCCCTCCATGGCGACTTCTCCAATGTCTACACCGATGTCGCAGGCGACGAATGGTTCGTGAAGTATTTGTGCCTCGCTCGTCTGAAAAACATCGTGAGCGGCTACCCGGATGGCTCCTTCAAACCGGGACAAGAAATCAACTTCGCCGAAGCGGCGAAAATTCTCTCCCTCGCCTACGGCCAAGAGCCGGGCAGCGGCAACGATTGGTACCAAGGCTACGTGGAAGCACTCGGCGACTCTCGCGCCATTCCCACTTCCGTCCAAGGCTTCGCCCAAAACCTGCAGCGCGGGGAGATGGCCGAGATGATGTGGCGCCTGAAAGACGGCATCACCGACAAAACCAGCACCAGTTTCACGAACATCAAGTACCCCGAAGCGCGAGTCGACTTCTCCAGCAACCAAGCGCAAATCGCCACGTCCTGCATGGACGTGGCCGCCGCGTTGCAAGTCGGCAGCGCCAACGGTGGCAACGTGTATATGCGCCGAGATTTCTTCATGGATGAAGAAGCCATGCCTGCTCTGGCCGGAGCGCCCATGGAAGGCGGCTCCACGGGCGGCACGACGGGCGGAGACAGGGCCGCGCAAGGCGCCATGGCTCCTACGGCCAATAAATCCACCTCCGACGGTGACTACTCCACCACGAACATTCAAGTGCAGGGTGTGGACGAAGCCGACATCGTAAAAACCGACGGCACATTCTTGTACACTGTGCGCAACGGCAAGCTGTACGTGGCCAAAGCCGTGCCGGCCGAAAGCATGAAGGTGACGGCCAGCATCGACTTCACGGCCGAAGGCTTCTCGCCGCAAGAGTTGTATTTGGATGATTCCGGACGCCTCATCGTCATCGGTTCACGCTGGGAAAACGGCGGTGGTCGCGTCATGCCCATGATGGAAGACGCCAAAATGATGATCTACCCGCCCTGGGGCGGAGGCACGAATCGCACCGAAGTGCGCATTTACGCCGTCAGTAAAGAAGGCACCTTGGACAAAAAGCGCACCTTGAACTTCGACGGCAACCAAATCAGCAGCCGCAAAATCGGCGGCAAGTTGTACTTGGTCATGAACCAACAGCCGAACTGGGGCTACTACCCCATGCCCATGCTGAAATCCGCCGATGTGGCGGCCGCCATGCCGTCCTTCTCGGACTCCGCGGTCTCCTCCGGCACCGAGCAACGCGTGGATTGCGCCAAAGCCACCATTCTGCCGCGCTCACCGAACCCGAGCCTCATGATCATCGCCACCATTCCGGTAACGAGCGATTCAGCCAAAGCGGACGTGCAAACCATCGTCGGCAACGGCGACAACGTCTACGCCTCTACGGAAAGCCTCTACGTGGCCGCCACGAACTGGAACTACGCTTGGAACGGCAATGGCGGAAGCAGTTCGCAAACCACCACCGCCTACCGTTTCGACATTACGGACAGCGGCGTGAAATTCGCTTCCCAAGGCTCCGTGCCGGGTCGCATTTTGAACCAGTTCTCCATGGACGAGCATAACGGCTTCTTCCGCATCGGCACCGCGAGGGACGGCGACTGGAACAACGCCACGCAAAAGCAGAGCGCATCCGAAAACAACCTCTACATTTTGGACGAAGACGGCAAGACCGTCGGCAGCATCGAAGGCATCGCTCCGGGCGAAAGCATCTATTCCGTACGCTTCATGGGCAACCGCGGCTACATGGTCACCTTCAAACAGGTCGATCCCCTGTTCGTGCTGGACTTGAGCAACCCCCGCTCGCCGCGCATTCTGGGCAAACTGAAAATCCCCGGTTACAGCGACTACCTCCACCCGTACGACGAAACGCACCTCATCGGTTTCGGCAAAGAAGTGGATGAAACCATCGACGCCGACAAGGTGCACAGCGACAACGCCGTCTACTACACGGCCGTGCTGGGCATGAAGCTCGCCATCTTCGACGTCTCCGACGTGGAGCACCCGCGCGAAATGTACAAAGAAGTCATCGGTGATCGCGGTACGGAAAGCCCCGTGCTGCAGAACCACAAAGCGCTGCTCTTCGAAAAAGACCGCGGTCTCTTGGCTTTCCCGGTCAGCGTGCAGGAATTCCCCGAAGGCACGTCGTTCAAAGACCCCAACGCCTACCCCACGCAAACGTTCCAAGGCGCTTACGTCTACGATATTTCTTTGGACAAAGGCTTCACGCTCCGCGGCAAAATCTCCCACTACGACACCCAAGACGTGTTGAAGTCGGGCGGATACTTGTACGGCAAAGACATCGATCGCATCGTGCGCCTGGGCTCTTCGCTCTACACGCTCTCCCAGGAACACATTCAGGCTCACGGCGAAACGTCGGTGAAGCTGCAAGGCGATTTGTCTTTGACCTCCGCGCCCCTGAAAACCGATACCGGCAAGCAAGTTTGTCCGGACGCAAACAGCAGCAGCGTCACGTACATTTCCGGCGACTTGGACACCTGCGCCACCATCCGCTTCACCTGCGACGAAGGCAAAGAGCCCTTCAA
>CAZWVP010000072.1:0-6231 GCA_964636635.1 uncultured Candidatus Peribacteria bacterium
TTATGCACGGCGGTGCTTTCGCTGCCCCTGTTCTTCCCTCGCAAAAAATGATGCGCCGCTTTTCGTCGCTCCTCCTGTTGCCCGGTTGCCTGCTCCTCAGCGGTTGCTTGGGTTCGCTCGTGGAATTCATGTGCATGATGGACGCAAACGACCCCGACCACTGCTACCAAGCGGCGGCGGTGCAAAACAGCGATGCGGAGGGATGTGAGAAGGTGACAGGCAAAGACTTCGGCGGCGTAAGCAACCCGCCCAAAGACAAATGTTTCTTGCAGATAGCGCAGAACACCGGTGATCCATCGGTGTGCGAAGAAATAGAGGGCGGCATGATGAGCTATTCCAAGGAAGAGTGCTTGGACGCCGTGTTCCGCGACCACACCGTGGACGCATGCAAGGAAGCCAAGGACCCGCTGAAGTGCCGCACGGCCTTCGCCAAACGCTTCGGCAAATGCGGCGACGGCTTCACGTGGAACAAGCAGACGCAAACGTGCGGACCTACGCCTCCGCCCGAACCCGCGGGCAACGATGACGACATTGAAAGCAAAGCGGAGGGCGACGTGAACACCATGAAAGACGCCGCCACGGGCAAATACATGGAACTGCTGGAGGCGGCCATAGAAGACGAAACGGACCCGAGCAAGCTGGCCGGACTGCAGGCGTACAAAGAATTTTTGGACAAGAGCGGCGAAACCCTCGATTCCGTCACCACCACCGTGGACCAGCTGAAGGAAATCAAACGCATCTTCTTGGACGCCTACGACCCGTCCATGGACATTCAAAAAATGCCCGTGAACAAAATACTCGACCCGGGTTTGTTCGACCGCATTTCCAGCCGCCTCTTCGGCGATGACCCGCCGACGGAGCGCTCCAAGGCGGATGACGCGCTTTCGGTGTACGAAGCCATGCTCAAGCGTCAGGGGGAAATCGACTTCCTCAAGAAAGACAAGCTGGACCGCCTGACCGACGTCGTGACATCCAACGCCAAAGACCAAGCGACCGACAAGCTGAAAGAAACGGTGACGGGCATCGCCGAAGGCGTGGCCGGCACGGCGTTTGCCACGGTCGGCATCGTGGGCAATGCGCTCGATTCGTTCCAGGAAGCCGCGCAGAAAGAAATGTTCGTGGGCTTGGCCGCCGCGTACAACCGGCAGCGCGATGCCATCGCACAGAGCAACCCGTCACTCGACGCCGAAGAAATTCACAAGCGCACGGTGCAGTCGGTGAAAGACGACCCGTACCAAGACGCTCCCAACGCCGGCTTCGTGAAATACGGCAACCTGCTGGAAAACAAAGACTGCCAAGACGAAGGCAACCCCCTCTGCATAGACAACCGCGTGTTCTGGACCGCCATGGACAAGGCCTACGCCTACACGCACAAGTAGACTACCGCTTCAGGTGTTCGTCGAAAAACGCCACGGTGCGCTCCATGACAAGCGGCCAGTCGGAAATGAATTCGTGCGGCGCGCCTTCGTAGACGTGGTACGTGGAATTCTTTCCCGCGGCGAGCAAGCGTGTGTGCAAATCGTCGGACCATTCCACGGGCACGGAGTCATCGGCGGTGCCGTGGTGGTTCATGATGGGCGTGACGATGCGGTCGACGTACGTGAGAGCCGAAATGCCGTCCCAGAAAGCGGGGTTTTCTTGGGGCGAACCGTACCGCTCGCGCATTTCGGCCGCGCGCGAAGAGTTGCGCTGCGTCCAACGTTCGTAGTTTTTGTACGCATCGCCGCTCACGGGGGCAAAGAGCACCGCGGCATCCACCAAGTCCGGGACGGTCACGAGGGTATTCAGCGTCACGCCGCCGCCCATGGAATGCCCGAGCATGCCTACGCGCGAAGCGTCCACCGCGGGCAACTTCGCCGCCCGTACGGCGAGCACGGCGTTGATGCTGTCTTCGGCATAGCCCAAGCGCACATTGATCTCGTTCTCGGAGTCACTGTCGGAAAAGGCGTGATTTCGATAGTCAGTGTGGAGCACGGCGTAGCCGCTTCGCGCCAGGTAATCCTGCTCGCGTTTCAGTCCGCGACCGTTCGTGTACACGGCCGGGTCTATGTATCCGTGATTCAAAATAAGCAGCGGAAACGGCCCGTCACCCTTGGGAATGTTCATGACTCCGCTTATGCGCAAGTCGCCGCTTTTGTAAAAAACGACGTGCCGCACATAGGCGTCGTTATTCGCCAGCACGTCTCCCAACTCCAAATCGCGCCCGTTGAAATTCGTGCGCGCAAACGCTGCCAGCGACAGGGTTTCGGCCGGCATCACGCTGGTTGCCGACGAGCTTGCGACCGAATCTTGCGACGCTGCCACGCTTGAAAGAGATGCGGACGACGAAGAAGCCACTCCCCTCACCGCTGCCGACTGGTTGTGGATGCAGCCTGTCAGAAGGAACAGCGTCAGCAGCGGTGCGAGGTGCAGCACGTGAGAAAGCATAGGACGAGGCTCTTAAGAACGGATTAAGAATCGCCGCGGCTCTGCGTAAACTTTTCGTAGTAGCTGCGACACGCGCGACCGGTATGGGACGACCAGGCGTATGCTGCCTGCGACCACGTGCGTGCGGCAACTTTTCCTTCCCAGGGGCGCTCGCCGTACCCCGTCATGACGGACGTTTGAAAGTACGCCTGCGACAAATAGTTGATGGCGTAGTACGTGCCCGCCTGCATGAACCCCGTGCCCTTCAAGCGCCGCGCCGACGAAGTGTTGTAAAAGTCGAGCGCGAATTTCACCGTGCCCACCGCCCGCAAACGACGCGCGAGATTCGTGTCGTCGCCCCAAAACAGAATGGACGTGTCGAACCCGCCCACGCGCTCCAGCGAGCTGCGCCGCACGGCGAAGTTGCCACCTACGATGGCGAACTTGCAACGGCGATACTCGGCCATGGCCAACGTGGTCCACCACAAGTGCACGATGCGATTTTTCCACGCGGGCAAATCGTAAAAACGGTACGGACCGCTGAGAGAGGCCAGCCGATGGTCATCGGCGAATTCCTGCACGATGCGCGGAAACCACTGCGCCGGTACGCGGGAGTCGGCGTCGAGGTAGGCCAAAATGTCGCCCCGCGCGACCGCAAACCCTTTGTGCCGCGAAAAACCGGTGCCCTTGCGTGACTCGTGCACCACGCGCACCAACGGAAACGTGGCGGCGATTTGAGCCGTGCGGTCCGTACAGGCGTTGCACACCACCACTATTTCTTTCAATTCGAGGGGCGCGTGGTGCAAGACGCTGCGCAGACAATCGCCTATGTACTCCTCTTCGTTGTACGCCGGAATAACGACGCTGATGGTGGTCATGCGCATTAAGACGGAGTTCCACCCGGCATTCTTATCCGTTCTCGAACAAGAAATGCGGCAAGCGTCCCGCCACCTGCTACAGTGCGTCCGCCTCATGTGCGCCTTCGACTCTTCCCACAAGCTTACGCCCTGCCAAGCCACGGCTTTGGACGTGCTGCAACGCCAAGGCAACGTGTTTCTCACCGGCGCGGCGGGTACGGGCAAAAGCTTTCTCTTGGACAGATATTTGGCCGACAAGCACACGGACGAATTTCCGGTGGTGGCCAGCACGGGTGCGGCGGCGGTGTTGGTGGGTGGCCGCACGTTTCACAGCTTTTTCGGCTTGGGCATACTGGAAGGCGGACCCGATGCCACCGTGGCCAAAGCCTTGCGCAACCGCAAATTGCTCAACCGTCTGCACCGGGCACACTGCGTGTTCATCGATGAAATTTCCATGCTTTCGGGGCTCACTCTGGCCGTGGCCGAACGCATTGCCAGGCGCGTGCGCGGCCGAGACGAACCGTGGGGAGGGCTGCGCATCGTGGCCGTGGGCGACTTCGCTCAACTGCCGCCCGTCACACCGAACATGCAGGGAAAAGACTGGGCGTTTCTGCACCCCGTGTGGCAAGAAAGCGACTTTACGCCGGCGCTGCTTTCCACCGTCATGCGCACGCAGGACACGGAATTCCTGGAAATACTGAACTTCATTCGCGAAGGCATTGTGAACGAACGTGTGCACGCCTTTTTAAACAACCACGTGGAAACGGAAACGGACGGTGTGGAAGGCACGCGCCTCTACCCGCACCGTGCGCAGGCCGATGCCTACAACCTGCGCCGCTTGGAAGAAATTCCCGCCCCCGTGCACGCCATTCCCACCGTGTACAGCGGTGCGGAACGGTTCGTGGAAAGCGGCAAACGCGTGGTGCCCATTCCCGAAACCCTGCTTTTGAAAGAAGGCGCGCTCATCATGATGCGCAAGAATGACGTGTCCGGGAGCATGCGCTGGGTAAACGGCAGCTTGGGGCATGTGCGCCACGTGAGCGACGACGTGCTGCACGTCACGCTTTTGAGCGGCGAAGCCATTCGCGTGGCCAAAGAAAAGTTCACGTGCTTGGACGGCGATGGCAACGAAACCATGGCGGCGTGGAACTTCCCCGTCACGCTGGCTTGGGCCAGCACCATCCATAAAGCCCAAGGCGCCTCACTCGACCGCATGATCGTAGATATTCACCAACTTTGGGAACCGGGGCAAGCCTACGTGGCGCTCAGCCGCGTGCGCAGCGGCGCGGGGTTGCGCATTGAACGCTGGAACCCGTCTTCCATACGCGCGGATGCCATGGTGACCGCCTTCTACGACCTGCTGGCCGACAAAGCCCGAAAGTACACGCCCAGGCCCTACTTCGAAACGCCGAAACGAGAGCCGGAAGCAGATGCCTTCGACGAGGAGGAGCCGCGCGCGAAAACACCGTCACGCATGCATTCCATCGAAGACCGTCTGCGCAAAACCCGAGAGTACTTGGTGGACGAAATGCCCCTCATCGACATTGCGGAAGCGTGTGACGTGACGGAGACGACGGTCATTCGCTACATAGAAAAGCTCATAGAACAGCACAACGCTCCGAGCCTGCGGTACCTCATAGATGAAGTGCCCGACGTGGAGCGGGTGTGCGCCGCGTTCCGCAAGCACGGACTGGGGAAAATGAAGCCCGTGTTCACGGCGCTGGAAGAAACCATTTCGTACGACGAATTGAAGCTGGTTCGGCTGGTGCTCATGGCCGAAGAGAGCTTTTAATCTCAATAAAGCTTCACAGTGCTTACAAAAAGATTGTCATGCTGAGCCTGACGAAGCATTGACATAATATAAATATAATTTATAGTATGCCACCTTTTTCCCATTCTCATGAACACTCTCTCCGGACAAGACGACATGCAGAGGCGCCAAGCCGCGGCCATGCACATCTCCATGTCCCTGCAACGTTCCGGCCGCATCATGGAAGTGCCGGCCGTCATCACCGACATTCGCGAGCACCGTATGGAAGGAGCCACATGGAAGGAAGTGACGCGCGAAATGAAGCCGGATTTGCTGGAAAACGATCTGGCTCGAAAGGTGGATTTCCATCGCCTGAAGTACTTCAAGATTCTCGCCGGTACCGTCGCCCGCGCGCACAACGACCGTCGCGACTCCGACCGGGAGATTCGCGGCATCAAAGATGCGATCACGGGCAACCCTGAGCTGGATGCCATGGTGATGGAGGCCATACACGAACACGGCAGCTACAGCACGCCGCTGCGCATTCCCGCGGTACGCGACCTGCTGGCCAACCTGGGCGTACGCCCCCGCTCCATAGACAAAGACAACCGCCGTTTCAGCGACGCCACCAAAAAAGAACGCGGCTACGAAATTCGCAACTTCAACCGTTTGGCCCGCGTGGCCTTCGGCGAATTGCACTTGGCGCAGCTGGGGCAGTTCGACGAAATGATTTGGGAAGAGAAACGGTAAAAACGCCTTTTGGCGACGGGGGAAGGCCTGCTACCCTGCGGGCACTTTCCCCTCTTCGCCATGTCCACGCGTCTGCGCCTGCTTCCGGTTTTCGCCGCCCTGCTTCTGGCCGCTTGCGGCAGCACGGATGAATCTGCAGATACGGAGAAAGTATTGGTGCAAAACGACGTGCCGGAACAGACCATGTTCGTGGGCAGCATGACGGATTTGCTCAAGGCCGGAAAAGCCACCACCTGCACGTTCACCCGTACGGATGAAAACACCGTCATGCGCGGCACCGTATACGTGGCGCCGAACGGTCGCGTGGCGGGAGACTTCACCATCGAAGGCACGCCCGTAGGCACGGTGACCATGCACATGATTCGCAACGGCGACTACGCCTACACGTGGGGCATGCCTTCTCCGACTCAAGGCATGAAGGTGAAACTGGACGCCGCCGGCAAGCCTGCGAACGTAAACCCTGCCGCG
>CAZWVP010000073.1:0-6194 GCA_964636635.1 uncultured Candidatus Peribacteria bacterium
CTTTCGTTCCCGTACATTTTCGACAACGCGCAAATCGTGCACGCCCGCAGCGCCATGTTGGATTCCACCATGATTTTCTTCGCCATGGGCACGGTGGTGGCGTTCGCCTATTTGTGGGATGAGAACCGTTTGCTGCGCTTCCGCCAAATGTCCGTGCTGTTCGGCGTGTGCTTCGGGTTGCTGCTGGCCACCAAAATGCTCGGCCTCATCATGATTCTGCTCATTCCCGTGTTGCTGTGGCGTTTTTGGCCGAATATGGATCGCATCGGTCAGTTCCTGCTCTTCGGCGCCACCAGCGCTCTCATTATGTACGCGGGCGTTTGGCAGGTGCACTTCGCCTTGGGGCAGCAGGTTCGCACCGCTTTGCCCGACAGCGGCTTCTACCAAGCGAGCCCCGCCTACCAAGCCATGGTCAATGCCGGCATGGGCGGCAGCTTGCGCGCGTTCAGCGTGGAACTGCGTGATTCTTTGGCCTACACCGTGAACTATAACAAGGGCGTGCCTCGTCTCGATTTGTGCAAGAGCGACGAGAACGGCAGTCCGTTCTTCCTCTGGCCCATCGGCGGTCGCACCATCAATTACCGCTGGGAAACGCCCGACAGCAACAGCTACCGCTACCTCTACTTGGTACCCAACGCCGTGGGGTGGTGGCTGGCGTTCGCCGCCGTGCTCGTCACTGCCGGGCTGCTTCTGGCCGAATATATGTTGCCCGTGGAAACGCCGTTGAAAAACCGCTTGTTCCTGCTCGTGTTCCTCGGCATTTATGCATCGTTCATGATCGCCATCAGTCGCATCGATCGTGTCATGTACCTGTATCACTACCTCATACCGCTCAACATCAGCTACCTCGTGTTCGGTGTGCTCTTCGCTTCGTTGCCGCGCATCGGTTCGTACAAATTGACCGACGCCAAACGCACGCACGCGCTCATCGGCGTGGCGGCGTGCATCTTCTTCTCGTTCCAGTGGTTCCGGCCGCTCACGTACTACGTGCCCGTCACCGACGATCAAGTGGCCTCCATGTCGTGGTCGAAGTACTGGGAGCTCACCTGCGTGAAGTGCAAAAAAGTGAGCCCCCTGGCCACACCCGCCGGGAAGTAGCGCGGCTTCAGTCGCCGGTTTTCAGCAGCCAGAGGTCGCGGAACATGCGCAGAATGACGCCGACGTTCGCTCCGGTTTGCGTGCCGGCCGTGCGCGGGTAGTGTTCGACGAACGTTTGTTTCCACGCGATGTTACTGAGTTTCATGCGGTAGAACATCTCCGCGTTGAACAGCGAGCCCGTGGCCGCCTGAGGGCGACTGGTCGGCCAGATGTCGCGTTTCCACAGCTTCATGGCGCAGTTGGTGTCGCGCACCCAAATGCCCAGCACGAGGAAGTTCAGACAGGCGAACAATTTGGCGTTCACACGACGAATGAACGGGTCGGCTCGCAATCGACGTCTGCCCGTGACGAACGTGTAGTCCGCGGTATGCGGCAGCAGCTTTTCGAAATCTTCCGCGCGGAACTGTCGGTCGCCGTCCATGAAGCCCATCCACTCTTTTTGCGCGCGGTCCAAACCCGTGCGCACGGCGCAGCCGTACCCTTGGTTGGTCGCGTGCGTGCATACCGTTACGCGCGGGTGGCGCGCTTGCAGCTTTTCCAGCAGCGTCGCCGTGCCGTCGACGGAGCCGTCGTTCACCGCTATCACCTCGCCGTCGTACCCGTGGCCGTCAAACCATTGCAGCACGTCCGTTACGGCCGCTTCGACGTTGGCTTCTTCGTTGAAGCAGGGGAGCACGATGGAAAAACTTCTTGGCTGCATGTCGCCGGAGTATCGCAGAGGCCGGCTTGTGAATCCAGACGCTTGCTCGGCGCGTACTGCTGCCAAAGGGTGCCGAAGTGACGACATTCGTCTTCCGCCAATTCCGGGCAGGTGAGCAGAAAAGCGCGTTCGTCGCCGTGGTTGAAGGTGGCGACCGTGTGTCCGCCGATGATTTTTTCCTGCGTCAGCGGGAAGCGGGCCGGTTCCATGAGCACGGTCTGTCTGCACTCGAACGCGTCGCGGGCCTGGAAGCGCCGGCCCAAGGGGGTGTTGGGAGCCAGTACGCGCAACACGGTGCCCGACCGCTTGCGTTCGGCCGTGAGGGCTTGTCGCACCATGAGCAGGGGGTCTTCCTCCTCTTTGCAGGCGACGGGCAGGAAGCAGAGCAGTTCTTTTTCGCCGCGTTTGCACACTTCGCTCATGGCCATGGCCAAGCCGGCGTCGCCTTCGAAGTACTGCACGTCGGGTCGGCGCAGCGCCTGTTGTTGGGTGCGCATGTACGAGGCGATGCATTCTTCCTGGCGACGCAGTTCTTCTATTTGCGCTTCGGTGTGGCGGTGGAGCCAGTCGCAAATGGCACTCAAACTCTGCAGTACGTACTTCGATTGCTTGTTGCTTAAAACGCGCTTGAGTATGTGGCGTTCCATCAACTTACGCGTGGCCAAATCCAGCACGCCCGTGCTCTTGCCCGTCTTGGCGGCCAGTTCGCGCAACGTGAGAGCCTCACCGCCGAACAGTTGTCGCAGCACCAGAATTTCCGTGGCTGCGAAGCCATGTTGCTTCAAGAGCAGCTCGACGGCGGAAGGGATGGAAGTCATGCGTGGGGCGAGAAATGAAGAGAACAATTGTGCATTAAACTTTAATTTTACAAAAAAAGCAAATCATATTTTAATATCAAATACGGGAGGTGCGTCTTTTCGGTGGGGCAGCCGAAATACGACGTTCCGAAAGGAGGCGGAACGAACGGTGGTTTTTTAGATGCGCCTGGCCTCCGACATGCTCTTGATGACGCCGATGGCATCTCGGAACGTCTCTTCGCTGATGAGGTGTTCCTTCAGCAACGCCTTGGCGTCCTGCTCGAAGGTGATCATGCCGCCTTCGGCGCCCATTTGCAGTACGGACGCCAGTTCCTGCGTGCGGCTTTCGCGAATGGTATTGGCGACCGCCGGCGTATTCACCAGCACTTCGCGCATGGCTATTTGTCCGCCGCCGACTTTGGGCAGCAAGCGCTGGGCGAAGATGGCTTTGAGCGAGAGCGACAACTGGCTGCGAATTTGCCCCTGCTGGTGCGGCGGGAACACGTCGACGATGCGGTCGATGGACTGGGTGCTGTTGGGGGTGTGCAGCGTGGCGAACACCAAGTGGCCGGTTTCGGCCAGAGTGAGGGCGGCGGCAATGCTTTCCAAGTCGCGCATTTCACCCACCATCACCACGTCCGGGTCCTGGCGCAGCACGCGGCGCATGGCTTCGTCGAACTTCAAAAAGTCCTCGCCGAACTGGCGTTGGCGAATGATGCCCTTTTCTTGCGGCGGGAAGAGGAATTCAATGGGGTCTTCCAGCGTGACGATGTGCACGTTGCGGTTGGCGCGAATGTTCTCGATGAGCGCGGCCATGGTGGTGGACTTTCCCGAACCGGTGGGACCGGTGAAGAGAATGAGTCCTTCCTCCTGGAAGCAGAAGTTCTTGGCGATTTGCGGGATGCGCAACTCCTCCATGGTGGGAATGCTGTCGGGGATGATGCGCGCCACGAAGCTGGGGTAGCTGCGCTCGAAGTGGCAGTTGATGCGCAGGCGCGTGCCGTTGGCGAGCATGTACGAAGAATCCACCTCGCGCTCTTTTTGCAATCTCTGCCAGTCGCTTTCACCAAGCATGGCTTTCACGATTTCCTCCACGTCGGCCAACGTGGCCTTTTCCGGGGCGAACGGCACCAAGTCACCGTCCACGCGCAGCGTAATGGGAAAGCCCACGGCCACATGCACGTCGGACGCGCCGCTTTCCATGGCTTCCTGAAAGAGTGTTTCGGGTATGAAAGACATCGAATCAGTATACCAGCTTTCTCAATCTTTATCCACCTTGCGGCAGAGGAGACTCACCAGCTTGAAGACTTTTTCCACCAAGCCCTCGTCCAAGTCGAAGTCTTCGGCGTCTTGCACGGCGTTCGCTATGGCTTCGCCGTCGAATTCGGCCAAGCCTTCTTCGGCTTCGGCTTGCGCATATAAGCGCGCGCGCTCGGAAATGAGTCGGAGAATCTGGCCGTCAATTTGCTGCATCTGTTCTTCGAGAGAGTGTGAGGGTGACATCGCGGCCTATCTTTCATGAGCCACAAACGAATGCAATGACTTTACCGTTGACGGAACGTGCCAATGAGTGTTTTTTGCGGTTCCCAGAACGCGGCATACAGCGGAATGAGGGCCAGAAACCACCAGATGGACATGAGTATGGCAATGCCGCCGTGGAAGGCGATTCCCATCGCCACACCCACCCATCGCCAACGTTTCGTCCATAGTGCCCAAATCAGCGCGAACTCAAACAGCGTCACGCCTTTGGTCACCGCGTCGTAGAATTCCATGGGCAGGTTCAGGCGTATGATCCAGAACGCCGGCGGCGTCGCCCACATGCCGGCAAGCGAATAGCTGAACACTTCGCCCCCTTGCCAGGCTTTGAACACCAGCTTCAACGCCGCCACGCCCACGTAGGTGAACGTTATTTGCAGGGCGATGAGTCGTTGCGGCAGAAGTGAAACCGGCACCCAGTTCACCCAAGAACCGCGCTTGCGCCAGGCATCCACGGAGAGCGTTTCGTGCGCGTTGCTGCAAAGCAGTATGAGCAGAGTGAACAGGAACAGACGATGGAACGAGGTGCCGAAGAGATACAAAAAGAGGTGCCAGAACGTCAGGCACATGAGCAGCAGCGTCGCGGCGCTGAGTCGGTAGTACGCGCCCAGTGTGAAGCCGATGGCGGCGGCGAGGAACACCGCGGCCAGTACGTAGACCATGGTCGGCGACGGTGCGGCCGCCCAAGGGTAGGGGAGCAGTGGCAGCGTGACGCCCTGATTGGAGGCGATGGTGCGGAGGAACGGCAAGTAGGTGAGCCCTTCGGCCAGCACCGAGAGTCCGAAGCCTATGCGCATGATGCCCAGGCAATGCGGCGGGCCTTCGGCCAGAAGCCAGGCGTCCCACTTTTTCCAGAGCCGTCGGCAACCGGGGAAAAGCGTCATGGGTAGGTAACGAGCAATTCGCGCGTCACGAAGGGGTCGTGGTGCAGGTCTTCGTGTCCGACGGGCGAAATGGGCCAGCGTTCCCACGAAAGCCTCAGTCGTTCATACGTTCGTCCTGCGCGCGCTTCCGCTTTTTGGATTTGTCGTGCCAGCTCGCGGTACTTCTCTCCGAGCAGTACATCGTTTTCCTGTTTGCGGTAGGCCATCATCCATTCGCGCAGCACGCGTTCGCCGCGCAGGTACGGGAAGTACGCACGATGATCGATGATCTCCCAGCCGTTTGCACCGAGACCTTCCGCCAAAAGACCCTGTTCGTACGTCACGTAGCCTTGGTAGGGGGCCATCATGCCGTAACTGAATTCCACGAGTTTCCAGGGCAAGAACGGCACTTTCAAGCCCGTCATGGTGTGTAAAAACCCCGCGGCGGTAATGACGAGGTATCCCAGGACGGCCGCATGCAGGCAGAGTCGCTTCATACGCACCCGGTCATCATACTAGGATCTGGAGATTTGAAGCGGGGAATTTGTTAGTATCCTTTTCGTATGAATCGCACGGAAGCCGAGCAGAGGCTCAAGCAACTGCGGGCGGAAATTTGGCGCCTGAACCGGGCGTATTTCATGGAAGACAAAACGCTCGTGAGCGAGGCGGTGCGCGACAGTCTCAAGCAGGAATTGATCGCTTTGGAAGCGGAGCATCCGGACCTTATTACGCCCGATTCTCCGACCCAGCGCGTCGGTGCGCCGCTCTCCGGTCGCCTGCCCAAAGTTGCGCATCTCACACCCAAGGAGTCGTTGCAAGACGCGTTCACCGAAGAAGATTTGATCGATTGGTTGGACCAGTTGCGACGGGCGCTCGGCACGGAAACATGGACGCAGCCCTTTTTGGCCGAACTGAAAATAGACGGTCTCAATATTTCGCTCATTTACGAATTGCAGGACGGAAAGTACGTCTACAAGCGGGCGGTGACGCGCGGCAACGGCACGGAAGGGGAGGACGTCACGCATACCGTGCGCACCATCGGCAGCATTCCGTTGGTGCTGCAGTCGGAGCCGGACGAACGAGCGCCGCAATTTCTGGAAATCGGCGGCGAGGTATACCTGCCGAAAGCCGAGTTGGTCGCCATCAATGCCAAACTTGAAGCCGACGATCAATTCGCCAACCCCCGCAACGCGGCGGCGG
>CAZWVP010000074.1:0-6137 GCA_964636635.1 uncultured Candidatus Peribacteria bacterium
GGCAGGCCGTGGATTACGCTCAAGCACGCGCGCACGCACGACGGGCGAATCGCTCACCCCGACGGCACAGCCATGAGCATTACCACCGCCGAACAAAACGCGTGGTCGCATACTTCTTTGCGCGCCAAGCACGATGCCATTTTGGTGGGTGTGGAAACGGTACTCACCGATGATCCATTGTTGAATACAAGATTTGTACAGAACAAAAAAGTAGATCAATTTTCACCAATAAGAATAATACTGGATCCGCATTGCAGAATTCCGGTTACCAGTAAAATTTTTCAGGATTCCTCCGCACGAAACATCGTATGCGTCGTGCCGGAAGCTTGCGTGAAAGAGGAAAAGAAAGTAGCTGTGTTGCAGGCGAACGGGACGCTGGTTTTCCCCGTTGCACTCCATGGCGACGGTCGTTTCGCTTGGCGGGATTTGTGGCAAACGCTCACCACTCCGAAGGAAGACTTCCGCGGCTTGCTGTCGGTGTTGGTGGAAGGGGGCAGTCGCACGTGGGAAGCGTTTCGGGCGGGCGGCATGCGCGACGCCGAAGTGACGCTTGTAGGCGCCGGCGTTCAGTGAAATTTCGCCGTATAGACGAGTCGAATGGCTTTCGGGATCACTTCCACATGCAAATGCGTTTCGTCGAATACCTCGCCGTCTATTTGTATGTGTTGGCCGCGATGTTGCTTGATGGAAATGTTCGTACCTGCAAAGGCCTGCAGGCGCGGCACGTGTTCGCGGGGTCTGCCCAAAAGCAGCAGCAAGCCCGCATGCAGGACGTCGAAAAGTGAGCGCGGATTGAAGACCAGTAAATCCGCCTTTCCGTCTTGCGGAGAGGTGGCCGGGTCCACGCGCAATCCGCCGGCCGAAACCAAATTGAACGCCACCACCAGCTTGCCCGTGGTGCGCAGCCGCTTGCCGTCGACGGTGAGGTTGTAGCGATGGCTTCTGTACAAGAAAAACGTACGCAGAAAGGACAGGACATACGCCAGAAACCCGTACCGTTTTTTCTGCTCGCGCGACGCACCGCGAATGAAGACGGTGTCATATCCCTGGCCGGCGCCGATGAGTGCGTAATGACGTTTGTTCACCAGCAGCATGTCTATGGGTTGCGGTTGAGTGATGAGAGCGAACGTCACCACGCGCTTCAGCGGGCGCAGCGGTATCCCCAAAGACAACGCCACCATGTTGCCCGTTCCTTGCGGGATGACGGCGAGCGGAGTGTCGAGGCGGTGCGTCGCCAGAAATTGCGCGACTTCTCGCACCGTGCCGTCACCGCCGCACACGAGAATGCGATCGAACTTCTGTTCCAGAAATTGCGCGAAAGGCTGCTTCTCGACGGGGGCGGTTTCGTACCACACGTACGAGGTGCCGGCGGCCTCCAATTCTCTTCGCAGAGCGGACGAGCTGATGCAAAGGAGCCCGTGCCTGGGGCCGGAAACCGGATTGTAAATGACAAGGAGGTGCACGGTTTCATCCTAGAGAGTGCCAAGCGCACGGGCAACGATGCTCCTTACGATCTTCGCATGAGGGCGAACATCACTCGGTAGAGATTACGATCGCGATGCTTCCAACGAAACACGCACTCTCGCAAGTACAGGGAGAGTTTGTGCGGCGGCGCGCCCTGCAGCTTCGCCAAATGTCGGGCGGTGTGTTTGTGAAAAGCTTCGGCTTCACGCAGCGTCTCGGGTGCCTGCGGCTTGCCTTTCCAGAAAAGACGCAGTTTCCGACCGCTTTTGAGCAAGAAGGCCTTGAACGAATCGCGTTTGCCTATGCCAAACAGCCAAGAGTGTTTTTTGGAATCACTGTCGGTTGCAAGCGGCACTTCGCTCACTTCTTCGCCGAGGGTTTTGGCCATGCGCTCGCGAAACAGGGCGTAGTATCTTTCGGTGGTGTTCACATTCACTTTCAACGATTTCGCCGCGCGGCTGGCCGGCAGATTGTCGCAGAAAAAGCGCAGCAGTTTTCGCAGTTTGTAGCCCGATATTTTGGCGTTCTTCAGCCGCATGCTTCATGCATGGTACCCGCGATGCTAGGGGAGGTACCAGCAGGCTTTTGCTCAATTTTCAAATTACCTCTACAACGGTGTCATGTCCCCGTACGCCCCCACCGACCCTTGGCCCACCATGCGTGGTTCGCCGCAGAACACGGGTCGAGCACGTTTGCCCGCCGTTTTGCGAACCGATCTCGGCATTCGTCACTTTCCCACGGGCAACGCCGTGTTTTCCCCGCCCGTCATGGGTGCGGGTGACCGCATATACGTCGGTTCGGCCGATCATGTCATGTACGCGTTCGACCCCATCGCCGATCGCGTGCTCTGGAAATACGATGTCGGAGAAATTATCGATTCGGCTTCGTGTTTGGGCCCCGACGGTTCGGTGTATGTGCCTTCGGGCAGCGGTTTGTTTGCGTTCAATCCCGACGGTACCAAGCGTTGGCATTTGGATTTGGTGAAGCAGCGCACGCGTTTTACGCCCAGCACCATTTACTGGTTCGAAGGCAGCGTGACCATGGGCCCCAACGGCTTGCTGTACGCCGGCTGCGACGACTTTCACGTGTATGCCATAGACCCGAAGGACGGTTCCATACGCTGGGCTTTTCTCACTGGCTGCAACGTGTGGACGACGGCCGCGTTCGGGCCGGGGAATATGGTGTATGCGGCTTCGTTCGATTGCATGTTTTACGCTCTCGATGCCGATACCGGAGCGCTGCGCTGGAGTCGGAACATGCGCAATTTTGTCGTCTGCACGCCGGCCGTGGGGCCCGACGGCACGGTGTATTTCGGCAGTTTTGACGGTGCGGTGTATGCGTTGGACGGTCGCACGGGTAAAACACTCTGGAAGTACCAAACGGGCGGGTCCATTTATGCCTCACCCACGCTTTCGGAAGACGGCAAGCTTTACATCGGTTCCGCAGACGAAAACTTCTACTGCTTGGACATTGCCACCAGGAGTGTGGATTGGGCATTTTCTCTGCGCGATTGCGTGCGCAGTTCGGCGGCGTTGGGAGTCGACCCCGAAGGTAAAGAGCCGTACCTCCTGTATGTCGGCGGAGGGGACGGCGTCATTTCCGTGCTCGACAGGCACGGTCGTAGACGCTGGTCGTACAACACGCTCGTGCGTGCGCCTGCAGGTGAACAGTACTGCAACATCAACGCGGCCGTTGCGCTGGGTGAACACGGCTTCAGCACGGCATCCGCCAACGGCGATGTGTTGTATTTGCCGTACAACGTGTATCTCACTCACCCGGGTCACCCCGGCATTTCCAGGCAAGCGGATGACGGGTACCCCAAAGAGGGCAGTCAACTGACCGTGCTTTCGCCCGGCGGCGTCCCGGAGGATATCGTGGATCACAAGCCTCTGGTCGTGCAAAGCGGCGACACCGTCAGCTTGCGCGTTATGCGTAGGGAAAATGGTCGCACCATGCCTGCACGCATTCAGAAGCGGCGCACCAAAATTCGCAAGCGCCTCTTTTTCCCGCACGAAAAATTGGTGTCCCCCTGCGGCAATCAAATCAACATCGTACCCAAACTGCCCGTTGCCGCCGGCACCTATGCGCTCGACGTACGCGTGCCCTACGCGGTGGACGGCGTGCAGCATGAAGTCAGCGGCACATTGCAGGTGAAAGTCGAAGCACCCAAAGACCCGCCCGATATCGGTGAATTGACGGGCTTTCGCATCACGCACATGTCCGTGTACTCGCCGTCCATCGTGCCGAGTTTCGACCAAATCGCCATCGCCAGTCTGGTCATCGACGTGCGCATCGTGCGCTACGACCCCGTTTCCGGACGTGTGGTGGCGTGGGGTGTGCAGAAATTCGGTTTGGATGAGAACGGCAACACCACGGTGGGCATTCCCGTGCCGCGCTTCTTTCTCTTTGCATTTCACGGCACGTACCGCAACGGTTCGCTTATTTTGGAGAGCAAAAACTGTTTGTTTGAAATAACCGCATTTCCCGTTCCGCTCGACCGTTTGCGCTTCACCGCCTCACTCAGTGACGCCGGCTTTACGGCCGGGAGCATGCTGGCCGAAGTGCATTTCGACGGCTGGTTTGCGCAAGCGTGGAAGCACCTCCTCAAAGATATCCAACTTCCGTGCTTCGATGAAATCGTGCCGACGCTGCTTCGCTCGTGCAAACGTTTCTGCGGCTGGGTGCGTTCGTGGTATCCGCACGAATTCTCGTGGTCCGCTTTGTACGGGGTGTTGCGCTCCGCTTCCAAAGTACTGCCGTTGGGGTGGCAAATTCTTTCGGACCGCGTCTGGCATCCGTGGGGTCTTTTGGACAAAGACGGTTATTTCTGCGGCGTGGGCACCTACAAAACCGGCCCTTTGCCAAGCACGCATCATGACGGTTTGCACGTGGAGCAATTTCGGTACGATCGTTGGCGTCGTCAGGTCATTCTCACGTTTCGTCACGACCCGTCCTTTGCCTGCGGTACGGCCGTGCCCGGCATTCTCATTTACCACACGCGCAAAATGAAGGTTCTGGCCATCAACTACAACGAGTGGACGGTGGTGGACAGAAACAGTCGCGGAGTGCCCCTGAAGGCAGTGCTCACGCTGCCGCCGACCATTCGCTTGCGCGGGAGTCACTTGCGCGCCATCGCGTTCGTGGATTTGGAACCGCGCGGCGAAATTCCCATTCGACAGTTGCCGACGTTGCGACGCGATTCGCTTCGAAATTGGTTCACTGGAGCACGCGGTTGGTAGCGTGTTGCTATAAGCCCAGCTTCTTTTTGGTCAGCTGCATAATACGTACAATTTTTTTGATCAATATATAGCGGAAAGGCAACGCTCCCGTGCGCGCGAACACGTCCGCCTGCCGGCAAAATGCCGCACCTTTTTCGCGCACGGCGTTCAGGCTGGCCGGACGTTTATCCACCACCAAACCGAATACACCCCGCCCCAACGTGCAACCGCCTTCGAAGTGCATGCCCAACACCGAACCTCCGAAATAGGAGATGGCGTTGGAAATGTGGTTCAAATTCCCGCGCACGAACGGCCAGGCCGCAGCCGGCATGCCGCCGGTAAAAATGAGATAGAACGGCTTACCCTTGAACGTGCCCAGCGAATGGCTTTCATCCAAGGCGAACGCGCCCATGCGATCGATGAGATTTTTCAAGTGCGCCGGCACGCCGAAGTTCCACACGGGGGTGGAAATCAGCACTCCGGCTGCCGTTTGGATGTCGCTTTTGAAAGCTTCGAAGTCGGGTTCGACGGGGCAGTTGTTGCCGTAACACTCCAAGGAAAAATGCGCGAGATTCAAGTCGCGCAGATGGTAGGTGCGAACCTCGCAATCGGGCGAAGTTTGGCGAATGCCCGCGCAAAACTCATCGGCGAGTACGCTGGAATTGCTGGGGGTGTTGGTACCGGCGACAATCTGGACGATATGCATGAGCGAAGTATGATTGCTTCGCGGTCTTTCGTACAGGCCGAATGGCGGACGCGCGGTGTCGATGAAAATAGACATTGTCGTTCTTGCTGCTTGTGTAAGCCTTTGGAAATTTATTGACACTCGAAAAAACCAACCTCATCTACTATTGCGCAAGGGTGGCGAACTCAATATCCTGTGTGATTGTTCCCTTCGACACACAACATATTGTGTTTTTAGGTTTTTCAGCCCCCTCTCCCTTTTCTCACCCATGTCGCCCTCTTCCGCTCGCACGTCGACTTCCGTTTCCGCCGGTCTCGGCACGCATGCCCTTTCCATCCCGCGTGTGTTCACCACGCCGGGCAGCGATCCGCTCGAGCAGGTGACGTACGAAAAGCGTACGAGCAAGATCAAAAATACGAACGGGTCCGTGGTGTCGCAAATGGAAGACGTGGAGGTGCCCGCGGGTTGGAGTCAGGTGGCGACCGACATCATCGTGAGCAAGTATTTCCGCAAGGCGGGAGTGCCGCAATACGACGCCAAGGGCAATGTGATGAAAGACAAAGACGGCAACGTCATCACCGGACCCGAGCGTACGGCCAAGCAGGTGGTGCGTCGTTTGGTGGGGTGCTGGCGGCACTGGGGGGAGAAGTACGGGTACTTCGAAACCGCTCAGGACGCCCAAGCCTTTGAAGACGAGTTGAACTACATGCTCATTTACCAGATGGCGGCGCCCAACAGCCCGCAGTGGTTCAACACAGGGCTGAACTTCG